>JAICMS010000150.1 GCA_025929075.1 Propionibacteriales bacterium
AGGGCGCCGTCCGCAACGTCGTGCTCCCGGGCACCCGGCGGCCCCTGCCCAGCGTCGCGATGGTCGTCGACACCTCCGGCAGCGTCGACGACCAGCTCCTGGGCCGCGCGCTGGGGGAGGTCGACGGCGCGCTGGCCGCCCTCGGCGTACGCGGCTCCTCGGTGACCATGCTCGCCTGCGACGCCGCGATCCAGACCGTCACCAAGGTCCGCCGCGCCCGCGACACCCGCGTCGCCGGAGGCGGCGGCACCGACATGCGGGTCGGCATCCGGACCGCCGCCGAGCTCCGACCCCGGCCCGACCTCGTCGTCGTCTTCACCGACGGCTACACCCCCTGGCCGGAGTCTCCGCCGCCCGGCTGCGCGATCATCGCTGCCATCCTCGGCCGCCGCGGCTACGGACTGCCCCCAACACCGGCCTGGGCCACCAGAGTCGACTGCCTCCTCGACGCCTAAACACCGAACACCCCCGCGGCCCGAATCCTGGCCCGAACTGTCCGAATCCCGGCTGCCCCACGTGTCCGGTCCGCCGGCATCCGGGATGTGCGCACTGGACGGGCGTAGGTCGCCGGGCAGGGCGCAAGAATCGGCTCGCGAAGTTGGGGGGTCGTTCACCGGCGCGCGCAGCATCCAGCGGATCGGGGCGCATAGTCGATTGAGGCCGGCCTGGGCCGAGTTTCGTAGTACGATACGTCGTGGAGATTCTTCGATCCGCGTTTAGGCACGGCGTCGCGGCAGACGACATCCACCACGCAGTTCGCTTGGCGCTCGTTGTCGACGAAGTCGGAGAAGATCCGCTGCGGTACCTGGTTCTCGGCCCGGATCGCTCCGGCGGTTTGCTGGAGATCGTCGTGCTGGACAGGCCGCAGGGACCTGCAGTGATTCATGCCATGCCTATGCGGGGGAAGTATCAACGATTGCTACCGAAAGACCCGAGACGATGACATCTCACGGCAAGAAGTCGGACGGCTCCTTGATCACTGACGACGTCGTGGAGGAGCTGGCTACGGAGGCTGAGGCTGGCTATGACGTCGACCAGATCCTTGAGCGACGTCGGACCGGACGACCGCCCCGAGGTTCGTCTGCGGCCTCGGTCGAGTCGGTCCGGCTTGACCCCGAGCTCAAACGCGCTCTCCTCGAACGAGCAGCGTCGGATGGTGTAAGTGTGTCCGAGACCATCCGCCGTGCCATCGGCGAATACTTGGAAGCCGGCTGACCGGCTCGTTGCGACGGGCGCCGCTCGGTCGCCTTAGTCGATGCGACCCAGCCGTCCCGCCGCTCCTTTGGCTGCTCAGATGGGAGCATCCGGGGGATCGACACCCACGATGCGCGAGCCCAGGAAGAACCTGATCAGTTCGGCGTTGCCGTGGCCGCCGATGCCACTTCCGGCCCAGAAGCTCTGGACGGAGCCTGGATGCATGTCCAAGAGACTGGTCCCATTGACTTTGACTTCTCCAGCGTCCATTCGTGCCCCAAGTCCGAGGCCCTGCTCCAGGTCGGAGGTAAAGACGTAAGCGGCGAGGCCGCCGAGACGCGAGTTCGCCAGTTCCAGTGCCTGCGCGTCATCTGTCACCGAGTGAACCGTCAGCACAGGCCCGAAGATCTCAGCCATCGTGTGATCCGCTGAGATGCCATGGACGACGGTGGGCGGGACGAAGTACCCGGACCGTCCTGCATCGTCGCCTCGGCCCTCCACCTTCGCTCCCAGATCCTGCAGTCGCTCGATCGCATGGAGGACGTTGTCTCTCTGGGTGGCATTGGCCTGTGGCCCGAAGGCCGTTCCAGGTCCCGGGCCGGTCCGACCGCAATCCCGGATAGCCGGTCAAGCACCGCGTCGATGAGTTGGTCGTGCTGGCGTTCGTGGACAAAGACCGTTCCCGGTCCTTCACACCACTGGCCGTTCAACTTGGTCATGCCGGCTACGAGCGCGTCAGCTGTCCGTTCGATGTCCGCGTCCGCTCGGACGATGGCTGGGTTGTTGCTCCCGCATTCCAGTTGAAGCGGCTTAAGACTCGACGACGCGGCGCTCCCAGCCACAGACTGACCGCCGGCGCGGCTTCCCGTGAAGGTCACGCAGCGAACCCGTGGATCCTCGGCCAGCTGCCCGCCGACCTCAGCGTCACCGTGCAGGAGCTGGAAGTATCCGCCCGGCAGACCATGGGCGTTGAGCGCCTCCTGCATGGCGTCGGCGATGAGGTTCGCCGCATGAGGCGCGTGCGTCGAAGGCTTGAGCAGCACCGGACACCCAGCGGCGAGGGCATACGCCGTCTTCTTCACAGCGATGAACGCCGGCGCGTTGAACGGCGCGAGGACCGCCACCGGACCCAGGGCAGCAAGTGGAGCCCGACGTTGTCAGCGAGCGATCGGTGCAGCTTCAGTCGGCGGGCGTGAGTCACCGCCTCGTGGACGACGTCTGAGAGTCCACCAGCAAACATGCGGGTGACGGTGATGGGGACACCGCTGTCGACGGTGTCGGCTGCGGCGAGTTCCTCCTGCCGTTCATCGAGTACGTCGGCGAAGCTCGTCAGCAGGTTCGTGCGGGCCCCGAAGTCCTGAGCGCTCCAAGCACTTGACGCCGCCACGTGATCCGCGGCGACGATGGCTGCCTCGACCGACTCGGGCCGAGACACGGCTGATCGGCCCAGATCCTCCCCGGTGTCGGGGTCGTTGAGCATGATCCCGGTCAGGGCCGGTTCTTCTCTCTCGCCGTCGATGAGGTCGAGCTGCTGCGGCAGTGCGGGTCGCCCGTCCGCCATCAGATGCCTTCCAGGTAGCGCTCTCGCTCCCAGTCAGTGACGCACTTCATGAAGCTGTTCCACTCGAACTCGGCAACCGCCTGGTAGTGGCGGACGACGTCCTTACCGAAGGCCTCGGCGACGAAGCTGCTCCCGGCGAGAGGGCGGACATCTCCTCGCTCGAACAATCGGTTTCAGACATGGAAGGGTCGTCGACCCGCCCCGGCTTCCGACTGGCTGACTCGCACTTCCATGCCGGGATCGTCACCGCTTCCCGGAGTCCACGCCTCGAGGAGGTCGTCGCTCAGGCGCGGGGCGAGTTCTTCGTACCCACCGATGCACTCGCCTTCGAGGAACAGATCGAAGTCTCGGTCCAAGGGCACGAGGAAGTACTCAGCGCCGTCATCGCCAAGGACGCGGAGGCCGCTCGCACCGCCATGGGCGACCACATCGAGGACACCCGCGTCCACTTCCATCGAGTCCTGAAGGGCAAGTCCCTCCGCGGCACCGTGCGCCGCCGTCGCTAGCCAACGCCGGTCGCCGGCCGCCGGTCGAGGCAGTCCATATCGGCATCCGGCGCGCCCACTTCGACAAAGGCGAGCAAGTCCGCCGATTGTCGGTGGTCAGTGTTGCGGTTGTGCCCATGTCGGAATCCGTGCTCGATCGAGCGATCTACTCCTCCCTGGGGGTGGACCGTCTCGTTGGATTGCGCCCCGGCACGGCTCGGCTCTGGCTGGAGGGCTACGAGGGGCGAGCTTCACGATCGGACGCGCGCCTCGCGGTACCGCTCCCGGTCTCCTTGGGTCGGCGGCCTTGCCCTGGAGGCGGGCTCCGCGTCGCCGTACGGCTCACGTTGTGGCAACGCTGGAGCCCGCAAGTGTGTGGATCAGTAGTAGCTTCCGCTGGGTGGGGTGCCGATCGTTGTGAGGTACCAGACGGTCGAGGTCAGTACGACGACGCACAGCACAGCGAGGACCAGGCCGCCTGCCACCGGAGTCAGCCATCGAGGCGCCGACCGGACGTGGATACCGAGCACCTTGGTGACGAAGGCGCCGTAGAAGACGCACCCGGCAACCGAGTGGATGAGGACCCGCGTGCTGTAGGTCTGGAAGCCGAGGGAGTACAGGCAGTTCGCGGCGATCGGGATGGTGACCAAGACCGCCAGAGTGCCGGTCGCTCGGTGGACCGGAGCGGCGATCCCCGGAGCGGAGCGGCGGCCGAAACTTAGCCGGCCAAACATCCACAGTGCGGTCAGGAACTGGAGGAGTGCGAGCCCGCCGGCGGCTACACCCAGCCAGACCTTCATCGCCAGCAGACTGCCGAAGCCGAACTGGAAGTTGAAGATCGTCTCGCCGACCGGCGTGTGCTCGCGGCCGTAGGCACCGAGCGCCACCGCGACCGCCGCCCCGACGGCGATGGCTGTGAGCACGACGAGCGCACTGCCCGCGCCCCTGTCACTGCCGCGGGCTACGACGCCTCCGCTGCTGAGCTGCTGCGGGTCGGTCATGCCAGACCCCTTCCGCTGCCCCGATCATCCTCCCCAGGTCGACCACTGGCAATGAAACTTGTTCCCCCTTGGCCCCCACCGGCCCATGCCGGCCTTTGGCGTCAGCGACGGGTCGGCGGCGGTGGGCGTTCGAATCGAGCCTCGCGACGAGTTGGGCCGGGGCGACCACCCGGTAGGCGTCCTCGCACAGCTCCGCGACCTCGTCCCAGGGGACGTCGCCGTCCAGCCGCATCCCGACCCAGCCGCGGCCGCCGACGTACGGCGGTCGGAAGAACCGGTCAGGTGTCCCCTCGACGAGTGCCTCTTGGGCCCCGACCGGGGCGGCGCACCACAGATGCGGGAACTCGTGGTCGTGGTGACCGTGCGCCCACAGCATCACGAACTGCTTGCCGGCGAAGAAGCCGGGGGAGCCGTGGCTGAGCCGTTCGGTGGCCTCGGGCAGCCGGAGGCAGATCGCCCGGACCCTGTCAGTGATCTCTTCGGCGGACACGGCGACATTCTCCACCGGCAGAGCGACGTCGCCGAATGTCTGGCTCTCGTCGGCAGCGCCACTGGCGGCGGCCTTCAGTCGGCGTCGTCCAGGAGGGCGGCGTATCGATTGAGGTAGAGCGGCCAGCCTTGCTCGCCGTTGACGCCGTCGCGAAGAGCCGGCCAGCCTGGTCCGTGCCGGTCGATGTGGCGGTGGACCAGCTCGACGCGGGTGCGGTCTGGGCCGTCGGCGGTGAACCGGATCTCGACTTCGCTTGCGTTGGCAGGATCGGTCTCGAGCTGCCAGGTCGGCCCGATGTCCCAGGAGAACACCAGCAGGTCGGGCGGGTCGAAGGCGAGCACCCGCGCCCAGCGACACTCGCTGCCATCCTCGGCCCGGTCAACGATGTGGCCGCCGACGCGGGGTTCGAACGTGGTCGTGGCGATGGGGGAGCCGAGCAGGTTGTGCTCCTTGGGCTTGATGTCGCCCATCCGCTCGGTGAATGCCGCGAACGCCCGCTCGGGAGTCCCGGGTACGACGACCTCGTGCCGCACCTCGG
>JAICMS010000031.1 GCA_025929075.1 Propionibacteriales bacterium
CACCCGCGAGGTGGGTCTCGGGCGCTCGCGGGTGCTGTCGTTGGAGGGCCGCGAGCAGGCGGCGACGCGGTGGTACGACGGGCCGGATGGCCCCGACTCGCCGATCTCCCAGGCGGCTCCCGCGCACTGTGGATCCTGCGGTTTCCTGGTCCGGATCGCCGGGCCGCTCAGCGCGATCTTCGGCGCCTGTGCCAACGCGTCGTCGCCGAGCGACGGGCACGTGGTGTCCTTCGACCACGGATGTGGCGCGCACTCCGACGTACGGCTCGAGACGTCGGCGCGACAGCAGCACCTGCCGTCGCCGGTCCTCGACACGATTGCCACCGACGCCTGGGTCGACACCGACTTCAGCAAGCGCTGACCGGAGTCGTCATCCGTCCCCCAGCCCTCTGACCCCCTGCTCCCGCAATTCCGAGGGGGAAGTGGGCGGGCGGTGAGCTGGTCAGCGCGGCGTTAGGGTCGGCGGGGGTGGGTTAGGGCTTGCTGGCCGTGAGGCGGCTTTCCCGGCGATAGCAGTGGATGACGCCGAACACGCCGAGCCCGACGCCGGCCAGCGCCGTCCACAGCCACCACTCCTCGCCGTGTGACCGCAGGTGAGACGAGAAGGCGAGCAGCACCAGGAACGCGACCAGCCACGCCAGCGTCCCAACCGCCAACGTCCGCACGCCCGTGACGTCCAGCGGGGGCAGCTGGTCCGCTGGCCCCGGGGCATCGGTCGGTCGAGCAGGCCCGGCTGGCTCATCTGACACGCCATGGAGCCTACGCGGAGCCGTGTTGGCCATTCCCTGGCGAGCCGTGCGTGGTCACGATCGGCGCGGCCAATAAGGTTCCGGCATGACCGAGACACAAGTGGCGCGCACGCGGAACCGTGCGTCCGGCCTCGACAAGTTCTTCAAGATCACCGAACGCGGTTCGACCGTCGCTCGGGAGATCCGTGGTGGCTTCGTGACCTTCTTCACGATGGCCTACATCATCGTCCTCAACCCGTTGATCCTCGGCTTTGCCAAGGACGCCGACGGGCACTACCTCGGCGGCGGTACGGCGCCCAACCTGCCACTGATCGCCGCTGCCACCGCCTTGGTGGCCGGGGTCATGACGCTGCTGATGGGAGTCGTCGCCAACTACCCCCTCGCGCTGGCGACCGGGCTCGGGCTCAACGCGTTCCTAGCGTTCTCGATCGCGTCCCAGATGAGCTGGGCGGACGCCATGGGGCTGATCGTCATCGAGGGCCTGGTCATCCTCGTGCTGGTGCTGACCGGCTTCCGGAAGGCCGTCTTCGCCGCCGTACCGGCTCAGCTCAAGATCGCGATCAGCGTCGGCATCGGACTCTTCATCGCACTGATCGGCCTCGTCGACTCCGGCTTCGTTCGCCGCCCGGACGCGCCGCCGACGCCAGTGCAGATGGGGACCAACGGCTTCCTCGCCGGCTGGCCGACTGTCGTCTTCATCGTCGGGCTGCTGCTGATGATCGTGCTCTACGTACGGCGGGTGCGCGGCGCCATCCTGATCTCGATCCTGCTGACGACGGTGTTGGCGATCATCGTCGAGGCGGTCGGCAACGTCGGGGCCGGCAGCGCGAAGAACCCGATCGGCTGGAACCTCAACGTGCCGAAGATCCCCGACACGGTGGCGGCGACGCCGCACTTCTCACTGCTCGGCCACTTCTCGCTGCTCGGCTCGTTCCAGTCGGTCGGCATCGTCACCGCGATCCTGTTCATCTTCACGCTGATGCTGGCGGACTTCTTCGACACGGTCGGCACCATGACCGCGATCGGCGCCGAGGCCGGCCTCCTCGACGAAGACGGCACACCGCCGAACACCCAACGGATCCTGATCGTCGACTCACTGGCGGCGGCTGCAGGCGGTGCTGCCTCCATCTCCAGCAACACCTCCTACATCGAGTCCGCCTCCGGCGTCGGGGAAGGCGCCCGGACCGGCCTCGCCAGCGTCGTCACCGGGGTGCTGTTCCTGCTCGCGACGTTTCTGGCGCCGATCGTGGCGGTGATCCCGAACGAGGCGGCGGTGCCTGCGCTGGTGCTCGTCGGGTTCCTGATGATGATGCAGGTCAAGAGCATCGACTGGAACGACATGGAGATCGCGATCCCGGCGTTCCTGACCATCGTGCTGATGCCGTTCACCTACTCGATCTCGGTGGGCATCGGTGCCGGCTTCGTCACGTACGTCGTGCTGAAGATCGCCAAGGGCAAGGCGCGCGCCGTCCACCCGCTGCTATGGGTGGTGTCCGCGCTGTTCGTGGTGTACTTCGCGATCAACCCGATCAGCCAGTGGCTCGGCGCCAGCTGAGGCAGGGCGGATCGCGCTGACTTTGGTTAGCGGGGCTAAAGAGGTATGCTAAAGAGATGCCTCTGGAGACCGCCAAACTGGCCAGGACAGATGCGGGCCTGGCGTCGGTGTTGCGGATCTCGGTCATGCGGTTGTCCCGTCGGCTGCGCAATGAACGCGACCCGCGCGATGACCTGACGGCCAGCCAACTCGCCGTACTCGGCACGCTGTCGCGCAACGGCAGCATGACGATCGGCGACCTCGCGGCGGCGGAGCGGGTGCAGCCGCCCTCGATGACCCGAACCGTTGGCTCCCTGACCGACAAGGGCCTCGTGGCCCGGTCCACCCACGCCACCGACGGCCGAGTGGTCGTGGTGTCGCTGACCGAGGCCGCCGAGTCCGTCTTGGCCGAGGTGAGACGGCGTAAGGAAGCGTGGCTGAGCCGTCGACTTGCCGAGCTGAGCGCCGCCGAGCGCCAACTGCTGAGGGAGGCCGCTCCGATTCTCGAGCGCCTTTCTCGCGCATGAGTCCGACCTTCAAGGCACTCGCCGTACGCAACTACCGGCTCTATTGGTGCGGCGGCGTC
The DNA here is from genome assembly GCA_025929075.1 of Propionibacteriales bacterium. Lineage (GTDB taxonomy): Bacteria > Actinomycetota > Actinomycetes > Propionibacteriales > Nocardioidaceae > JAICMS01. Next base: position 2,870 of record JAICMS010000031.1, read on the forward strand.
GTCAGCAATACCGGCACGTGGATGCAGCGGGTGGCGCAGGACTGGCTGGTCCTGCAGCTGACCCACTCCGGCAGCGCGCTCGGCATCACCACCGGCCTGCAGTTCCTGCCCTTCCTGCTGATCACGCCGTTCGCCGGGATGATCGCCGACCGCTACCCCAAGCGTCGGCTCTTGATGTTCACCCAGGCGTCCCTTGCCGCCACGGCACTCGCACTCGGCATCTTGTCGGTGACCGGCCTGGTGCAGGTCTGGCACGTCTACCTGATCGCGTTCCTCTTCGGGACCGGAGCTGCCTTCGACTCGCCCGCGCGGCAGTCGTTCGTCATCGAGATGGTCGGTCGCGACTTCTTGTCCAACGCGGTCGGGCTCAACTCCGCCTCGTTCAACCTCGGTCGGATCGCCGGTCCCGGGCTGGCCGGCCTGCTGATCGCCGCCCTGGGTTCCGGCGTGACGGCCTCCGGTGGGGTCATCCTGATCAACGCGGTCTCGTACCTGGCCGTCATCGGCTCGCTGCGTGCGATGCGTCCGTCGGAGCTCAGCCCGTCGGAGACGATCAGTCGGCGACGCGGCGCGGTCCGGGAGGGGCTGCGTTACGTGCTGAAGAGCCCTGATCTGATCTTCGTGATGGTGGTCGCCTTCTTCACCGGCACGTTCGGGCTCAACTTCCAGATGACGACGGCGTTGATGGCGACGCAGGTGTTCCACAAGGGCGCGGGCGAGTACGGTCTGCTCGGGTCGGTGATGGCGATCGGATCGCTCGTCGGGGCGCTGTGGGCGGCCCGGCGCGCCTACCCGCGCCGGGTGGTCCTGGTCTTGTCCGGGGTGGCGTTCGCGACCGCGGAGATCGCGTCGGGCCTCATGCCGACGTACCTGATCTTCGCCCTCTGGCTGCCCGTCGTCGGCATCGCGTCGATCACGCTGCTGAACTCGCTGCAGATGGTCGTCCAGCTGGCCGTGACGCCGGAGATGCGCGGTCGGGTGATGGCGCTCTACATGATGCTGATGATGGGTGGGACGCCGTTCGGCGCACCGGTGGTCGGCTGGATCGGCGAGACGTTCGGGGCACGGTGGATGCTGTTGTTCGGCGGGTTCGTCACGCTGTTGTCGATCCTTGCCGCCACCTGGTGGCTGATGCGCGCCAAGCACATCGACGTCCGGAATGTGCATCTCCGCACGCTGCGAACCGCCGCTTGACGGTCGGGTTTGCCAGGATGGGGCTATGACCTATCCACGACTGTCGTCGAAGCGGTACCTCTCGTCGATCGACTCCGACACCGACCGGCTGCTGGCCGTGGCCGGGCAGGGGCTGAAGGAGCAGGTGCCCTGCTGCCCGGGCTGGGACGTCGCCGAGGTGGTCTGGCACGTCGCGGTCGTCTACGAGCACAAGGTGCGGGTGATCACCGACAACGCGTGGCCCGACCCCTGGCCGCCGGCGGACTTCGACGGCCGGGACGAGATCGAGTTCCTCCGACAGGCGAAGGCTGACCTGATGACCGCGTTCGCCGACCACCCGGCCGACGAGCAGACGACGACGTTCTCCGCCGACGACACCAGCGTCGGCTTCTGGATCCGCCGGATGGCGCTGGAGGCGGCTATCCATCGCTACGACGCCGAGGCCGCGCACGGCGAGGTCACGGCGATCCCGGAGGACATCGCGCTGGACGGGATCGACGAGATCCTGCACGTGATGCTGGCCGGTCCGTGGTGGGAGAGCCGCGTCGAGACTGAGCACCCGCTGGACGCGACCATCGCGGTCGAGTCCGGCGAGCGACGGTGGTTGTGCGATGTCCGGCGAAGCGCCGTGATCGTCGACGACGACTCGGAGGTCTCCGCCGATGCCACGGTGGCCGGCGATCCGCAGGAGCTGTTCCTGTGGCTGTGGGGACGGGTCGACGACGCCGCGGTCGGCTTCACTGGTGATGAGCCACTCGTGCCGGAGTTCCGGCAGCGGCTCGTCGAGTGCACGGGCTGACGGGCGGCGATCTCCAGTGGACCCTCGTCAGCGCCGACTGATCATCCCGGCCGTCTTGATCCTGCTGCTCGTGATCGTGGTCGCTGCGGCGATCGCTCGATGAGCTCTTCCGGCGGCCGCTGTCCGTGGTGGGGTGACTGCGACGACGCCTGAGCAGTCGACCGTACGGGAGGAGCTCCGTCGTCTCGTGCTCGACGCCGACGGCCTGCTGCGTGCTGTCGCGGCGGGACGGCAGCGCAACACCCTCGTGCCTTTCCGGCGGGTCGAGCTGCGCTACGTCGAGCTGCGGTCGGGTCTCCACCTGCAGGTGTCGTCGTACGACGACAGGCAGGCGCATATCCGCAATGTGGGGCTCGGCGCGGAGGCCGAGCGAGAAGTCGACACCCTGCTCGCGGGCGGCTATGCGAACTGGCACCTGGAGACCGCGGCTGGCCCAGTCGACATCCGGGTGACCAAGAAGGGCCGCTGGCTGCTGCATCGCGGACCGGGCCGTGAGCCTGGGGACGCACCTGATCGGCCCGAAGGTTGGGGGACTCGCCCGCGTGACCGCACCCATGACCGGGCGCATGACCGGGTGAAGCGGCGGCGGCTCGACGAGTCCGATCCGCTGTTTCGCGAGCTCGGGATCACCACCGACGACGGTGTGGTCAAGCCGACGAGGACAGCGAAGTTCCGCCAGGTCCAGGATCTGCTGGCCGCCGTCGACCCGCTGATCGACAAGGCCGTCGACGCGCGGGCCGACGGGGTGACGTCTGAGCGTCCGCTGCAGGTGGTCGACCTCGGCTGCGGCAACGCGTACCTGACCTTCGGGCTGGTGCGCTATCTGGAAGCGGTCAAAGGGCTGCCGGCCCGAGTCGTCGGCGTCGACATCAAGCCGGCGGCTCGAGCGCACAACAGCGAGGTGGCCGAGCGGCTGGGGTTGGGCGACGTCGTCGACTTCGTCGAGGGGTCGATCAATGATGCGCAGGTCCCGGTCGCGCCGGACATGGTCGTGGCGCTGCATGCCTGCGATACGGCGACCGACGACGCGCTGGCGCGGGCCGTGCGCTGGCAGGCGCCGGTCGTGGTGGCTGCCCCGTGCTGCCACCACGACATCGCGCGGCAGTTGCGTGGCGTCGAGCCGCCGGACGGCTATCGCCTGCTCACCCGGCACGGCATCCTGCGCGAGCGGTTCGCCGACGTACTCACCGACGCCTTGCGGGCCGCGATCCTGCGGCTGGTCGGGTATCGCTGCGACGTCGTGGAGTTCGTGGACTCACGCCACACGCCGCGCAACGCCCTGATCCGGGCCGTGCGCACCGGCGCAGCGCCGCGGCCGGCCGACGTCGAGGCCTACCGCTTGCTTGTCGACGCCTGGCACGTTCACCCCGCCCTGGCCGCCCTCCTCGCCCCCGACCTCGCCGCCCTCCCCGTTGACCGGCCAGGCTTGCAGTGTTGAGCGGCCAAGGTTGCAGTGTTGAGCGGCCAAGCTTGCAGTGTTGAGCGGCCAAGCTTGCAGTGTTGACCGGCCAGGCTTGCAGTGTTGAGCGGCCAAGGTTGCAGTGTTGACCGGCCACGGTTGACGTCAAGAGGTCGGTCCGTCTGCACGCAGGTCAGACGGGTATGGGACCGGCATGCAGATCGGATACACGCTGATGACCGAGCAGTCCGGACCGAAGGATCTGGTCCGGTACGCACAACGAGCCGAGCGCGCCGGCTTCGACTTCGAGGTGATCAGCGACCACTACTTCCCCTGGCTCGACGAGCAGGGTCACGCGTCGTATGCCTGGGCGGTCCTGGGCGCGGTCAGCCAGTTGACCGACCGGGTCGAGCTGATGACCTACGTGACGTGTCCGACGATGCGCTACCACCCGGCCGTCGTCGCCCAGAAGGCCGCAACGATCGCGCTTCTCTCGGACGACAGATTCACTCTCGGGCTCGGTGCTGGCGAGAACCTCAACGAGCATGTGGTCGCGGCGGGCTGGCCACCGGTCAACATCCGGCACGAGATGCTGGTCGAGGCGACCACGATCATCCGCGCGCTGTTCGACGGCGGATACGTCAACTTCGCGGGCACCCATTTCCGGGTTGACTCGGCCAAACTCTGGGATCTGCCCGTACGGCGAGTGCCGATCGGCACTGCGGTGTCCGGCGCCCAGTCGGTCAAAGCCCTCGCACCGCTCGCCGACGCGATGATCGCCGTCGAGCCACAGGCTGAGCTGGTCGACCTGTGGAAGCAGGCCGGCAACGGCGACCAGCGCAAGATCGGCCAAGTGCCGATCTGTTGGGGACCCGACAAGGACAAGGCCGTGGAGGTGGCCCACCAGCAGTTTCGGTGGTTCGGCGGTGGTTGGAAGGTCAACGCGGAGCTCCCGAGCACAGCTGGCTTCGCGGCCGCCAGTCAGTTCGTCACGCCCGACGATGTGGCGGAGTCGATCCCATGCGGACCGGAGGTCGAGCCGATCGTCCAGGCGGTGAACGCGTTCCGGGGCGCCGGCTTCACCGACGTCGCCGTGATCCAGGTCGGCGACGACACTCAGGACGACTTCCTCGACTTCGCCCGTTCGGAGCTTCTCCCCGCACTCTCCTGACTCCGCTCAATCGACCAAGTTTGGCCGGTCAACACTGCAAGTTTGGCCGGTCAACGCTGCAAGTTTGGCCGGTGAACGCTGCAAGTTTGGCCGGTGAACGCTGCAAGCTTGGCCGGTGAACGCTGCAAGTTTGGCCGGTCAACGCTGCAACCTTGGCCGCTCAACGAGGAGGGGGAGCAAGGCGTTAGAGGCGGGGGAGGATCCAGTCGATGCACGCGGTGAGAGCCGAGACGTCGTCGGGCTCGATGGCGGGGAACATCGCCACTCGCAGCTGGTTGCGGCCGAGCTTGCGGTAGGGCTCGACGTCGACCACCCCGTTGGCCCGCAGCACTTTGGCGATGGCGGCCGCCTTGACCTCCTCGGCGAAATCGATCGTCCCGACGACCAGTGACCGGTCCGCCGGCTCGGCGACGAAGGGGGAAGTGACGTCGCGCGCGTCCGCCCACTCATACAACCGGCGCGCCGACTCCGACGTGCGCGCCACCGAGCCGGCCAGTCCGCCGATCTCCAACAGCCAGTCGATCTGCTGGGCGAGCAGGAACAGCGTCGCGAGCGAAGGCGTGTTGTACGTCTGGTCGAGCGCCGAGTTGTCGATCGCGATCTGCAGGTCGAGGAACGCCGGCAGCCACCGACCGCTCGCCTTGATCTCGGCGACCCGCGCCAGCGCAGCCGGCGACATCAGCGCCAGCCACAGCCCGCCGTCAGCGGCGAAACACTTCTGCGGCGCGAAGTAGTAGACGTCGGCCTCCGCCGCATCGACCGGCAGCCCACCGGCTCCGGACGTCGCGTCGATCAGGACCAGCGCCCCGTCGTCGGCGCCCGCCACCCGTCGTACCGGCGCCATCACCCCAGTCGACGTCTCGTTGTGCGGCCAGGCGTAGACGTCGACCCCCGGCTCTGCTCTCGGTTCGGGCCGGGTGCCGGGCGGCGAGGCGATGATCGAGGGATCGTCGAGGTACGGCGCCGAGCCGGCCGCCGCGGCGAACTTGGCCGAGAACTCCCCGAAGCTCAGATGCTGGCTCCGCCGCCTGATCAGCCCCAGCGCGGCGGCGTCCCAGAAGGCCGTCGTACCGCCGTTGCCGAGCACCACCTGATAGCCCTCAGGTAGCGAGAACAGCTCCGCCAAGCCCTCCTTGACGCGCCGCACGACCGAGCGCACGCCAGCCTGCCGATGGGAGGTGCCGAGGTACGCCGACCCGCTGGCCGCCAACGCAGTGAGTGCGGCCGGCCGCACCTTGCTCGGCCCGGACCCGAAGCGGCCGTCGGCCGGCAGCAGGTCGGCCGGGATCCGCAGGTCAGCAGCGACGCCGGCCGCCGAGGAGGTCATGACGCCTCGCGCTCGGGCTCGGACCACTCGGGCTGCCAGCCGGTGACGCTGCTCGGGTCGCGCGACGCCGGGCCGACGTACGCCGCCGACGGCCGGATCAGCCGGCCGGTCCGCTTCTGTTCGAGGATGTGCGCACTCCACCCGGCCGTCCGAGCGCAGGTGAACATCGACGTGAACATGTGCGGCGGCACCTCGGCGAAGTCGAGCACGATCGCCGCCCAGAACTCCACGTTTGTCTCCAGCACCCGGTCGGGGCGTCGGGCCTTCAGCTCCTCCAGCGCCGCCTTCTCCAACGCGAGCGCCACCTCATAGCGGGGGGCACCCAGCTCGCGCGCGGTCCGCCGGAGCACCCGCGCTCGCGGGTCCTCGGCCCGGTAGACGCGGTGGCCGAAGCCCATCAGCCGCTCGCCGGCGTCGAGCAGCGACCTCACATAGCCGGCGGCGTCGCCGGACTTCTCGACCTCTTCGATCATGTGCAGCACCCGGGCCGGTGCCCCGCCATGCAGCGGACCCGACATCGCTCCGACTGCCGCCGACAGCGCCGCACCGACGTCCGCGCCGGTCGACGCGACGACCCGGGCGGTGAACGTCGAGGCGTTCATCCCGTGCTCGGCGGCCGACGTCCAGTAGGCGTCGACCGCCTGCACGTGCGCTGGGTCCGGCTCGCCACGCCAACGCCGCATGAACCGCTCGGTGATCGTGGTGGCCCGGTCGATCTCCCGCTCGGGCACCATCGGCAGCCCGAGCCCACGCGCCGCCTGGGCGACGTACGACAGCGCCATCACCGCAGTGCGGGCCAGGTCGTCGCGCGCCTGCTCGTCGCTGATGTCGTACAGCGGCCGCATCCCCCACGCCGGCGCGACCATCGCGACCGCGCTCTGCACATCGACCCTGATGTCACCGGAGTGCACCGGGATCGGGAAGGGCTCGGCCGGCGGTAGCCCCGGCTCGTAGCTGTTGTCGACCAGCAGCCCCCAGACCTTGCCGAACGGCACCCGCCCGACGAGCTGCTCGATGTCGACGCCGCGATAGCGCAGCGCCGACCCGGCCTTGTCAGGTTCCGCGATCGTCGTCTCGAACGCGATCACGCCCTCGAGACCGTGTTGGATCTCCGCCATCTCGCTCCTTCCGGCCGCCTTCGGCACCGTTCACCCGCCATGGGCACCGCCGACTCGGCCCACCTCACATTCTCGCCGCCCGCCGCCGCGGCCATAGCCCGGGGCGCCTGCATCCAACGCAGATCAGGGCGCGAGCCGCTCCACCGTCCACGCGGTCGCCCCGGCGCCGCGCGTTGCCTCGCCGTCGGCCCGGAAGCGGACCCTGTCGTGCATCCTTCCCGGCCGCCCCTGCCAGAACTCGATCGTCTGCGGCCGGACCCGGAAACCGCCCCAGTACGTCGGTCGGCTGACCGCCTCCGCCCCGTCAAACCGCTCGACGGCCGCGGCGTACCGCGCCTCGAGGAACTCCCGATCCGGCACCACCCGCGACTGCGGCGACGCCCACGCGCCGAGCTGCGCGGGCCGCGGCCGGCTCGCGAAGTAGGCGTCGGACTCGCCGGCATCGACCTGCTCGGCGACTCCCTCGACCCGGACCTGCCGCTGCAGCGGGTGCCAGGGAAAGAGCAGCGCGCAGGCCGGCCGCGCCAGCAGCTCGCCGGCCTTGCGCGACTCGTAGTTGGTGTAGAAAACGAACCCCCGCTCGTCGACGGCCTTCAGCAGCACCAGCCGGGCCGACGGCGCGCCGCTCTCGCCGACACTGGCCACCACCATCGCGTTGGGCTCGTGCAGCCCCGCCCGGGCGGCGTCAGACAGCCACATCGTGAACGCCGAGATCGGGTTGGGCCCGAGGTCGTCGGGGGTGAGCCCCTGGTCGCCGTACTCCCGCCGCAGCGCAGCGAGGTCGATCGGTCCGACGATTCCCACGGCCCGAGGGTAGGCGATCCGCCGGGGCAGGCTGGGTCCAGGCATGGCGGAGCCCGCGGGCTGGCACGGCCAGTGGCCGAGGTCGGATGGACTGTCCGACACCCGCGGGCCCGGGTAGCCAACGTGGATTCGCTACGCCGTCCGAATGGAGACCGCCTAGCGGTCGACCACCTCACAAGTCCGTTGAGAATGCATTCGTCGGACCACCTCCCTTCATGTGTGCCAACACCGTACGACGACGCCGTGGAGCGGACAAGGAGATTGCCGGCGTGTACGTCGCCAGGCTGGAGCGGCCGCGAACCAGCAGCGCTCAGGCCGGTGCGGGGAAGGACACGCTGTGGGTGTCCATGAACTCGCGCAGCCCCTCGATGCCCATCTCCCGGCCCAGTCCGCTGCTGCGGAGGCCGCCGAACGGCGCCCGCTCGTCGAGGAACGCCGCGCTGTGGTTGTTGACCCAGGTGTAGCCGCTGGACAGCCGGGCGCCCACCTCGGCGGCCCGCTGCGGGTCCTCGGTCCACACCGACGAGCACAGCCCCGCCCAGGTGTCGTTCGCCGCGGCGATCGCATCCTCGACGTCGTCGAACGGGAGAATCGGCACGGTCGGTCCGAACTGCTCCTCGGTCACCACCCGCTGGCTCGGATCAGGGTCCAGGACCAGCGTCGGCTGCAGGAAGTTGCCGTCCTCGAGGCCCTTCGGGATCTCGCCGAAGGTCCTGACCTCGGCCCCACCGGTTCGCGCCTCCTCGACCAGCCCGGCGACGAAGTCGCGCTGCTGCGCCGAGTGCAGCGGCCCCATCGTCGTCTGCTCATCGAGGCCATGCCCGAGCACCGTCCGTTCGAGCAGCGCTGAGAGGCCGTCGACGACCTCGTCGTAGCGAGAGCGATGCACGTAGATCCGCTTCGCAGCCATGCAGATCTGCCCGGTGGAGTCGAAGATCCCGGCGAACAGTCGACCGAGCGCCTCCTCGTCGAGCCGGGCATCCTCGAGGATCAGTGCCGGATCGTTGCCGCCGAGCTCGAGCGCGACGCGGGTGAGGGTGCCTGCGGCCATCTCCATGATCCGGCGGCCACCGCCTGGGCTGCCGGTGAAGCAGACCTTGGCCACGCCCTCGTTGCGGACGAGCGCCTCCCCGATCTCGGCGTCCCGGCCGGTGACGACGTTGAGCACACCTGGAGGCAGCGCCTCGGCCACCCGACGGACGACGCGGGCGGTGGCCAACGGCGCGGACGGCGGCGGCTTGACGATGACGGTGTTGCCGGCGACGAGCGCGTAGGGGAGTGAGGCCGCGAGGATCGCCAGCGGCCAGTTGAAGGGCACGATGATCGTCACCACCCCGAGTGGCGTGTAGCTGACTTCGGTGCGGTACGGCGGCCCGTCGAGCACGGTCACCTCGTCGACCCGGTCGGCGAGCCCGCAGGCCAACTCGAACCGGTGGTTGAAGACCCAGAGGTCGATCTTGGACTCGATCCGGATCTTGCCGTTCTCGCGGGTCAGGATCTCGGCGTCGGCCTCGTGGTGTGGCTCCAGTGCGCCAAGCGTTGCCAGCACCTGGTCGGCCCGCTCCTGCGGAGTGCGGGCCGCCCAATCGGGAAAGGCGCGCTGCGCCGCCACGACGGCCGCCAGCGCCTGCTCCCGACTCGCCGCGGCTGCGTACCCCACTACCGCGCTCGGCCGTCCTGGATCGCGGATCTCGAGGCAATCACTGGTCCCTATGGATCGGCCGTCGACGTAGAGGTCGGTGCTGACCTCGGTCGGCTCTTCAGTGACACGTCCCTGTTCTGTTGCCGACGACGCCATGGGCGACCTCCAACGCTTGACGTGGGCGGGCAGTGCTTCTGTAGACGACGATGCTCCCATGTCGCCGGCGCTGTCGCCGGGTCAGTTCGAGGGCTCAGCAGGTCCAGTCGGCGCGGCCACGGCGGCCGGGATCGGCATTCCGAGGTCGATGACGCCGTCACCGAGAACGAGCCAGTCCAGCACGCGCTCGAGCCGGCCGGCGCGCAGGATCCCGCCGACCAGGTGATGGGAGTCCCAGTCGGGCAATGCCTCCACGGTGACCCCGGGCAGGCCAGCCATCCGGCGGCTCTGCTGTCCGTCACCGGCGTTCTGCTCGCCGTACATGATGTGGACGCGGACGCCGAGTCCCTTGCGGTACAGGGGAACCAGGTCGCCCCACCATCGCGGCTTGCCAGGTGGGAGGTGCGGAAGCACCTTCTTCGCGTAGGCGGGGCCGCCGGTGATCGGAGCCAGCGCGAGCACCCGCTCGGTGCCGAGCCGGCTCGCGTAGCGCAGTGCGCCGGTCGCGCCGGCGGAGTTGCCCACGCAGACGATGCGGCGCGCGCCGGTCGACGCCACCAGCTCGCGCAGGCGCTCGATCGTGCCGTCGACGTCCGGGCCGAGCGCCGGCACTCCGGCGGTGTAGCCGATCTTCTTCCGGTCGCGCAGATAGATGAGGTGAGCGTCGAGCCGGGCGAACCAGCGGTCGATCAAGTTGATGGCGATTCCGAGCTGGTTGCTGGCACCGCAGAAGGCGAGGATGACGGTATCGGCTCCCGGTTTGCTCACCACCTGGACGTCGCTGGTCCGGTCGTCGACGAAGATTTCCCGGCCGTTGTCGACGGCTGATGGGAGGCGCTCGAAGACGAACGCCATGTAGTCCAGGAACGGCATCCGGGGAAAGGCCGCCTTCAACCGCGGCAGCGCGTAGCCGGCGGCCTCCAGATGGCCGCCGTGGATGAGCTCTTGCAGGCCGGGGACCCAGCCACGGGAATGGGAGCGGCTCAGGCGGAGATCGCGGTCGGTCGAGTACGCCAGCAGCAGGGCGGCGCCGTGCAGCGCAGGGTCAGCCGAGCGACCACGGAGGGCGTCGTCGACGACCCGGGCGACGGACGGGTCGACTGGCTCCTCGCCGTCGAGGAGACGGCGAGCAAGGGCATGCACTGCCTGCTTGTCAGAGACGGTGTTGACCACCACCCGTCCCCTAGCTTCGTCGTCCTCCGTCACGAGTCCGCGGTCGCTGGGCCAAGCCTGACCTGCCAAAAGTGGCTGCGGCCGGCCGCGTCGCGGGCTCGCTGACTTTAGCATTAGGGGCGGCGCTGCCGAGTCCCCGGAACGCAGGGAGGGACACGGCGGCGCGGTGGACGAGCCGGAGGGACGGACAGATGGACGACGACGAAGCGTTTGCAGCAGTTCGCGAGGCGGTGATCTGGGCGAAGTCGGAGGTGGTCGAGCTGATGCCCGGCCAGGTCACGACGTCGAGCGTTTTGAGTGAGCCACCAATCTGTCTCGACTCGCTCGAGGCGATCGCGATGGTCACTCGGCTGGAGGAGGAGCTCGGGCTGGTCGCGGAGGACGAGCACTTTTTCGCCTGCTCGGTGCGCACCGTCGGAGACGTTGTCGCGTCGGTCAAGAGTTGGGTGGGCGTAGCCCAGACCAGCCGGCAATGATCGCCGGCGACGCCGCCTCCGCGCTCATCACCGACGAGCGCACGGTTGACGGCCGATCGCTGGTCGACCTCGCTGCAGTCGTCGAGAGCTCGTTGCAAACCGCGATCGCACCAGGGACGCCACTCGGCCTCTGGGTCGATGACGTCGTCGACTTCGCTGCTGCTGTCGTCGCGGCTCTTGCATTGCGTGCGGAGGCCTTCATCATTCCGCCCGGCGCCTCATCGGCCCGGGCCGCGGAGCTGTGCGCCATCGAGGGCGCGTCCGCGGTGTTGTGTGACGAGGTGCATGCCCGGGAGCTGGTGGGCGGGACATCACGTGCCTGCGGTCCCCGGCTCGTGCTGGTCGAGACCCGCCGACCGGCCACGGCCCCGCGGCCGGCCGACGACCCGGACGGGGGTGCCGTGCACTTCTACACGTCAGGCACCGACGGTCGGCCGAAGGGAGTCGTGCGCACCAAGCGCTCCTTGGAGCTGGAGGAGTCGACGATCGGTTCCCACCTCGGAATGGGTCCGGACACCACGGTTCTCTGCACCGTGCCGATCACCCATGGCTACGGCTACACCGCGGGCACGTTCGCGCCGTTGACGTTCGGCGGTAGGTCGGTCCACCAGCGCCCCAAGCTGGCAGCCTCACTCGGCAAGCTGCTGCAGCGCCACCAGCCCGACATCGTCCTCGCCGTACCCGCGCAGTATGCGGCGTGGGCGAACCTCCGCCAGCCCTACTCCGGCCCCCTGCCGAGGCTGTGGATCTGTGGCGGCGCGCCGTTGCCGCCCGCCGTCCGCAACAAGTTCCACGCCGCCTGGGGATCTGTCATCTCCGAGCAGTACGGCGCCACCGAGTGCGGGGCAGTATCGGTGGACCTGGAGGGCGCCGCCACCCTCGGCCGCCCCTACCCAGGTGTCGAGGTGACGATCGACGGGTCAAGCGCTCCGGGCGACGTCGGCGAGGTCGTCGTCAACGCGCCCTATCGCCCGCACCACTACAGCGGCGACGACAGCCTCGACCGTGGCATTCCCTTCGGCCCGGATGGCTTCCGGACCGGCGACAGCGGCTGGCTCGACCTGCACGGCCGGTTGCACCTGGTCGGACGGCGGGCGCATCAGCTCAACGTCCGCGGCCAGAAGGTCGACCCCGCCGAGGTCGAACGTGCGCTGTGGGCGGTCGACGGGGTCGACGACGTCACGGTGATCGGGATCGACCGCGCGGCCGGCGACCAGTGGATCGCCGCCTTCGTCGCCTGCTCCGACAGCGTGGCCGATGCGGACCTGCACCGCGCCACCGCTGGGCTCGAGAGCTTCAAGCGGCCGCAACAAGTGACCCGGCTCGCGACGCTCCCCAAGACCGCGACCGGCAAGACCGACCTTGAGGCACTGCGGGCGAGTACCCGGTCGGGCACCGTCGAGCGCTGAGGCGGCCAATAGGCTGACCCGGTGGTGCGCGGTGTCGGCAGGCTGCTGACCGACATCCGGCCACTAAAGGTGTCGCTGGACTATCGGCGGCTCTGGGCGGGCAACACCGTGGCCCAGCTCGGCCAGCAGATGACCGCGGTCACCATCGCCATCCAGGTCTACGCGCTGACCCACTCGACTTTCTCGGTCGGCCTCGTCGGCTTGTTCTCGCTCTTCCCGCTGATCGCGTTCGGGCTGTACGGCGGGGCGTTCGCCGATGCCGTCGACCGGCGCAAGCTCGCGCTCTACGCCTCGCTCGGACTGTGGCTGATGTCGATGGTGCTCGTCTTCCAGGCCGCCCGCGACATGCGCACGGTCTGGGTGCTCTACGGCGTGGTCGCCGTGCAGTCGGGCTGCTTCGCCGTCAACAGCCCGGCCCGCAGCGCGATCCTGCCGCGGCTTGTCAGCCGCGAGCTGCTACCGGCCGCCAACGCGCTCAACATGGCGTCGTTCAACCTCGGCTTCACCGTCGGCCCGCTCCTCGGTGCGATCGCGATCAGCGTCGGCGGCTACACCGTCGCCTACGCGATTGACACGGTGACCTTCACCGCCTCGCTCTACGCCCTGCTCCGGCTGCCGCCGATCCCGCCGGAGCCCGCTGATGGCGAGGTGATCAGCCGCCCGGGCATCCGATCCGTCATCGAAGGGTTTCGCTACCTGCGACACTCACCGAACATCGCGATGACGTTCGTGCTCGACATGTGCGCGATGGTGTTCGCCCAGCCCCGGTCGCTGTTCCCTGCCGTGGCCGGGCTCTTCTTCGGCGGCGGCGTCCGCACCGTCGGCTTGCTGCAGGCGGCTCCGGCCATCGGCTCGCTGATCGCCTTCCTCTTCTCCGGCTGGGTGAGCAGGATCCACCGGCAGGGCATCGCCATTGCGATCGCGGTGAGCCTGTACGGCGCCGCCGTCGCTCTCTTCGGCACCTCCCGATTCCTCTTCGTCGGCGTCCTCTTCCTCGCCCTCAGTGGCGCGGCCGACATGGTCAGCGCGGCCTACCGCTCGACGATCCTGCAGGTTGCAGCACCGGACAACCTGCGCGGCCGGTTGCAAGGCTTCTTCACCGTCGTCGTCTCCGGTGGTCCGCGGCTGGGCGACTTCGCAATGGGCTCCGCGGCTGCGCTGGCGTCACCGACGACTGCGCTGGTCGGCGGCGGTCTGCTGTGCATCACCGGCGTCGCTGCCTCCTGTGCGAAACAGCGTCGAATCCTCCATTACGACGCCCGGGCGCCCGTGGCGTAGCCGAGCTCGGCCATTTGCCGCAACAAACAATTCGGCCTGCGCCGACTCGGTCATCAGCCGCCGAAGGTCGCGGGATCGACGGCGATCCACACCTGCTCGGCCTGGGCGAGCAGGTCGCCGGCCTCGTCGTACACCGAGGTTGCTGACGTCGTCTTGCGTCCTTCTTCGACCAGCAGTTGACCGACGACGACGCATGTAGCGCCGATCGGCGGCCGGACGAGGCAAACGGCGGTCATCGTGCCGAGGACCAACGGCCGCGCATCGAGGTCTGACGTCCAGCCGCCGGGGCAGTCGAGCGCCGCCCAGGCGAACTCGGGCGCCACTACCGACTCGTCGGCAGGGTCGGCAATCGACGCGTCTGGCACCCAACTGCATGCTGTGCGCCCCGCGCCCACCGGCCCCGGCCGCAGCCGCAGCCCGTCACCCGGCTCCCGGCCGGTGCCGCAGACGAAGCAGCCGGGGAACGGATGGTCGTGCAGACCCTTGTACGACAGCTCGGCGGCTCGCGCCGCCTCGACCGGGACGGGGTCCACGGCGGCACCGAGCTGCGTGCCGCTCTCCGCCGTCGCGACCAGGTCAGCACCGTCGAGCAGCTCCAGCCGACCGGCCGCGACGGAAGGCGTGCGCACCTCTAGCGACCGATCGAGCGGTGGCGGGCGCCGCAGCACGACCTTGACCGGCTCGGCAACCCTGGTAAGCCGGCCGGCCAGCATCCCGGCGGTGTAGCCACCGTTGCCCGAGGACGCCGGCCCACGGAAACGCCTCGTGATGACGAAGCCGTCGGAGGGCACCGGTCGAGGCTATCGGCAGTTGGCCGCCTTGCCTGCATGCGTGAGAATGGCGGGCAACACCCTTCTTTCCGAAACGGCAGATGGCGCCCGCGTGACCGACCTGATCGACACCACGGAGATGTACCTCCGCACGATCTTCGAGCTCGAGGAGGAGGGCATCGTCCCGCTGCGTGCCCGGATCGCCGAGCGCTTGCACCAGTCCGGCCCGACCGTCAGCCAGACCGTCGCGAGGATGGAGCGCGACGGTCTGCTCACCGTCGAGGGTGACCGGCACCTTCAGCTGAGCCCCGAGGGACGTCGGCTGGCGACGAGGGTCATGCGCAAGCACCGGCTGGCCGAGCGGCTGCTGGTCGACGTCATCGGGCTGCCCTGGGAACAGGTCCATGCGGAGGCATGCCGGTGGGAGCACGTGATGTCGGAGACCGTCGAGCGTCGACTCGTCGACCTTCTCGACCACCCGACGACATCGCCGTACGGCAATCCCATCCCGGGGCTGGCGGAGCTGGGCGAGGGGCGCGGGCAGGAGGAGTTCCTTGACGGCGTCCAGTCCCTTGACAAGCTGCTCGAAGGCGCACACCGGGGTGACAGCGAGATGCGGGTGATGGTCGGCCGGATCGCCGAGCCGATCCAGACCGACGAGGGCGTGATGGCCGCGCTGCGGCGCGTGGGTGCCCAGCCCGGCAAGGTCGTCACCGTCGGCAGAGGAGCCGAAGGTGTATTGGTCGCCAGCGGCGGCGAGGCCGCAGAGATAGACGTCGCCTCAGCCCGACATTTGTTCGTCCGTCGGGTCTGAGGCGACGCCTCTTCGAAGAGATGGGGTGTTGCTCTGAGGGGACTAACTACTCGGGGACGCTACGTGCGTCGACTGAAGATGCTGACGCCGCCGGGACCGACCAGCAGACCGATGACGATCAGGACGATGCCGAGAATGATCTGCCCTTGGAAGAGCTGCACAATCCCGACGATGACGAGGATCACCGCGATGATCCAGAGAATGAAGTTGAGCATTGACTTCCCTCCTTGCGCCGGGAAGTACCCGCGGGCCATCGGGGCAAACCGCGGGTGTGGTGGTTGTCACCCGAAACGAGCGGCGCTGCGGGCCCTCGCCTTGGCTGCTTCCACCTCGCGGTTGCGCGGCGAAGCCTTCGTCACCAGCGACTCGAGCAGGACGCGGGTCGCCTCCGCAACCGCCTCGACCGCTTGGGCGACCGCCTGTTCGTTTGCCGCCGAGGGCTTCGTCGTACCGCTCACCTTGCGCACGTACTGAAGCGCGGCGGCACGGACCTCCTCGTCGGTCGCGGGCGGCGCGAAGTTCGCGAGGACACGGATGTTTCGACACATTCCGTCACTCTTTCACAAGCCGCTGAGCCGACCCCCTACGATGCCCCCTACGATGCCCGTAACGACTCTTCGGGAGGTCACCATGACCCAGCCACGGCAGCATCGCGTCCAGCGTGCCAGCGCCCTCTTCGGTGCCGGCCTCGCGATCACCCTCGTGGTCAGCGCGTGCGGAAGCAGTACATCCGGTGGCGGCCAGATCACCGAGAAGAAGCAGTCGTCGGTCGCGAACCTGGTGCCGAAGAGCATCGCGGCGAAGAAGACGCTCACAGTCGCGACCGACCCGTCGTACGCGCCCAACGAGTTCGTCAACCCCAGCAACCACCAGATCGAGGGCATGGACGTCGACCTCGGCACTGCCCTCGGCCAGGTAATGGGGCTCAAAGTGAAGTTCGTCAGCGCCGGCTTCGACTCGATCATCCCCGGCCTCGCGGCCGGCCGCTACGACTTCTCGATGTCGTCGTTCACCGACACCAAGCAGCGGGAAGGCACCGTTGACTTCGTCACCTACTTCTCTGCGGGCACCTCGTTCTACGAGGCCGCCAAGGGCGGCCCGCCGGTCACGGGGCTCAGCAGCCTGTGCGGCGTCACGGTCGGAGTCGAGAAGGGCACGACGCAGCAGTCGGACGCGCAGGCGCAGAGCAAGAAGTGCACCAGCGCGGGCAAGAAGGCTGTCTCCCTGTCGATCTACCCGGACCAGACAGGCGCCAACCTCGCCCTGTCTTCCGGGCGCGTCCAGGTGGTCATGGCGGACTCGCCGGTCGCCGACTACGCGGTCAAGAAGTCCGGCGGCAAGTTCAAATTGGTCGGGCCGACGTACGGCACCGCTCCCTATGGCATCGCCGTCCCGCGGCCGAACGGGACTCCTGCCGGGCAGGCACCGTTGGACAAGGCGTTGCTGGCCGCGATGAAGCAGGTCATCAGCGACGGCACCTACAACAGCATCTTGAAGAAGTGGGGCATCGAGTCCGGCGCGATCAAGAACCCGGTGATCAACGGAGCCACGAGCTAGTACGGCGATGAGCCGGCCGCGATGAGCACGACCCAGCCCGGCGGGGTCGCCGAGCAGCCACCGACCGGGGTCTCCCCTGACCAGATCCGGGCAGTGCCGGCCAGGCATCCTGGCCGGTGGATCGCCACTGTCGTCGTCCTCTACCTTGTGGCAGGGCTCGTCCACTATGTCTGGACCAACCCGAACTTCGACTGGGGCTTCGTCCGTCAGTACCTGACCGGTAGTGCGGTCCTCAAGGGCCTCGGCTGGACGTTGCTGCTCACGGCCATCTCGATGGCGGTCGGTGTGGTGCTCGGCATCATCCTCGCGATCATGCGGATGTCACCTGCCCCAGTCGTCTCCGGCGCGGCGTGGTTCTACATCTGGTTCTTCCGCGGCACTCCGGTCTACGTGCAGATCCTCGTCTGGTACAACATCTCCACGCTGATCGGCCAGCACGCCGCGGTGAACTTGCCCTTCACCGGGCTGGTTCTCTTCCACTTCAACGCGAACTCGTTGATCACCGTGTTCAGCGCCGGCATCCTCGCCCTGGGTCTCAACGAGGGCGCCTACATGTCCGAGATCGTCCGCGCCGGGTTCCTTTCCGTCGACGAGGGTCAGACCGAGGCCGCCCAGTCGCTCGGGATGAGCCGAATGCTGACGATCCGCAAGGTCGTGCTGCCGCAGGCGATGCGCGTCATCATCCCGCCGACCGGCAACGAGACGATCTCGATGCTCAAGACCACCTCGCTCGTCAGCGTCATCAGCTTCCCCGAACTGCTGTACCAAACGCAGCTGATCGGCGCGGCGACGTACCGGATCATCCCGAGCTACATCATCGCGAGCATCTGGTACCTGGCGGTGACCTCGGTGCTGACCGTCGGCCAGTTCTACATCGAGCGGCACTTCGGCCGCAGCAGCAGTCGAGAGCTGCCGCCGACGCCGCTGCAGAAGTTCCGGCGACTGTGGGTCCACAACGCGACGACCTTCCACAGCAAGCCACCCTCGACCGAGACGATCGGGGGTGAGGCGCGATGACGCCCGGCACAGCGGACAGCGACGTGGCCGCGTCCGGCTTCGTCCCGATGGTCAAGGCGGAGGGAGTCCACAAGTCGTTCGGCCGGCTGGAGGTGCTCAAGGGCATCGACATGGAGGTGCAGCCGCGCGAGGTGGTCGTCATCATCGGTCCCTCGGGCTCGGGGAAGTCGACCTTCCTGCGCTGCATCAACCACCTCGAGAAGATCGACGCCGGCCTCATCGAGGTGAACGGACACCTGATCGGCTATCGCGAACGCAACGGGAAGCTCGTCGAGGACTCGGAGAATTCGATCGCGCGTCAGCGCACGCAGGTCGGGATGGTCTTCCAGCGCTTCAACCTCTTCCCGCACAAGACGGCGCTCGAGAACGTGATCGAGGCGCCGGTGCACGTCCTCGGCCGGTCGCGCGTCGAGGCGATCGCCGACGCGGAGCGGCTCCTC
>JAICMS010000013.1 GCA_025929075.1 Propionibacteriales bacterium
ACCACAACGCTTCTGCTCGCGTCGGCCGGGAGGGCGGCCACCGGCGCGCCGTCAGACGTTGAACCCGAGGGCCCGTAACATCTCGCGCCCGTCATCGGTGATCTTGTCCGGGCCCCAGGGCGGCATCCAGACCCAGTTGATGACGAAGTCGTTGACAAGCCCTTCCAGCGCGGTCCGGGTCTGGTCCTCGATGATGTCGGTGAGGGGACAGGCGGCCGAGGTCAGCGTCATGTCGATGACCGCTGTCGCCGAGTCGTCCACCGTGACGCCGTAGACCAGGCCGAGGTCGACGACGTTGATGCCGAGCTCAGGGTCGACGACGTCCTTCATCGCCTCGAGCACGTCGTCCTGGCTCACGGTGGCGGTGCCGAGCGGGGTTCCTTGCTCCGACGGCTGCTGGCTCATTGCTGCTCGCTTTCTCCGGCGACGACCCTGGCCGTCGCGTCCTTCCAGGCCATCCACCCGAGCAGGGCGCACTTCACCCTGGCCGGGAACTTCGCAACGCCACTCAAGGCGACGGCGTCGCCCAGCACGTCCTCGTCGGCCGAGACGGCGCCCCGGCCCTCCATCAGGGCCATGAACTCGTCGCTCACCCTCATCGCGACGTCGACCGGACGCCCGATCAGCAGGTCGCACATGACCGAGGTCGAGGCCTTGGAGATCGCGCAACCTTCAGCGGCATAGGAGACGTCGTCGACGACTCCGTCGCCCAACCGCACCCGCAGCGTGACCTCGTCGCCACACGTGGGGTTGACGTGGTGGACCTCCGCGCCGAACGGCACCCGCAGTCCGCAGTGGTGAGGTGCCCGGGCGTGGTCGAGGATGATCTCCTGATACAGGGTGTCAAGATCCATGGCTAGCCGACCCCGAAGAACCGGATCGTCCGGTCGAGCGCGTCGATCAATCTGTCGACTTCTTCGTCGGTGTTGTACAGGTAGAACGAGGCGCGGGCCGTCGACTGCAGCCCGAACCTGGCGTGCGCGGGCTTCGCGCAGTGGTGACCGGCTCTGATTTCCACACCCACGGAGTCCAGCACCTGCGCGACGTCATGCGGGTGCACTCCGTCGACCACGAAGCTGATCGCCCCACCGCGGTCGACGGCGCTCGTCGGACCGACGACACGGACCTCGGTCAGCTCCGCGAGCCGAGTCAGTGCGTAGTCGGTCAACCGGCGCTCGTGGTGAGCGACCGCATCCATTCCGAGCGCCGACAGGTAGTCGACCGCAGCCCCCAGCCCGACTGCCTGGGCGATCGGGGGGGTGCCTGCCTCGAACTTGTGTGGAATCGGCGCGTACGTCGACCGCTCCATCGACACCGACTCGATCATCGAGCCGCCGCCGAGGAACGGCGGCAGCTCTTCCAACAACTCTGCACGACCCCAGAGCACGCCGATGCCGGTCGGACCGCACATCTTGTGGCCGGTGAACGCCATCAGGTCGGCACCCAGCGCAGCGACGTCGACCGGCAGCTGGGGTACCGCCTGCGAGGCGTCGACGACCATCAGCGCGCCCACCTCATGGGCCCGTCGGGCGATGTCAGCAACCGGATTGACCGTGCCGAGCAGGTTCGAGACCCACACCAGCGACACGACCCGGGTGCGCTCTGTGATCAGCGCATCGATCGATGACAGGTCGAGCCGGCCGTCGCC
This sequence comes from Propionibacteriales bacterium, assembly GCA_025929075.1. GTDB lineage: Bacteria > Actinomycetota > Actinomycetes > Propionibacteriales > Nocardioidaceae > JAICMS01. Next base: position 1,649 of record JAICMS010000013.1, read on the forward strand.
GGTGAGCCCGAACCACCGCAGGGTTGCGCCGGTCCGCTGGGCCAGCAGCTGCCAGGGAACGATGTTGCTGTGGTGCTCCATCTCCGAGATCACGATCTCGTCGCCTGGGCCGATGGGTCGGGTCCGGCCGCCCGCCGTACCCAGCGTCGAGGCCACCAGGTTGAGCGCCTCCGTCGAGTTCTTCGTGAAGACCACCTCGGCGGGCGATGCGGCACCGATGAACCCGGCGACCTTCGATCGGGCTCCCTCGTAGGCGTCCGTCGCCTCGGCCCCCAGTTGATGCACTGCCCGCGCGACGTTGGCGTTGTGCAGCCGGTAGTGCTCGGAGAGCGCGTCGAGGACCTGCACCGGCTTTTGCGAGGTGTTGGCGCTGTCGAGGTAGGCGAGCAGCCGCCCGTCGGCGAGTCGCCGGCCCAGGATCGGGAAATCAGCGCGCACCGCTGCGACGTCGAGAGACCCCGCATTGTCGGCGGACCTGCCGACGACACCGGCTCGCTCGGTCGCGGTGGACATCAGGATGCAGCCCCCTGCAGATACCTGTCGTAGCCCTCGGCCTCCAGCCGCTCGGCCAGCTCCGGTCCGCCCTGCTCGGCGATCCGACCGGCGACGAAGACATGGACGAAGTCCGGCGTGATGTAGCGCAAAATCCTCGTGTAGTGGGTGATCAGCAACACCGCACGATCGCCCTGGTCGCGGAACCGATTGACCCCCTCCGCGACAATTTTCAACGCGTCGATGTCGAGCCCGGAGTCGGTCTCGTCGAGGATCGCAAGCTGCGGGTTCAACAGCTCCAGCTGGACGATCTCGTGCCGCTTCTTCTCACCGCCAGAGAACCCCTCGTTCACGTTGCGCTGGGCGAAGTCGCGGTCCATCTTGACGCTGTCCAGCGCGGAGTTCACGTCCTTGGCCCAGGTCCGCAGCTTCGGCGCTTCACCCGACAGCGCCGTCTTCGCCGTCCGCAGGAAGTTCGACACCGACACCCCAGGGACCTCGACCGGGTACTGCATGGCCAGGAAGAGGCCGGCCCTGGCCCGCTCGTCGACCTTCATCGACAGCACGTCGACGCCGTCGAGTGTCACCGAGCCCGACGTCACGGTGTACTTCGGGTGCCCCGCGATCGAGTACGCAAGGGTGGACTTACCGGAGCCGTTCGGGCCCATGATCGCGTGCGTCTGGCCCGATCGAATCGTCAGGTCGACACCGTTGAGGATCGGCTTCTGCCCATCTTCCGTGGTGACCGCAACGTGCAGGTCCTTGATCTCAAGGGTTGCCATTTGTCGCCTTCTGCCTCGCCGTCCAGTGGTGGGTTGGTCGTTGGTGGGTCAGTCGATGTCGTAAGGGTTGTGTACGTCGACGAGCACGGCCCCGTCGTCCACCCGGACGGGGTAGACGTCGACGGGCTCGGTGGCCGGCAGCCCGGTCGGCTTCCCGGTGCGAAGGTCGAACCGGGATCCGTGGAGCCAGCACTCGATCTGGCAGCCGTCGGCGTCGACGTCTCCCTCACTGAGCGGGATCTCCATGTGGGAGCACTCGTCGCGGATCGCGAATACCTCGTCGGGAGTCCGCACCACCGCCACCTCGACGCCGTCGACGTCGAAGGCCGCCACGTCGCCGACCTCGATCTCCTCGAGGTCGCAAAGCTTGGCGAAGCCGCCGGTCATCGCCCCGCCGCCTGCGCGCGCTGCACGGCCGCGGGATCGCCGGCGAGCTCCCGCTCGAGCGCGGCCATCAGCCGCTCCTCCACCTCGCCGACGCCGATTCGGCGGACGATGTCGGCGAAGAAGCCGTGCACCACCAGCCGCCGCGCCTCGTCCTCACTGATCCCCCGCGACTGCAGGTAGAACAGCTGCTCGTCGTCGAACCGGCCGGTCGCCGAGGCGTGGCCGGCGCCCCGGATCTCGCCGGTCTCGATCTCGAGGTTGGGCACTGAGTCGGCCCGACAGCCGTCGGTGAGGACGAGGTTGCGGTTGGTCTCGAAGGTCTCGATGCCCTCTGCGACTTTGCGGATCAGCACGTCACCGACCCAGACCGAGTGGGCGCCTTCGCCCTGGAGACCGCCCTTGTAGACCGCATGACTGGCCGTGTGCGGCTGGTTGTGGTCGACGAAGAGCCGGTGCTCGATGTGCTGGCCGGCGTCGACGAAGTAGACGCCGTACATCTCAAGCTGGCCGCCCGGCGCGTCGTACTCGACGTTCTCGACGATGCGGACCACGTCACCGCCCAGCGACACCTGGAAGGACCGCACGACCGCGTCGCGGCCGATCCTGGTGTTGATCTGGCCCAGGTGCACAGCGTCGTCGTCCCACAGCTGCAGCGACACCAGCTCGACGTTCGCTCCGGCTCCGACCAGCACCGACGTCGTCGCCGCGTAGCGGGCGCTGCCGGTGTGCTCGAAGACAACGGTCCCGTCGGCGTGGTCGCCGATCCGAAGCAGGACATGCGCCCACGCCGTCTCGTCCACCGAAGCTCCGGTCAGCCGGATCACCAGCGGGCTGTCGAGGACAGCACCGGCGGGCACGTCGACGAGCACGACTCGGTCCGCGTTGACGACCGCCAAAGCGGCGGGCCGATCGGTCGGCCGCATCTCGCCGAGCTCCCTTGCGTCCGCCGCGGAGATCTCGGAAACGGTCACCTGTGGCGGTACCTCGGCCTCCCACTTGAGCCGGTCGCCGGAAGGCTCGCCGTCGAGCAGCCCGCGCAGCCGTTTCAGCGGCGTGAACCGCCAGACCTCCTCCAGCCCACTGGGCTTCGGGTGGACGGCGACGTCGTAGGACGGAACCGGATGCAGATGGCTCTCGACGGCCTCAGCGGCCGCGGCGACGTTCGGTGCAGGTGTCACGATCTCGCTCTCTTGACGCACTTCGACGATGGGGACGGCGACGGCCAGCCGAACCGTTCGGCCGGATCGGTTAGCCGACGGCGCCCTCCATTTGCATCTCGATCAGCCGGTTGAGCTCGAGGGCGTACTCCATCGGCAGCTCCCTGGCGATCGGCTCGATGAACCCACGGACGATCATCGCCATCGCCTCTTCTTCGGTGAGGCCACGGCTCTGCAGGTAGAACAGCTGGTCCTCGCTGACCTTGGAGACGGTCGCCTCGTGGCCCATCGAGACGTCGTCCTCGCGTACGTCGACGTACGGGTAGGTGTCGCTGCGACTGATCGTGTCGACGAGTAGCGCGTCACAACGGACGGTGCTGGCGCTGTGGTGGGCGCCGGCGTTGACCTGGACGAGGCCGCGGTACGACGTCCTACCTCCGCCGCGGGCGACCGACTTCGACACGATCGAGCTCTTGGTGTTCGGCGCCGCGTGCACCATCTTGGCGCCGGCGTCCTGGTGCTGGCCCTCGCCGGAGAACGCGATCGACAGCGTCTCTCCCTTGGCGTGCTCGCCGAGCAGGTAGACAGCCGGGTACTTCATCGTCACCTTGGAGCCGATGTTGCCGTCGACCCACTCCATCGTGGCGCCGGCCTCACACGTTGCCCGCTTCGTGACCAGGTTGTAGACGTTGTTGGACCAGTTCTGGATCGTGGTGTAGCGGCAGCGGCCGCCCTTCTTCACGATGATCTCCACCACCGCAGAGTGCAGGGAGTCCGAGCTGTAGATGGGCGCGGTGCAGCCCTCGACGTAGTGCACGTAGGCACCCTCGTCGACGATGATCAGCGTCCGCTCGAACTGACCCATGTTCTCTGTGTTGATCCGGAAGTAGGCCTGCAGCGGGATCTCGACGCGGACGCCCGGGGGGACGTAGACGAACGAGCCGCCGGACCACACCGAGGTGTTCAGCGAGGCGAACTTGTTGTCGCCGACGGGGATCACCGAGCCGAAGTACTCGCGGAAGATGTCCTCGTGCTCGCGCAGGCCCGTATCGGTGTCGAGGAACAGAACCCCCTGCTCCTCCAGGTCGTCGCGGATCTTGTGGTAGACGACCTCGCTTTCGTACTGAGCGGCGACGCCCGCGACGAGGCGCTGCTTCTCGGCCTCGGGGATGCCGAGCCGGTCATAGGTGTTCTTGATGTCGTCGGGCAGCTCTTCCCAGCTCGCCGCCTGCTTCTCGGTCGAGCGGACGAAGTACTTGATGTTGTCGAAGTCGATGTCGCTGAGGTCGGCACCCCACGTCGGGAGCGGCTTGCGACGGAAGAGCTTGAGGCCCTTCAGCCGCCGCTCGAGCATCCACTCCGGCTCGTGCTTGGCAGCGGAGATGCCTCGCACGACCTCCTCGTCGAGCCCGCGCTTGGCGGTCGCTCCGGCCACGTCGGCGTCGGACCAGCCGTACTCGTACCGACCGATACCGGCCAGGCCAGGGTTCAGTTCCTCGATCGAGGTCATCAGATGGTCCTCCCAACAGGGCTTTGGACAGAGGTGGACAAGACGTCGGGGCGACGGCGCCGCCCCTCGGCGGCGATCACCGGATCGGGCACGTTCGTGGTGCACACGCCGTCTCCGTGTGCGATGGTGGCCAGCCGCTGGACGTGTCGCCCGAGCAGCCTGGAAAAGACTTCGGTCTCCGCCTCGCACAACTGCGGGAACTCGGCGGCCACGTGTGCGACCGGGCAGTGGTGCTGGCACAGCTGGTCGCCGACCGGGGCTGTGCGCACTGATGCTGCGTACCCGTCCGCGCTCAGGGCAACCGCCAGCGCCCGGACGCGGTCAGCAGGGTCCACGCCTCGCAGCGTCTCGGTATAGCGCTCCTCGAGCTCGCCCGTGCGACGCCGGGCGAACTCTGCCACGGCTTCCGGGCCCGCGGCGTCGGCGAGGTAGTGCAGCGCACTGGCTGCCAGATCGTCGTACGCCTGGTGGAACCGATGACGTCCTGAGTCGGTCAGGGAGAAGGTCTTGGCCGGCCGCCCCCGGCCACGGGCGCCGTAGGTACGTGGCTCGCGAGCCTCTACGAGCCCGTCGGCAACGAGGTTGTCGAGATGGCGCCGGACGGCGGCAGGAGTGAGGTCGAGCCGGTCGGCGAGCGCCGCAGCGGTCGACGGGCCGTCGGCCAGGATCGACTGCACAACCCGCTGCCGGGTGGGGTCGATCGTGCCGGCACCCCGCTCGACGGCATGCCGAGCTGATCGGGACCGTACTGATTTCACAACACCATTGTGTCGTAATTGGACGGCCGCTTCAAAGCCGGGGGGTCAGCGCGCCGAAGTCCCCGTGTCGCCGGAACCTAGGATCGCATCGTGAGCAGCCACCCTGTCGAGGTCTGCGACCTCGTCATGCGGTACGGCGACCGGACCGCCGTCGACGGCCTGACTCTGACGGTCCATGCCGGCACCATAGCCGCCGTCCTAGGCCCCAACGGCGCGGGCAAGACCACCACGATCGAGACGTGCGAGGGATACCGCCGACCACAGTCAGGCACGGTGCGCGTCTTGGGGCTCGACCCGGTACGCCAGCACCGCGAGCTGGCTCCCAGAGTCGGCGTGATGTTGCAGTCCGGCGGTGCCTGGTCCGCCATCCGCGCTGAGGAGATGCTGCGCTACGTCGCCTCTCTGCACGCGGACCCGGTCCCGGTCCCCCTCCTCATCGACCGGTTGGGGCTCGACAGCTGTGGCAGGACGCCGTACCGCCGGCTCAGCGGTGGCCAGCAGCAACGCCTGCGGCTGGCGATGGCGGTCGTCGGCCGCCCCGAGCTTCTCTTCCTCGACGAGCCGAGCGCCGGGCTTGACCCTCAGTCGCGCAAGGCAGCCTGGGACCTCGTCGAGGACCTCGCCCGAGATGGCGTCACCATTGTGATGACCACCCACTACATGGAGGAAGCCGAGCGCCTCGCCGACATGGTCCACGTCATCGACCACGGGCGCGTGCTCGTGTCCGGCACGCCGGCCGAGCTGACCTCCACCGGTGCTCGGAACACGATTCGCTTCCATGCCCGCGCCGGGCTCGACACCACTGCTCTCTCCGACGCGCTGCCTCCGGGCTATGTCGTCGTCGAGGCGATCGCCGGCACCTACCGCGTCGACGGTGACGTGACGCCTCACACGCTCGCGACCGTGACGTCCTGGTGCGCCGCCCAGGGAGTGATGCCTGACGACCTCGCGGTGGAGAAGCACACGCTGGAGGACGTCTTCCTCGAGCTGACCGGCAGGGACATCCGCCATGAGTGAGCTGGGGGTGTCCGCACGCCCCGGACGACAGCAACCAGGTCGCCAGCACTTCGGCCGGATGGTGCTGGCCCATGGCCGGATGGAGACTCTGCTGCTTGTGCGCAACGGCGAGCAACTGCTCCTCGCACTGGTCATCCCGCTTCTGCTGCTGATCGGTGGTGCGGAGTCAGGTGGCGTCGTGGACCTCGGCTCTGGGCGACGGATCGACGTGCTGACTCCTGGTGTGCTGGCGCTCGCGGTGATGTCGACCGCCTTCACCTCCCTGGCCATCGCCACCGGGTTCGAGCGGCGGTACGGCGTGCTGAAGCTGCTCGGCGCCTCGCCGCTGTCCCGCAGCGGGCTGCTGGTCGGGAAGGTGCTGGCGCTGCTCGCGGTCGAAGCCGGCCAGGTTGTGGTGATCGTGGTCGCCGGCCTCGCCTTGGGGTGGCATCCGCACGGCGGGGTCGTCGCGGGTCTCCTCTGCGCCGCGCTGATCGTGCTCGGGACGGCTGCCTTCGCTGCGGTCGGGCTGCTGATGGCGGGCAGTCTGCGGGCCGAGGCGACGTTGGCGGCAGCCAACCTGGTGTACGTCGTGTTGCTGGCCGCCGGCGCAGTGGTGGTCCCTGCGTCGTCGTACCCGGCCGGCATGCGGCCGTTGATCACCGCGCTGCCCTCCGGTGCCTTGGCCGAGGGGCTACGGTCGCTGACGAGGGGGGCCGCGATCGGCTGGTCGAGCACCGGCTCGAGGTTCCTCGTCTTGGCGGTCTGGGCCGTTGTGGCGGGCGTGGTCGCCGTACGGACGTTTCGATGGGAGTGAGGATGTCCGCCGCCTTGCCGGTGCCGTCCCGCGCGCTGGTGCGCCGGCTCGGCGTCGCGTCGCTTGTCGCGAACGTCATGCTCGTCATCACCGGCGGTGCCGTGCGGCTGACCGACTCGGGCCTCGGCTGCCCGGACTGGCCACGCTGCACTGCCGGCTCGTTCGTGGTTCATGACGCCATGGGGATCCACGGCTTCATCGAGTTCGGCAACCGACTGTTGACATTCGTCCTGACTGCGGTGGCGATCCTGACGTGGGTCGCGGCGATGAGGTACCGGCCAAGGCGGTCGTCGCTGCGCTGGCTGGCCACGGTGATGCTGCTCGGCATCCCGGCGCAAGCGGTCGTGGGCGGCGTGGCCGTGCTCACGGAGCTCAACCCCTGGGTCGTCTCGCTGCACCTGCTGGCATCGCTGGCGATCATCTGCGTCTGCGTCGCCTTCCTCCGCCGCGTCGATGAAGGCGACGAGGCGCCGACCCTGACCGTGATGCCAGTCGTCCGTGGGCTAGGTGTGGCGACCTTCGTCGTCACCTGGCTGGTGCTGTACGTCGGCACCGTCGTCACCGGATCCGGTCCACATGCCGGCGATGCGTCATCGCCACGAACCGGTCTCGACCCGGAGTCGATCGCTCAGCTTCACGCCGATCTGGTGTGCCTGCTCGTCGGCCTGACGGTCGGCACATGGGTCGCGCTGCGGGTGTCCGGCGCGCCGGAACGGGCCTTGCACGCTGCGGCGCTCCTGCTCGGGATCGAAGTCGTCCAAGGCGCAATCGGCTTCCTCCAGTACTTCACCGGTGTGCCGACACTGCTCGTGGGGCTGCACATGCTCGGGGCCGCGCTGGTCGCCGCCGGCGCAGCCTGGCTCGTGGTCGGGATGCGTGACCGCGGCCCGGTGGTCGAGGCTGCGGTTGTGGAACGTGCGCTCGACCCGGTGCCTGAGCCGGCGTTCCCGGTGTCTGACCAGACGCAGAGCGCCGCGCCGACCGGGTGAGCCAGATGGACTACCCGGCGGGCTGGTATGTCGACCCCCGCGACCCCAGCCTCTACCGATACTTCGACGGTGTCGGGTGGACACCCAACACCAGCCCCTCGTCCGCGCCCAAGCCGGCCGAGCCGCCGGCCGCCTGGGCTGCTGTCGCCGCCCCGAAACGAGAGTGGAACTATGGCGCGCGGCCACAGCCGACGCTCCCGCCAGCCGGCTACCCCGGTTCCTGGCCAGCCGGTCCCCGGCCAGGGGCCACGACGACACCGGACGGCGCTGTCGTCGCATCCTGGGGCCGACGCCTGCTCGCCAGGCTGCTGGACAGCATCTTCACCTTTTTTGTCGCACTGCCGCTGACTGGCTACTTCATCGTCCGGTACGTCGAGGCGGTGCTGGACTGGCAGCGTCGGCTGATCGACCAGGCAGCCGCCCCCGCCAGCAACCCGTTCACCCTCAGCGTGCCCGCCGATGTGCTGGCCTGGCTGGTGCCGATCGCGGTTCTGCAGCTGCTGGTGGCGGCGGTCTACGAGGCCTTCTTCCTGCGACACCGTAATGCGACGCCGGGCAAGTCCATCGTCGGCCTTCAGGTGAGACTGCGCAGTGCGCCCGGCCCGTTGCCCGCCTCGGCGATCGGCCGCCGGATCGCGGTGATGTTCGGACTGCAGCTGCTCAGCCTGCTGCCGGCGGTCGGTGCCTTCATCGGCATCGCCGTCGTGTTGAACTACCTATGGGCACTCTGGGACCCGGCCAAACAGGCCTGGCACGACAAGGCGGCAGGCACCAACGTCGTCGAGTCGACGTCCGGCAGATCCCCACACTGATAACGAATCGGACTCTTCGCGCTCTCGGGACAACCGAGCACCCCGGCCTTGCGTCGAACAGCGTGGCATCAGCCACCACCCATCGACCATGACAAGGCCCCACTGCGAGAGGAACCCACCTCATGAAATCTGTTCGTGTTGCCGTTGCAGCGCTCGCTGCGGCGGCACTCGTCCCCCTCACGGCCACAGCTGCCCTGGCGGCAGCACCCAACAACGACCATCCCAGCGGCGCTCGAACCATCACGCTGGGTCAGACCGTGAAGGAAGACACCACCCAGGCCACGACCGGTAGCCTCGACGCCAAGCTCAACCAGCTGTGCGGAGCGCCGTACACCAGCGCCAGCGTGTGGTATTCCTATACGCCGTCGGCTGACGGTGCCTTCCTACTTGATATGACGCAGTCCGACTACTCCGGCGGATTCATGGTCTTCCGAGACTCGCCGAGGCTCAGGACGATGCTCGGCTGCGGGCCCGAGCAGATCGGGATCAGGGCGAAGACCGGTCACACATACCTGATCATGGTGTTCAGCGACACCGCGACCCGCGGCGGCAACCTCGTCATGTCGCTCCAGGCGGCCCCGGCGGCTCCGACGCTGAGTGTCAGCATCGACACGAGCGGCCAGGTGCTCAAGGGTGGCAGGGCTGAGATCTCCGGCACGTACAACTGCACGAACGCGGACTACATCGAGACGTACGGGACACTCACGCAGATCTGGAAGCGCGTGAAGATCACCGGCTTCTTCGACTACTTCCCCGAGTCCCCAACCTGTGACGGGTCTGACCAGAAGTGGTCCACGGTCGTGAAGTCCGACAACGGTCTGTTCGCGGACGGCACGACGAAGCTCGTCTACAAGGCCGCCGCCTGCGGCCTCATCGACTGCAAGAAGGTCAAGGGAACCGCGACGATCACACTCGGCAAGGGCGCCTCGATCGCCACCGCGGTGAGTCGCTCCCAGTCGAGCACGACGACCGACCGCGGCGTGCTGACCTGGAACGACCGGCGCTGACCCGATGCGACGGGCGCTGACCGTGTGCTGCGCGACACGGTCAGCCGTCCGGGCTCACCCGACGAGCGGAGTGAGGGCAACGGCGAGGAAGAGCAACGCCAGGTAGGCGTTGGACAGGTGGAACAACCGCATCGGACGCGTGGCTACCTGGCTCTCGGTGCGACGCGCCCTCCCCCACAGCCGATGGGCCTCGAACAGGAAGCCCGCGCCCAGCACCAGAGCGGCGGACGGGTACAGCCAGCCCGTCGACGCGACGGGCCACAGCACCAGCGACGTCGCGACGGTCAGCCAGGAGTAGCCGACGATCTGCCTGGCAACGCGCGACAGCGGAGCGACAACCGGCAGCATCGGCACGTGAGCGGCCGCGTAGTCGTCGCGATAGCGGATCGCCAGCGACCAGAAGTGCGGCGGCGTCCAGAAGAAGACGACCAAGAACAAGACGACAGGTGGCCAGGCCAGGCTGCCCGTCACCGCGGTCCAGCCGATCAGGGCGGGGAAGCAGCCAGCCGCACCGCCCCAGACGATGTTCTGCGATGTGCGCCGCTTCAGACCGAGCGTGTACCCCAACACGTAGAACACGTTGGCCAGCAGAGCGAGCAGTGAGGAAAGCCAGTTCACGGTGAAACCGAGCAAGAGGGTGGCGCCCACACCCAGCACCAGCCCGAACACCAGCGCGGACCGTGGCGATACCCGGTGCCGCGGCAACGGGCGGCGGCGGGTGCGATGCATCACCTCGTCGATGTCGCGGTCCACCACACAGTTCAGCGCGTTGGCGCTGCCGGCCGCGAGCGTCCCTCCGACAACCGTCGCCACCACCAGCCAGAGGGACGGCACCCCGCGGTCGGCAAGGAACATCACCGGCACCGTGGTGAGGAGAAGGAGCTCGACGATCCGTGGCTTCGTCAACGCGACATAAGCGGAGACGACGTCGCGGAGGTCGAGCTCGGGATAGCGGTGCTGCGGCACGCTGGCGTCGACGGCCACGACGTCGGGATCGACCGCGGTCACACACACCTCGGATGATGGACGGAGGCCGCGCCGGTCGGCTCGTGCGGTGCGGGACCGGTGGGCAGGGACTACCAGCAGTCTAGGGGGCCGTCGCGCGGCGTTCGCCGCTGGCGGGGAACGGGGGTGGCAGTAGGCTCGCCATGAGGGCGACCCCAACCGTAGGAGGACCTTCGGTGACCACCTCGGTCGACGACCGCTACGCCTCGCTCGACTGGTCCGACATCGACGACTTGGCTGTCGACACCGTTCGCGTGTTGGCGATGGACGCGGTCCAGCGGACGGGCAACGGGCATCCCGGTACGGCGATGAGTCTGGCGCCGGCGGCGTACCTGCTCTTCCAGAAGCTGCTGCGCCACAATCCGGCCGACCCCGACTGGCCGGGCCGCGACCGGTTCGTGCTCTCCAACGGCCACTCGAGCTTGACGCTCTACATCCAGCTCTACCTTGCCGGCTACGGCCTCGAGCTGTCCGACCTCAAGGAGCTCCGCAAGTGGGGCAGCCTGACCCCTGGTCACCCGGAGCACGGCCACACCTCCGGTGTCGAGACCACGACCGGGCCGCTCGGGCAGGGTGTCGGAAATGCCGTGGGCATGGCAATGGCCGCCCGCCGCGAGCGCGGCTTGTTCGATCCGGAGGCCCCTCGGGGACAGAGCCCCTTCGACCACGACATCTTCGTGTTCGCCAGCGACGGCGACATGGAGGAGGGGGTGAGCGGAGAGGCGTCCTCGATCGCCGGGCATCAGGAGCTCGGCAACCTCTGCCTGCTCTACGACAACAACCGGATCTCGATCGAGGACAGCACCAGTGTGGCGTTCAGCGAGAACGTCACCAAGCGGTACGAGGCCTACGGCTGGCACGTCCAGGAGATCGACTGGACGAACGACGGCACCACCTACAAGGAGGACGTCCGCGCGCTGTTCGAGGCCTTCAAGAACGCGAAGGCCGAGACCGGCCGACCCAGCTTCATCTCGCTGCGCACGATCATCGCGTGGCCCGCGCCCACACTGCAGAACACCGGCAAGGCCCACGGGGCGGCACTCGGCGCGGAGGAGGTCGCGGCCACCAAGAAGGTGCTCGGCTTCGACCCGGACAAGACGTTCGAGGTCGACGAGGACGTCCTGACGCACACCCGGCTTGCCATCGAGCGTGGCAAGGCAATGGAGGCCGACTGGCAGCAGCCGTTCGATGACTGGCGGGCATCCGCCGGGGATCGGTTGGCGCTCTATGACCGGATGCAGAGCCGGACGCTGCCCGAGGGCTGGGCCGACGCGCTGCCGACTTTCGACGCCGACCCGTTGGGCGTTGCGACCCGCAAGGCGTCGGGAGCCGTCCTGAGCGCGATCGCGCCACGGCTGCCCGAACTGTGGGGCGGATCCGCCGACCTCGCTGAGTCCAACCTCACGACGCCCGAGGGCGAGCCCAGCTTCCTGCCGCCCGACCGCGCGACGAAGATGTGGTCCGGCGACTGGTACGGCAGAGTGCTGCACTTCGGCATCCGTGAGCACGCGATGGGCTCGATCCTCAACGGCATCGCCCTGCACGGCGGCACCCGTCCCTACGGCGGCACCTTCCTCGTGTTCTCCGACTACATGCGGCCGGCTGTCCGGCTGGCTGCACTGATGAAGCTGCCCGTCGTCTACGTCTGGACGCACGACTCGATCGGCCTCGGCGAAGATGGGCCGACCCATCAGCCGATCGAGCAGCTTTCCGCGTTGCGGGCGATCCCCGGACTGTCGGTCGTCCGGCCGGCCGACGCCAACGAGACCGTCGCGGCCTGGCAGACGATCCTCGAACGGCCCGTCGGACCGGCCGGCTTGGCGCTGACCCGGCAGAACGTTCCGACCTTCCCCCGCGGTGCCGACGGGTTCGCCGACGTTTCCGGGGTGGCCCGCGGCGGATACGTCCTGCTCGACGTCGAGGGTGGCGAGCCGGACGTCATACTCGTCGGCACCGGTTCCGAAGTGCAGATCGCCGTCGCCGCCCGCGACCTGCTGGCCGACGACGACGTTCGCGCACGAGTGGTGTCGATGCCGTGCCGCGAGTGGTTCGACGCGCAGGACCGCTCCTACCGCGACCAGGTCATCCCGCCGGGGGTGAAGGCGCGCGTCTCGGTCGAAGCCGGCGTCGCCTGGGGCTGGTGGGAGGTCGTTGGCGACTTCGGCAAGTGCGTCTCGATCGAGCACTTCGGTGCCTCCGCCGACTACCAGCGGCTCTATCAGGAGTTCGGGCTGACAGCCGAGGCCGTCGCCCAGGCCGCCAAGGACAGCATCGCGGCGGTGCAAGCGGGAACGTAGCGACCGGTGCCCGCCGGCGCCGCCAGCGCAGGAGTCGACGACAGGAGAAGCTGCGATGAACGACCGACTGCAGGAGCTCTCGGATGCGGGGGTCTCGATCTGGATCGACGACATCTCGCGGGACCGGCTGAAGTCCGGCAACCTCCGACACTTGATCGACGACTGCCACGTGGTCGGGGTGACGTCGAACCCGACTATCTTCGCCAAGGCGGTGGCTGACGCCGACGACTACGCCGACCAGGTCAAGGATCTCGCGGATCGTGGCGTCTCTGTGGAGGAGGCGGTCAGGATGATCACCACCTTCGACGTGCGCTGGGCCTGCGACGTGATGCGCGACGTCTATGACCGGACCGACGGCAAGGACGGCCGGGTGAGCATCGAGGTCGACCCCCGGGTCGCCCGGGCCACCGACAAGACGATCGCCGAAGCCCGGGCGCTGTGGTGGCTCGTCGACCGCCCGAACGTCATGGTCAAGATCCCGGCCACCGCCGAGGGGCTCCCCGCGATCACCGCCGCCACCGCCGAGGGGATCAGCGTCAACATCACCTTGATCTTCAGCCTCGACCGCTACCGCGAAGTGATGGACGCCTTCCTCACCGGTCTCGAACAGGCGCGGGACAACGGTCACGACCTCTCGACAATCCGGTCGGTCGCCTCGTTCTTCGTCAGCCGGGTCGACACCGAGGTCGACAAGCGCATCGATGCCATCGGAAGCGACGAAGCCAAGGCGCTGCGGAGCAAGGCCGCGGTCGCCAACGCCCGGCTGGCGTACAAGGCGTTCGAAGAGGTCGTCTCGTCATCGCGTTGGAAGGACCTGGAGGCCGCCGGCGCCCACCGTCAGCGCCCCCTGTGGGCGTCAACCTCCACCAAGGACCCCAACCTCCCCGACACCATGTACGTGGACGATCTGATCGCGCCGGACACGGTCAACACGATGCCGGAAGCCACCGTGCACGCGACCGCCGACCACGGGACTATCGAGAGCGACACCGTGACCGGACACTACGACGAGGCGCAGCAGGTGATCGACGACCTGGAGCAGCTCGGCATCTCCTACGCCGACGTGGTCCGGGTGCTTGAGGACGAGGCCATCGAAAAGTTCGAGAAGTCCTGGCAGGAGCTCGAGAACACCGTCGACGCCGCGCTTCGCGGTGACGAACGGTTGTCCGGTGCAGCCAGGTGAGGATCGGGCTCCAGGTCTCGACGACCGAGCAGTACGACGACGTCCTGCGTCGCCTCGTCGACGACGGTGTCGCCGGCAAGCTCGCCCAGCAGGACCCGAGCCTGTGGGGAGACGAGGCGCGCTCCGAGGCCGAGATCCGGCTTTCCTGGGTCGATCTCCCTGTGTCGTCTCGACCGCTGCTTGCCGAGGTCGACGCCCTCCGAGCTGAGCTGTGGGCCGAGGGCATCGACCGAGTCGTGCTGTGCGGCATGGGCGGCTCCTCCCTCGCACCGCAGCTGATCACCAGCACCTACGGAGTGCCGTTGCGGGCGCTGGACTCGACCGACCCCAGCGCGGTGGCCCGAGAGACCCAGGCCGGCGCGGCGCTGGAGAAGACGGTTGTCGTCGTTTCGAGCAAGTCCGGCACGACGCTGGAGACCGACAGCCATCGCAGGGCGTTCATCTCGGCGTTCCAGGAAGCAGGCATCGACCCGGCGCAGCGACTGGTGGTCGTGACCGACCCGGGCTCCGAGCTCGAGCAGATCGCCCGTGCCGGCGGCTACCGCAGGGTGTTCCTGGCCGATCCCCATGTCGGCGGCCGTTACAGCGCACTGACCGCCTTCGGCCTGGTGCCGTCGGGGCTGGCCGGCGTCGACATCGCCGACCTGCTCGACGAGGCGGAGGAGGTGATGGCGCAGGTCGCGGCCGACTCCACCGACAACCCGGCGCTCCGGCTCGCCGCGGCGATCTGCGCGAATGCCGGCCGCAACAAGGTGGTGATCGCCGAGGCCGGGTCCGGCCTTCGCGGCTTCGCCGAATGGGCCGAGCAGCTGCTCGCCGAGTCCACCGGCAAGAACGGCACCGGCGTGCTGCCGGTGGCCGTAGAAGGGGTCGACGCCCCGGAGGTGGCCAGTTCCGCGGCCGATCTGGTCATTGCGCTGCTGGCCGCCGAGGACGCGACCGACTCCGCATTGGCCCAGACGGCGACCGGCGGCAAGCCGGCTGTCGCCGTCTGCGGAACGCTCGGCGCGCAGATCCTGACGTGGGAGACCGCCACGGCAGTTGCCGGACAGTTGCTCGGTATCAACCCCTTCGACCAACCCGATGTCGAGAGCGCCAAGCATGCTGCGCGTGGGTTGCTCGAGCAGAGGCCTGAGCCGGATCCGCCAGACTTCGTCGAGCGGGACATCGAGGTGCGCGGCCCCGACTCGCTGCTCGACGGGCGCGACTCGCTCACCGACGTGCTCGCCGCCCTGCTCGGCCAGCTCGGCGACACCGGCTACCTCGCGGTGATGGCCTACCTCGACCCTGAACGCGACCATCGGCTCAGCCAGGTGCGAGCGGCGTTGGCAAGTCGGACCGGTCGGCCGGTCACCTTCGGCTGGGGACCACGGTTTCTGCACTCCACCGGCCAGTACCACAAGGGTGGCCCGCCCCAGGGCGTGTTCCTGCAGTTGACCTGTTCCGAGGACGTCGACATTGCGATCCCCGAACGTCCCTTCGGCTTCGGTGAGCTGATCGCCGCCCAGGCAGCCGGTGACGCGGTGGTCCTCGCACAGCACGGCCGGCCGGTGCTCCGGTTGCACCTGCGGAAGCCCGAGCATGGTGTCGCCGTACTCCACGAGCTGTTGCGATGACGCTCACCGCACCTGCGGAGGTCTTGCTCAACCCGCTGCGAGACCCGCAGGACCGACGCCTGCCGCGGATCGCCGGCCCCTGCGGCATGGTGATCTTCGGCGTCACCGGTGACCTCTCGCGCAAGAAGGTGATGCCGGCGATCTACGACCTCGCCAACCGCGGCCTGTTGCCGCCCGGCTTCGGGCTGGTCGGCTTCGCCCGGCGCGACTGGGCCGACCAGGACTTCACCCAGATCGTGCACGACTCGGTCAAGCAGCACTCGCGGACTCCCTTCCGCGAGGAGGTGTGGCAACAGATGGCGTCGGGGTTCCGGTTCGTGCCCGGCGATTTCGCCGATGACGTCGCCTTCGAGCAGCTGCGCGAGACCATCCAGGAGCTCGACCGGGAGCGTGGAACCGGTGGCAACCACGCCTTCTATTTGGCGATCCCGCCAAGCTTCTTCCCCGATGTCGTCTCGCAGCTGAAGGAGCACGGCCTGTCCCAGCCCGATACCGGCTCGTGGCGCCGGGTGGTCGTGGAGAAGCCGTTCGGCCACGACCTGGAAAGCGCCCGCAAGCTCAACGCGATCATCTCCGAGGTCTTCCCGCCGGAGTCGGTCTTCCGGATCGACCACTACCTCGGCAAGGAGACCGTGCAGAACATCCTGGCTCTGCGGTTCGCCAACCAGCTGTTCGAGCCGGTCTGGAACTCCAACTACGTCGACCACGTGCAGATCACGATGGCCGAGGACATCGGCATCGGGTCGCGGGCCGGCTACTACGACGGCATCGGCGCCGCCCGCGACGTCATCCAGAACCACCTCGTCCAGCTGATGGCGCTGATCGCGATGGAGGAGCCGGTCTCGTTCGACGCGCACAGCCTCCGGGTCGAGAAGCAGAAGGTCCTGCGCTCGCTGCGGACCCCGAGCCGGTTGGACCTGCATACCTCGCGCGGCCAGTACACCGCGGGCTGGGCCGGCGGCCAGAAGGTTCCGGGATACCTGCAGGAGGAGGACATCCCGAGGTCGTCGACGACCGAGACCTTCGCGGCCATCAGGCTCGACATCGACACCCGGCGCTGGGCGGGTGTCCCTTTCTACCTGCGCACTGGCAAGCGACTCGGCCGCCGGGTCACCGAGGTGGCCGTCATGTTCAAGCGGGCACCGCACCTGCCGTTCGATGCCGCCGAGACCGAGGAGCTCGGACAGAACGCGCTGGTCATCCGGGTGCAGCCCGACGAGGGTGTCACCGTGCGGTTCGGGGCGAAGGTGCCAGGTACGGCGATGGAGATCCGCGACGTCAACATGGACTTCGCCTACGGCGGCACGTTCGTCGAGTCCAGCCCTGAGGCGTACGAGCGGTTGGTACTCGACGTACTGCTCGGCGACCCGCCGCTGTTTCCGCAGCTGGAGGAGGTCGAGCTGTCGTGGCAGATGCTCGATCCGATCATCGACTACTGGGCCGACCACGGGAAGCCTGACCCGTACGAGTCCGGCACCTGGGGGCCGCGGTCGGCCGTCGAGATGCTTGCTCGCGACGGCCGCGTGTGGCGGCGGCCGTAGGAGCAGCGATGGCTATCGAGCTGACCGACACGACAGCGAGCGAGATCGCCGCGGCTTTGCTGACCGAGCGCCGCAAGGCCGGGTCGCCGGCAATGGGCATGGTGCTCACCCTGGTTGTCGTCACCGACGAAGGCGACCACTACGACGCGATCAAGGTCGCCAAGTCGGTCTCCCGGGAGCACCCGTCGCGCATCCTCGGCATCATCAGGCGGCCCAACCGCGGTGCCGCCAGCCTGCATGCAGAGGTCAGCATCGGCGGGTCGGGCTCATCGGGAGAGACGGTGATTGCCCGGCTGTCGGGCGAACTGGCGCGCCATTCCGAGAGCGTGGTGCTGCCGTTGCTGCTGCCGGACTCTCCGGTCGTGGCCTGGTGGCCGCGGAAGGCGCCGGACGACCCGGCGGAGGACCCGATCGGCGCGCTGGCGCAGCGTCGCATCACCGACTGCGCGGCCTCAGGAACCACCGCGTCGAAGACCCTGCTGACCCAGGCGGTCAACTACTCCCCCGGTAACACGGACCTGTCGTGGACCCGCCTCACCCCTTGGCGGGCGCTGCTTGCTGCCGCCCTCGACCAGTACCCCGCGCGGATCCGGAGCGGTCGGGTCGAGGCGGAGCGCAACAACCCCAGCGCCGATTTGCTCATCGCCTGGCTGTGGTCGCGGCTCCGCGTCGACGTCGAGCGCACCTTCTCCAAGGGCCCAGGGCTCACCTCGGTCGTGCTGAGCACAGGCGGTGGCGACATCGAGATCTGCCGACCCGGCGGACGGCTGGCTCACTTCACCATCCCCAACTCGCCCAACCGGCCGGTGGCGCTCAAGCGCCGTGAGACCGCGGAGCTGCTCGCCGAGGAGCTGCGTCGACTGGATCCCGACGACGTCTACGCCGACACCGTGCACGCCCTATGCCGGCTGGCCGGGAAGACGGCGAAGGCAGATGTGCCGCAGACGGGCAAACGGCGCACCAGCACCAGCACCCGGGCGCAGACGGCAAAGCACTCCCAGACAGCCAGCTCCCGGTGACCGCCCCGGTCTCGGTGGCGGTCCACCGCAGCCCCGAGCTGCTCGCCGAGGCGGTGTGCGCGCGGCTGGTGACCGCCCTCGTCGACGTACAGTCGGCCGGTCGGGTGCCTCGACTGGTCCTGACCGGCGGCTCGATCGCGAACCGCATTTTCGCAGCCGTTGCCGCGTCGCCGGCTCGCGACGCGGTCGACTGGCGGCGGGTCGAGCTGTGGTGGGGCGACGAGAGGTTCGTCCCGCCCGACGACGAGGAGCGCAACGAACTGCAGGCGCGGCAGTCACTGCTCGACCACGTCGCGCTGGAGCCGACATTGGTGCACCCCATGCCCAGCACCGCCGACGCTGACGACGTCGACGAGGCCGCCGAGCGGTATGCGAGAGCTCTGGCGGCCGCTCGTGACCCGGAGGACCGGGCCGCGGTGCCGACGTTCGACGTCGTCATGCTCGGCGTCGGGCCGGAGGGCCACGTCGCCTCGTTGTTCCCCGAGCGCCCGGCGCTGTACGACGAGCGGCCCGTCGTCGGCGTACGCGGGTCGCCGAAGCCACCGCCGAACCGGATCTCGATGACGATGCCCACTTTGTGCTCCACGCGGGAGGTCTGGTTCGTCGTGGCCGGGGGTGAGAAGGCGCGTGCCGTGCATCTGGCCCTCGGCGGTGCCGGGACCGTCCAGGTGCCGGCCGCCGGGCCGCACGGCCAGCAGCGCACCCTGTGGCTGCTCGACCGCGACGCTGCCTCCGAGCTCCCTCCCGACCTCCCCCGCCTCGCCTCCCCCTAACCCGCCGAGACGCTAAGTTTGCCGCCTATCTGGCGGCGTGTCGCGCCAGGGTTGACGTCTCGAACGCGCCGGTTGTCCAACCTGTGGACGACCGATCTCGTCGTTGCCAGAGCTGAGCCATCCTGTCGACATGGCCAAGCCAAACACTCACATCGTCGGTGATGGACTCGCGCTCTCCCTTCGCCATCCATTCACGGCCGCCGAAGCAGAAACTGCCGGCCTCAGCCGGCATGCGGTCCGACGGCTGGTGGACCAGGCGCTCCTGCGCCGGGTAGTCCAGGGCGTGTACGTCGACTCCGGCGTTCCCGACAGCCTCGAGCTCCGGGCCGCGGCCCTGGCCAAGGTGTTGCCGCCGGAGGCCGTCGTCTGTGACCGAACTGCCGCATGGCTGCACGGGGCCGACGTGTTAGGGCCAGCCGACTGGAACAGGGTTCCGGCGGTCCAAGTCTTCAGGCTTCGTGGCGGTTCCCGCATCCGGCGCGTTCGCTGCGCGGGCGGGACCCGGACGCTCGACCTGGTGCGGGACACCGCCCAGCTCGGCGGGATCGCCGTGACGACCCCGCTTCGGACGGCTCTCGACCTGGGCAGGTTCCTCAAGCGTTACGAAGCCATCGCGGCACTCGACGCATTGATGCGCGTCGGCGGGTTCACGATCGATGACCTGACGGCTGAGCTACCTCGGTTCCGCGGCCAGCGTGGCGTCGTCCAGCTCCGATCACTCGTTCCGCACTGCGACGGGCGGGCGGAGTCACCCGCTGAGTCGAAGGTCCGACTCCAGCTCATCGACGCGGGACTGCCGACTCCAGAGGTGCAGTGGGAGGTCGTCAACGAGGCAGGCATCGTGATCTACCGCCTCGACCTGGCCTACCCGGAGCTGATGCTTGCCATCGAGTATGACGGCCGTGAGTTCCATACCAGCGACAGCGACCGCGCACACGACGCCGCTCGCAGGGCACGGCTTCGGGCGCTGGGTTGGCGCATCCTCGTGCTGACCCGAGATGACGTGTACGGCGACGGCACAGACATCGCACAAAAGGTCGACCGCCTCCGCTGCAACCTGGCATCCGCTGGCTGAGCGGCTCCGACCCCACTTGCCGCCGAGAGGTCAACTCTGCGCCGACACACCGCGGATTCCGCAGCAATCTTGGTGTCTCGGCGGGGTTAGAAGAAGATCTCGCCGGACTTGCGGCGGGCGCGAAGGGTGGCCAGGGCCTCGTCGAGGATCTCCTTGGCCTCCGCGTCGGAGCGGCGCTCCTTCACATAGGCGAGGTGGGTCTTGTAGGGCTCGATCTTCGGCGGCGGCGGCGGGTTGTCGCAGTCGCGGTTGGCCGGCAGGCCACACCGTGGGCAGTCCCAGGTGTCCGGCACCTGCACCTCGACGGCGAACATCGGCGCGGTCTGGTGCCCGTTGGCACAGAAGTAGACGACGCGCTGACGTGGCGCGGCATCGCCCCGCTCGGCCTCTCCCATCGGACCGGCACCGACGCGGCTGCCCCGAATGGCATTTCCACCTGCCACAGCGACACTCCTGACCTGTCGGTCGCACCGCCCCGGCGGTGGACTCAGCGATTGTACGGCGAGCGGTTAGCCGGTCTTGAGCAGCAGACCCAGGATGACGATGCAGATGATCCAGACAGCGGCAACGCCGATTGTGATTCGGTCGAGGTTCTTCTCAGCGACCGACGATCCGCCCAGCCCGCTCGAGACGCCTCCACCGAACATGTCCGAGAGCCCACCGCCACGACCCTTGTGCAGCAGAATCATCAGCACCAGAAAGGCGCTGGTCAGGACGAGTAGGACGTCAAACGCGATGATCACGCCGCGAATCCTACCTTGATGCGGACAGGTCGATGACCGGCATGTCGTAGAAGCGGCAGATCGCGCTGAACTCGTCCGCCTGCAGGCTGGCTCCGCCGACCAGACATCCGTCGACGTCGGCCTGCACCATCATCGCTCCCACGTTGGCGGCCTTCACCGACCCGCCATAGAGGATGCGGACGGCCTCGGCGGCCTCACCGCCGTGCGATGACGAGAGCCGGTCACGGATGGCGGAGCAGACCTCCTGTGCATCCGCCGGCGTGGCGACCTCTCCGGTGCCGATGGCCCAGACCGGCTCGTAGGCGATCACCACGTCCACCATCTGCGCCGCGGGGATGCCGGCGGTCGACCGGTCGACCTGGCCCAGCACGTGCTCCACGTGGTCATCCGCTCGCCGTACCTCCAGCGACTCCCCCACGCAGACGATCGGCCGCAGTCCCGCGGCCAGCGCCTTGGTCGCCTTGGCATTGACCAGAGCGTCGTCCTCTCCGTGGTACTCCCGTCGCTCGGAGTGGCCGACCACGACGTACGTGCAGCCGAGTCGGGTGAGCATCGTGGTGCTGATATCGCCGGTGTAGGCGCCGTCGTCGTGCTGCGAGACGTCCTGGGCGCCGAAGCCGATGGGCAGACCGTCGCCCTCCACCAGCGTCTGCACACTGCGCAGGTCGGTGTACGGCGGCAGCACGACCACCTCGCACCGGGCGTAGTCGTGCTTCTTGTCGGCCAGCGACCAGGCAAGCTTCTGCACGAGCACGACCGCCTCGTGCTGGTTGAGGTTCATCTTCCAGTTGCCGGCCATCAACGGTGTGCGCAATGGTCGGGTCGGCTTTGCCATGCTGCTCCTCGCTAGTCGTCGAGTACGGCGAGCCCGGGCAGCGTCTTGCCCTCGAGGTACTCGAGCGACGCACCCCCGCCGGTCGAGACATGCCCGAACTGGTCGTCGGCGAACCCGAGCGAGCGGATCGCCGCCGCGGAGTCGCCGCCTCCGACGACCGTGAGGCCATCGACCGTGGTGAGCGCCTCGGCCACCGCCCGCGTGCCGGCGGCGAACGGCGGCAGCTCGAACACTCCCATCGGGCCGTTCCAGAACACCGTCCGCGCGTCCTCAATGGCCGCGCGGAACCGGTCGGCTGTCGCCGGCCCGATATCGAGCCCGAGCTGGTCGCCGGGAATCTGGTCGACAGCGACGACGGACGGCGATGCCTCCGCCGAGATCTCCGGAGCGACCACCACGTCGGTCGGCAGCAGCAGGTCGACGCCACTGTCGGCGGCGAGTGCGATCGACCGTCGGACCGCGTCGACATGGTCAGGTTCGACCAGGCTGCGTCCGACCTCGATTCCCTGGGCCAGCAGGAAGGTGAACATCATGCCGCCACCGATCAACAGCCGGTCGGCCCGCGCAAGGAGGCTGTCGATCACCCCCAGCTTGTCGGACACCTTCGACCCGCCCAGCACCACGACGTACGGGCGATCCGGCTGCTCCGTCAGCCGCCGCAACACCGCGACCTCGTCGAGCACCAAACCCCCCGCGGCGTGCGGCAGGAGCTGTGCGACGTCGTACACACTCGCCTGCTTGCGGTGGACCACGCCGAACCCGTCGCTGACGAAGGCATCCGCCAGCGTGGCAAGCCGGTCGGCGAACCGGCCGCGCTCGGCGTCGACCTTGCTGGTCTCGCCCGGCTCGAACCTGACGTTCTCCAGCACGGCTACCTCACCTGGCTTGAGCCCGTCGACGGTCGCACGAGCCGACTCACCAACAGTGTCGGTCGCCTGCCGGGCTGGAATGTCGAGCAACTCGGCCAGCCGCCCAGCCACCGGCGCCAGCGAGTATGCCGGGTCAGGCTTGCCCTCGGGCCGGCCGAGGTGAGCAGCCACGACGACCCGCGCGCCACGTCGGCTCAGGTCGAGAATCGTCGGCACGCTGGCGCGGACCCGGCCGTCGTCGGTGATGCGGGTCCCGTCCAGCGGAACGTTCAGGTCGGAGCGGACGAGCACTCGTCGACCCTCGAGCCCGCCGAACTCGGTGGCGAGCTCGTCAACCGTCTTGAGCACTACAGCGAAGCCCCAACCAGGCCGACGAGGTCGACCAGGCGGTTGGAGTAGCCCCACTCGTTGTCATACCAGCCGACCACCTTCACCTGGTCGTCGATCGCCTTGGTCAGCGCAGAGTCGAGCGTGCAGGAGTGCGGGTCGGTGACGATGTCGGAGGACACGATGAGGTCTTCGGTATAGGCCAGGTACGCCGACAGCGGCCCACTCTCGGCGGCGGCCCGGAAGGCGTCATTGACCTCGGCGACCGTGGCCCCACGCGAGAGGGTGACGGTCAGGTCGGTGATGGAGCCCGTCGGGACCGGCACCCGCAGCGCGTAGCCGTCGAGCTTGCCCTGCAGCTGCGGCAGCACCAGGCCGATCGCCCGGGCCGCCCCGGTCGAGGTAGGGATCACGTTCTGGGCGGCCGCCCGGGCCCGGCGGAGGTCGATGGTGCCCTTGCGGGTGAGTGCGATCTGGTCAAGCAGCTGCTGTTCGGTGGTGTAGGCGTGGACCGTTGTCATGAAGCCGCGCTCGATGCCGAACTCGTCGAGCAGCACCTTGCACATCGGCGCCAGGCAGTTGGTCGTGCAGCTTGCCATCGACATCACGTCGTGCGCGGCCGGGTCGTAGTCGCCCTCGTTGATGCCGAGGACGAGCGTGATGTCCTCACCGGTCGCCGGCGCCGAGATGATCACCTTCCGCGCTCCCGCGTCAAGGTGCTTGCGGGCCTCCTCCGCCTTGGTGAACAGGCCCGTCGACTCGATCACGATGTCGGCGCCGAGCTCCTTCCACGGCAGCTGCCCCGGGTCCCGCTCGGCCAGCACCCGGATCGTCGAGCCGTCGATGGTCAAGCCGTCGTCTGAGGCCGTCACCTCGCCGGGGAACCTGCCGAGGATCGAGTCGAACCTGACGAAATGGGCCAAGATGTCGGTCGGGGCGACGTCGTTGATCCCGACGACCTCCACATCGGCGCCGCTCGCGTGCAAGGCACGGAAGAAGTTGCGGCCAATCCGGCCGAATCCGTTGATGCCTACTCGGACAGACACGAAGCACTCCTCACCCAGGTGGCCCGGCGCTCTTGTGTTGGACCCTACCAACGCGGCTGAGCCCCCAAGGAGTTAAGAGGGCTCGGCGAGCATCTCGGGGGTGAGCGAGGCCTCGGTGTCGGGGATACCGAGCTCGGTGGCCCGCTTGTCGGCCATCGCGAGCAACCGGCGGATCCGGCCGGCGATCGCGTCCTTGGTCAACGGCGGCTCATGGAGCTGCCCGAGCTCCTCGAGACTGGCCTGCTTGTGCTCGACCCGGAGGGCGCCGGCCATTCGCAGGTGGTCCGGCACCTCGTCGCCGAGGATCTCCAGCGCGCGCTCGACGCGGGCGCCGGCTGCGACCGCCGCGCGGGCGGACCTGCGCAGGTTGGCGTCGTCGAAGTTGGCGAGCCGGTTGGCGGTGGCGCGTACCTCGCGCCGGAGCCGGCGTTCCTCCCAGGCCAGCAGCGACTCATGCGCGCCGAGCTTGCTCAGCAGCGCGCTGATCGCGTCGCCGTCGCGGATCACCACTCGCTCGACACCACGCACCTCGCGTGCCTTTGCCGGGATGCCCATCCGGCGGGCCGATCCGACCAGTGCCAGCGCCGCCTCCGGCCCGGGACACGTCACCTCGAGAGCTGAAGAGCGGCCGGGTTCGGTGAGGGAGCCGTGGGCGAGGAACGCGCCCCGCCAGGCAGCCACCGCGTCGCACCCCGCGCCGCTGACGACCTGCGGGGGGAGCCCACGGACCGGCCGACCCCGGTTGTCGAGGAGGCCGGTCTGCCGGGCGAGCGCCTCTCCGTCCTTGACGACCCTGACGACGTACCGGGAACCCTTCCGGATGCCCCCACCGCTCACGACGACGACCTCGCTGGGGTGGCCATAGACCTCGAAGATGTCGCGGCGCACCCGCCTGGCTGCCGATCCGGTGTCGAGCTCCGCCTCGACGACGATGCGCCCACTCTGGATGTGCAACCCGCCGGCGAAGCGGAGCATCGAGGAGACCTCGGCCTTGCGGCAACAGGACTTCGTGACAGAGACGTTCGCGAGTTCCGCCTTCACCTGCGCCGTCATCGCCATGGATCTGATCCTGCCATGCCGAGGGTCGCCGTCGTCAGCCCTCATTGACCTTTCGTCGCTCACTGCAACAACTCCGCGTAGGCGCGGGCCAGCTTGGCCACGTCGTGACGGGCGCTGCCGTCCCGCACCGCGACATCGGACACGGTGAGCTTCGCACCGAGGCCGTCCACGGCCTCCTGCAACATCGGCAGTCCGACGTCCTCGACGTCGGCCAGCACCACGTCGATCTGCAGGTCGGGCGCCAACATTGCGAGGACTTCCAGGTAGGTGCTCGCCGAGAAACCGTCGGTCTCACCGACTTGCGGCGCCAGGTTGAGCGTCACCAAACGCCGGGCCGCCGTGTCGACCAGGCTGTTGCGCAGCTCCGGCACCAGCAGATGGGGAAGCACGCTGGTGAACCATGAGCCGGGGCCTAGCACGACCCAGTCGGCGGCGCCGACGGCGGCGACCGCCTCAGGACAGGCCGGCGGTCGGTCGGGCACCAGCCGCACGGACTCGACAAGTCCGGTGGTGGTGGCGACGGCTACCTGACCTCGTACGACGGAGACGTCACCTGGCCGATCGGGGTCGGCGCCACGGACGGTGGCCTCGATCTCGAGCGGGACGGCAGCCATGGGCAGCACCCGCCCCTGCGCGCCCAGCAGTCGGCCGACCCAGTCCAAGCCCGCCACCGGGCCGTCGAGCAGATCCCACAGGGCGACGATCAGCAGGTTGCCCAGCGCATGGTCGTCGAGGGCGCCGACACTGCTGAACCGGTGCTGGAGCACCCGCGCCCAGGTGCGACCCCAGTCGTCGTCGCCGCACAACGCCGCCAGCGCCTGCCGGAGGTCTCCCGGCGGCAGGACCCCGAACTCCTTGCGCAGCCGCCCCGACGAGCCGCCGTCGTCGGCGACGGTCACCACCGCGGTCAGCTCTCCGCCCAGCGTGCGGAGCGCTCCGAGGCTCGTCGCGAGCCCGTGCCCACCGCCGAGCGCGACGATCCGCGGACCGCTCACCTCACTCCCGGCCGAGGTCGCGATGGACGACGAGGGTCTCCACCCCGACCTCGCGCAGCCGGGCCCCGATCGCCTCCGCCATCACGACGCTGCGGTGTTTGCCACCGGTGCAGCCCACGGCGAGGTTGAGGTAGTACTTGCGCTCGCGGAGCAAACCGGCCGACAGCGTGTCGAGCAGCTCGCCCAGCCGGTCGAGGAACTCCGCTGCCGCCGGCTCCGCCATCACATAGGCGGTGACGTCCTTGTCGAGCCCGGTCAGCGGGCGCAGCTCCGGCACCCAGTGTGGGTTGGGCAGGAACCGCATATCGAGCACCATGTCGGCGTCGACCGGGATGCCGTACTTGTAGCCGAACGACACGACAGTCGCCCGGACCACCGGCACCTCACCCGCAGCGAAGGCCGACTCGACCTTGGCCGCCAGCTCGTGCACGTTGAGGTTCGAGGTGTCGACGAGTACGTCGGCCTGGCCGCGCAACTCGCGCATCAGCTCCCGCTCGCGGAGGATGCCGTCGAGGAGCCTGGCGCCCGCCTGCAGCGGGTGCGGCCGGCGCGCGGCGTCCTGCCGCCGGACGAGCACGTCGTTGGACGCCTCGAGGAAGAGCACCCGCGGGCGCGGCCCCTCGTCGGCGAGCTGCTCGAGCGCACCTTCGAGGTCGGCGAAGAAACCTCGCGAGCGTACGTCGACGACGACGGCGGTCCGGCTGGGCTCCTCATGCTCCTCAGCGATCAGCCGGACGACGGAGGGAAGCAGTCGCGGCGGCAGGTTGTCGATCACGAACCAGCCGAGGTCCTCCAGCGCCTTGGCCGCGGTGCTCTTGCCGGCTCCGGTCATCCCCGAGACGATGATGAGCTCGGTCGGCTCGCTCACCTGCCACCTCCTGCGGCCGGCTCGCTGAGGATCTCGCCGGTCGCCGTGTTGACCCCTGCCGGTCCCGGCGCCGCCGCGATCAGCGCCGCGACGACACTCTCCGCCGTACGGCGTCCGAACCCCGGCAGGGCGGCGATGTCGTCGACCGACGCCTCCCTGAGCCGCTTCAACGAGCCGAAGTGGCGCAGCAGCACCTTGCGCCGAACCTCGCCGAGCCCGGGGACGTCGTCGAGCACGCTCTCGACCATCGACTTCGACCGCCGGCTGCGATGGTGGGTGATCGCGAACCGGTGCGCCTCATCACGGACCCGCTGCAGCAAGTAGAGCCCTTCACTGGTGCGGGGCAGGATCACCGGGTCGGCGTGACCCGGCAACCACACCTCCTCGAGCCGCTTGGCCAGCCCGACGACGGGGATGTCGTCGATGCCTAGCTCGTCGAGGGCACGCTGCGCTGCAGCAACCTGAGGTGGCCCGCCGTCGACGACGACCAACCCGGGGGTGTAGGCGAACTTGCGTGGTCGGCCGGTGTCGGGGTCGACGAGCGCCGGGCCGTCGTCGCCGTCGACCTCGCCGAGGTCCGGCGCCGACGAGTCGGCGCGCTCGTCGAGCAGCCGCCGGAACCGCCTCGCGATCGTCTCGTGCATCGCCCCCACGTCGTTCTGACCGTCCACCCCACGGATCACGAACCGTCGGTAGTCACTCTTGCGCGGCAGCCCGTCCTCGAAGACGACCATGGACGCGACGACCTCGGTGCCCTGCAGGTTCGACACGTCGTAGCACTCGATCCGCAGCGGCGCCTCGTCGAGCCCGAGGGCGCGCTGGATCTCCTCGAGCGCCCGCCCGCGGGTGGTGAGGTCGCTGGCCCGCCGCGTCTTGTGCAGGGCCAGCGCCTGACCGGCGTTCTGTGCGACGGTCTCCATCAGGCTTCTCTTGTCTCCCCGCTGCGGCACCTTGACCGAGACCCGGCTGCCGCGCTTCTGCGTCAGCCACCCGGTCAGCGTCGACGCGTCGTCGACCTGGCTCGGGACGAGGACCTCCCGCGGGATGCCCTCAGCCTCCTCGCCGTCGTACACCTGGATGAGGAACCGGCGCAACAGCTCGCCCAGCTCGGCGTCGTCGACCCGGTCGGCGACCCAGCCGCGCTGGCCACGAACCCGGCCGCCGCGGACGTAGAAGACCTGGACGGCGAGCTCCAGCGGGTCCTCGGCGACGGCGATCACGTCCGCGTCGGTGTCGTCGGGCAGCACCACCGCGTTCTTCTCCATCGCACGTCGGAGCGCTCCGATGTCGTCACGAAGGCGGGCAGCCTTCTCGTAGTCGGTCGCCTCCGATGCCACCAGCATCTCCCGCTCCAGTCGCCTGAGGTGTCGGGCGGTCTGCCCGGCGAGGAAGCTGGTGAAGTCCTCGGCGATCGCCCGGTGCTCGTCGGCCGTGACCCGATCCACACAAGGGGCCGCGCACTTGCCGATGTAGCCGAGCAGGCACGGTCGGCCGATCTGTGCGCTCCGCTTGAAGACGCCCTGGGAGCACGACCGCATCGGGAAGACCCGCAGCAGCAGGTCGACGGTCTCCCGGATGGCCCAGGCGTGGGCATAGGGACCGAAGTACCGCACGCCCTTGCGCTTCGAGCCGCGTCCGACCATGACGCGGGGATACTCCTCGTTGAGCGTGATCGCCAGCCACGGGTAGGACTTGTCGTCGCGGTACTTGACGTTGAAGCGCGGGTCGAACTCCTTGATCCAGGAGTACTCCAGCTGCAACGCCTCGACCTCGGTGGACACAACGGTCCAGTCCACCGACGCCGCCGTGGTGACCATCCGCGCCGTCCGCTCGTGCAGGTTGGCGGGATCTTGGAAGTACGACGACAGCCGCGCGCGCAGGTTGACGGCCTTGCCGACGTAGATCACCCGCCCACTGGGGTCCCGGAAGCGGTAAACGCCGGGCGAGTCGGGAACCGACCCCGGTGCGGGCCGATACGTCGACGGGTCGGGCACAGGTCAACCCTATCCAGCGATCAGGACGCCCGAGCCGATCTCGGCGGCGACAGCAGTCGGCCGCAGAGGTCGGTACCAGCGCGCGCTACGGCATCATGAGGCTGGGAAGGACAGGTGAATGTCGACGACTGAGGATCTCTACGGCCTGGAGCTCAGCGGCAGCCGCGAGGCGGTCGACCGCTACAACGGTGGCGTCAGCGCGCTGCTGCGGATCCAGCAGGGCGGGCTGGCCGGCATCGCGGCGTCGGTCGACCATGACCCCTCGTTCGCCTTGGGTCATGCCGCGTTGGCGCTGCTCGGCCACGAGTTCGAAGCACCCGTCGACGTACCCGGCCACCTCGCCGAAGCGGAGCGGCTGTCGACCATGACGACCGAACGGGAGCGCAGCCACGTGCATGCTGTCGCCGCCCACGTCGCCGGCGACAGCGGGCCGCTGGTCCGACACCTCGTCGACTACCCCCTGGACGCGCTGCTGCTGTCGGTCGCCGTGCCAACGATTGCCTTCGCCGGAGTGACCACCGTTCCTGAGGAGTCGTGGGCGATCGTCGAGCGGGCGGAGCCGGCGTACGGCGGCGACTGGTGGTACTCCGGCCTGCTGGCCTTCATCCGGCAGGAGCAGCACCGATGGGACGACGCGATGGCGTTGTCGTGCCGGTCGCTCGAGGAAGAGCCGACCGCCGGTCACTCCGTGCACGCCCGCGCCCATGTCCACTACGAGACCGGGGAGCACCAGGCCGGCCGTGACTGGCTGGACGGCTGGATCAAGGGGCCTGGGCAGTCCGCCGACAGCCTGTCCCACTACTCCTGGCATGCCGCCCTGCACGAGCTGTCGATGGGCGACTTCGCCGCCGTCCGGGCACGGTACGAACAGCAGCTGGCACCGCCGATGGTCGTGGGATGTCGAGCGATGGTCGACTCCTGCTCGCTGCTGTGGCGGTGGTCGATCACGCCGGGCGCCAAGAACCTGCCTCGGCCGGAGGACGTGGTGGAGGGCCTCGACCCGGATCTTCTCGACTGCCCGCCGTCCCCGTTCATGGCCATGCATGCGGCGATCACCTTGTGTGCGGTCAACGACACCGAGCGGCTGGACCGGCTCGACCGCTGGGCGGCCGCCCAAGCCGACCCGACCTTCGCCGAGGTGGTCGCCCCCCTCGCCGACGCCCTGCACCTGCTGACCGCGGGCGACGCGGGTGGGTGCGCGGACCGGCTGGCCGAGCTGCTCTGCTCCGTCTGGCGGCTGGGCGGCAGCGAAGCGCAGCGCGAGGTGATCGAGGACACGATGATCGCCGCGCTGCTCGCCGCTGGACGCTTCGACGAGGCCCGACCTGTCATCGACAAGCGGCTCGACCGCCGCCAGTGCAAGCGGGACCGGGAGTTCCTGGCGCGGACGGAGCCGACCGGCTCGCGCTAACCCAGCGAGATCGCCTTCCCAGAGACGCTGATCGCCACTTTGGGGAGCGGTGTCGTGGCCGGGCCCTGCACGACGTGTCCGTCGACGATCGAGAACCTGCTGCCGTGACAGATGCAGTTGATGGTGCCGTCGCTGACGTTGTTGAGAGTGCACCCCATGTGAGTGCACGTGGAGGAGAACCCGCGGAACTGTCCCGCGGCCGGTTGCGTCACGACGACGCCATCGGTGGCGAGGATCACACCGCCACCTTTGGGCACCTGACCGGTGGCAACGATCTCCTTGCTGCCACCGCCTGTGCCGCCGGCGTTGGCACCCTTGCCGACGGTCTGCCCGTTGGTCCCGTGGGTCCTGCCAGTCGGGGGGTTGGCTTGTGCCGGCGGGTCTGCCTGTTGCTTGAGCGACGAGCAGGCGGCCACCAACGGCAGAGCGGCTCCGGCGACGGCAGCGCTGCGCAGCAGGCTGCGTCGACTGGGCGTCTGGTGATCGGACATCGGCGTCTGGTGGTCGGACACGGGCGGGTGCTGCTCGGCCATCGACTGGCTCCTTCGTGAACGAACGAATCGAGCGTAGCCAGAGGAGACGGCCGATCCCCCCGCCGAGCGGTGGGCTGGACCGATCCTTGGCGAACTCTCATGCGTGGTTACGCCCGAGTCCCGCTACCGGTTCAACCGGCGCGCACCTTGCTGGGCCGTCGCGCCCGCGGTTTGGTCGCTCGCTTGGCAGGCTTGGCGGGTGCTGCCACCCGCTCTCCCAGGACCGGCGCGAGGAACCGGCCGGTGTGGCTCTCGGGCATCGCCGCCACCTCTTCGGGCGTGCCCTCGGCGACCAACCGGCCGCCCTTATTGCCGCCCTCCGGACCGAGGTCGATGATCCAGTCGGCGGTCTTCAGCACGTCGAGGTTGTGCTCGATCACGTAGACGGAGTTTCCCTGGTCGACGAGCCGGGACAGCACGTCGAGCAGCTTGCGGATGTCGTCGAAGTGCAGCCCCGTAGTCGGCTCGTCGAGCACGTAGACCGTGCGGCCGGTCGAGCGCTTCTGCAGCTCGGAGGCGAGCTTCACACGCTGCGCCTCGCCGCCGGACAACGTCGGCGCCGGCTGTCCGAGCCGCACGTAGCCGAGTCCCACGTCACACAACGTCCGCAGATGCCGGGCGATCGCGGGGATCGCCTCGAAGAACTCGACGGCCTCCTCGATCGGCATGTCGA
>JAICMS010000058.1 GCA_025929075.1 Propionibacteriales bacterium
ACCAAAATCCGGCTGCTCACCAGGATGGCGTTCGGATTCCACTCCGCCGGCGCCCTGATCGCGTTGGCCATGCTCACCCTCGGCGGGCACCGACCCATCCTCCCAGGCCGAAAATGACCCACAGATCAGTCAGGAGAGCCCGAAATCGCGTCGTTTCCGCCGGTCAGAACCCTCTGAGGGGCAGAGCGCATCCCTGCCTACCCTGGGGTTTATCCCCAACTGGTCGGTGAAACAGACGCGTTCGGGTCTCTCCCAAGTGTCACCTGACGCCGGCAAGCCCGCGGTGATCATCCCGGGATCCCGCGTTCATCGACTTCGCCTTCGGAGTCCGAACCTCGGCCGCTGGACGCGAGCCGTCGGAGAGCTCAGGCAAGTCGATGCCACCAAGGTGATAGGGGCAGATGTCGACCGGCTGTCGTGGGAGGGTTACT
This sequence comes from Propionibacteriales bacterium, assembly GCA_025929075.1. Classification (GTDB taxonomy): domain Bacteria; phylum Actinomycetota; class Actinomycetes; order Propionibacteriales; family Nocardioidaceae; genus JAICMS01. The sequence continues at coordinate 432 of JAICMS010000058.1, forward strand.
CGTTCTCCAAGGTTGTAGAAACGCAGAACCTCGCCGTTGCTGCAACCACGGCACCAATCGGATGGGACGGTCGCGGGACCTTCTCTGAGTTAGTCACCTCGCCGTACTTGGCCTTCCGGCGACTCCGGTTCGTTCGATTCTGGGCGGAGGCGGTCCAGGACTCGATCGCGTTTCTGAATCAGTTCACGAGTAACAAGTCGTTGTACGGGTCCGATGCGTTCACGTTCTCGCTCGCGGGACTGCCGGATCCCCAGACCCTCACGGCGGCGATGCACGGCATCCGAAGCGGTTCGCTGACCGTGGAGCAAGCACACAACACATACTTCTTTCCGAAGTACGCGAAACGTCGGTCTGCCTCGCCCGACGAGGCCTAGCCACCTAGAATACCCGAGGGCCGTCTCGTCCTCCGGGCACGCTCGTTGTCACCGACCCGCTTCCTTGTCCGTCGGCGCGGACTGGTTCATCTTCGACCGTCGCGCGCGACTCACCTGACCGCCGTCGTCCGACCCCATTCCGCCCACTCCCTTCTGTTCTCCCTCCCCATCCCACTCGCCCTCCCTCCGTCCCCACGCTCCTCGCCTCCCCGGTCCATCACCACGCCCCCCTCCTCCCCACACACCTCTTCCACGGGTCGCCCGTCCTGGCCACTCGCGGCTCGTCCATGGCCTTGGGGCGTGTGATGACGCTGCACAAGCTGTCGGCGGGGTCGGGCTACGAATACCTCACCGATCAGGTGGCCGCGCTCGACTCGACGGAGAAGGGCGCGACTCCCCTGGCGGACTACTACGCCGCGAAAGGCGAGACGCCTGGTCGCTGGGTGGGCTCCGGCCTGGTCGGCCTCGACGAGATCGAGTTCGGCGATGGTGTGACGGCCGAGCAGATGAAGGCGCTTTTCGGGACCGGCGCGCACCCCGGCACCGGCGAGCCGCTCGGGTCGCCGTACAAGATCTACGGGAACGAGGGCGTCGGCGGGTTCAACGTCGAGGTGCGGCGCAGACTCGAGGCGGTTTCGACAAGTTCAACCTCAGCAGGACCTCGTCCTCCCAATGACGTGATCGCCCAGGTCCGGTCGGAGGTCGCTCGGGAGTGGTTCGTCCGAGAGCACGATCGTGAGCCGGCGTCGGAGCGGGAGCTGTCGGCGGCACTGGCTCGCTACTCCCGACCGAGGCAGACCGCGGTCGCGGGGTACGACCTGGCCTTCAGCCCGGTGAAGTCGGTGTCGGCGCTTTGGGCGGTCGCCTCGCCGGAGGTCGCCAGACTGATGCAGCAGGCGCACGACGCGGCGGTCGCCGACGCGCTCGCCTATCTCGAGCGCGAGGTGATCTTCACCCGCGAGGGCGCGGGCGGGGCGCGGCAGGTGGAGACCCGCGGGCTGATCGGGACGGCGTTCGTGCACCGCGACTCCCGCGCTGGTGACCCGGACCTGCACACCCACGTCGCGATCGCCAATAAGGTGCAGACCCGCGAGGGCAGGTGGCTCTCGCTCTACGGTCGAGTGCTGCACCAGCACACCGTCGCCGCCTCGGAGACCTACAACACTGCGCTGGAGCATCACCTGCACGCCCTGCTCGGCGTCCGCTTCGAGCCGCGGTCCGCCGCGCCGAGCGACAAACGGCCGGTGCGCGAGATCGTCGGGGTCGAGCCGAGCCTTTGCCGGCTCTGGTCGACGCGGCGGGCCGACATCGCCAAGCGGCAGCGCGAGCTGGCCCGCGAGTTCACCCGGGCGCAGGGGCGGCCGCCAACGCCGGTCGAGGCGGTGGCGCTGGCACAGCAGGCGAACCTGGAGACCCGCCGGGCCAAGCACGAACCGCGATCGGAGGCCGAGCAGCGCGAGTCCTGGCTGCGACAGGCCACCGACCTGCTCGGCGTGCCGAGGCTCGACCAGATGATCCACGCCGCCCTGCACCCGGTCGTCGTCGAGCAACAGCAGGTGTCGGCCAAGTGGGTGCAGGCGACGGCCGAGCGCGTGCTTCACGAGCTCGAGGCACACCGGGCGACCTGGCGGACCTGGCACGTGTACGCCGAGGCACAACGGCAGGTGCGCGACGTCGCCGTACCACCCGACCGGGTCGCCGAGGTCGTGCAGTGGGTCGTCGACGCCACCGAGCAGCTGACCATCAACCTGACTCCCGACCGCGACCCGCTCGCCGAGCCGCCTGCGCTGCGTCGCTCGGACGGCACCAGCGCCTACCGGCACACCGGCCGCGACCACTTCACCAGCGCCCGCGTCCTCGAGGCCGAGGAGTGCCTGGTCGCCGCGGCCGGGGCGAGCGGCGGGTGCTCGTTCGACCCCGAGGAGGTCGAGATCACCATCCGTGCCGCCGCCATCGATGGCGACCGGCTCAACCGCGGCCAGCGCGACCTGGTGCTGTCGATGGCCAGCAGCGACAGCCGGCTGCGGCTCGCGCTCGCGCCGGCCGGGTCGGGCAAGACCACCGCGATGAAGGTGCTGGCACAGGTGTGGACCGACCGCGGGTACGACGCGATCGGGCTCACCCCTTCCGCCGCCGCAGCCGCCGTGCTCACCGACGCCGCCGACATCTTCAGCGAAACCCTGGCCAAGCTCGACCACCAGATCACCACGGGCCGGTTCGAAGACTGGGCCAACGACATCGGGCCACGCACCCTGATCGTGATCGACGAGGCCGGGATGGCCGACACCCTCACCCTCGATCGGGTCGTCGGCTTCTGCCTGGACCGGGGCGCCACCGTCCGACTCATCGGCGACGATCAGCAGCTCGCCGCGATCGGCTCCGGCGGCGTGCTTCGCGACATTGCCCACCAGCACGGCGCCGACCGGCTGCACGAGCTCGTCCGGTTCGCCGACCCTGCCGAGGCCGTCGCCTCCCTCGACCTGCGCGAGGGCGACCCGGCCGCGCTCGGGTACTACCTCGACCACAACCGCGTCCACGTCGGCGACACCAACACCTGCGTCGACGCCGTCTTCGACGCCTGGGCCCGCGAGACCGCCGGCGGTCGCGACTGTCTCATGCTCGCCCCCACCCGCGAGCTGGTCACCGAGCTCAACGCCCGCGCCCGCGCCGTACGACTGGACGGAAGGAAGCCCCGCACCGAGATCCCGCTGCGCGACGGCAACCACGCGTCGGTCGGCGACACGATCATCACTCGCCGCAATGAGCGCCGCCTCGGCGTCAGCGACACCGACTGGGTCAAGAACGGCGACCGCTGGACCGTCACCGGCCTCCGCGACGGCGCCCTGTCGGTGCGGCACCACACCTCGGGCCTGTCGGTGATGCTGCCCGCGGAGTACGTCGCCGCGCACGTCGACCTCGGGTACGCCGCCACCGTGCACACCGCCCAGGGCCTCACCGCGGACGCGATGCACGGCATCGTCACCGGCGAGGAGTCCCGGCAGCTGCTCTACACGATGCTCACCCGCGGCCGCACCGAGAACCACGCCCACGTCGTGCTCGCCTCCCCCACCGACCCGCACCAGGTCGCCCTGCCCGGCCTCGGCGACCAGCTCACCGCCACCGAGCTGCTCGAACGCGTCCTCGCCCGCGACGGCGCCGCCGTCTCCGCGACCACCACCGCGGTCTCGGCCGCGCGAGTGGAGGCACAGCTGCACGAGGCCGTCGTCCGGTACGCCGACGCGGTCGCCCTTGGCGCCCAGCGGGTGGTCGGCGCGGAATGGGAGGACGCGCTCCTCGGCGAAGGGCCGCTCCCCTGGCTGCCCGGCGTCCCGCCGGAGGTCGCGACCCACGAGACCTGGGGTCCCTACCTCCAGGCTCGGGCCCGCCGGGTGAGCAACCTTGCCTCCGCGGTGCGCTCGCAGGAGCGCGATGGTGTGCCTGCGTGGGCCGAGCGGTACGCCGACGTCCTCGACGGACCGCTCTTCGGTGAGGTAGCCCTCTGGCGTGCCGCCCAGGGCATCGCCGACGACGAGCGTCGCTTCGCTGGTCCGGCGCCCGAGGACGACGCGGCCGCGGCGTACCACCGCAACCTCACCCGCCGGATCAACCAGCGCTACAACGACGTCGTCCGCGGTTGGGAGGCCAAGATCGTCGAGTACGTCGGGCGCTCGGACGACCAGACCCTGCAGTTGGCGCGCGAGCTCGACCGGCTGCAGCGCCACGGGCACGACGCCGAACGGCTGCTCGACCGAGTGGCCCGCAGGCCGCTGCCGGACGACCACCCGACCGCGGCACTGGCGTACCGGATCCGCAGCCAGCTCAGGCCGAGGCGCGCAGCACCAACCGAACCCCATCCGTACCGATCGGCTCCCACTCAGGGCCCTGGCCTCGGCTTGTGAGGTACTCCTCGTAGACCCGCTCGGTCTCGACCAGCTCCTTGCTCGTTGGCAGCCGGTGCGGATGCTCGGCGCGCCACTGCGCGAGCCGGTCGTCGTCCTGCCAGCAGTCGACGTACGCCGCGAGCTGGTCGACCGCCTTGCCGACCCGGCGACGCAGCGTCCGCGCCGCCTCGGGTCGCAGCCGGGCGAGCGCGTCAACCAGCGCCGGTGAGGTCAGCCCACACCGACCGCGCCGCAGCGGCGAACCCTCGGCGTCGGCCGCCACCGCCAGCTCGTGCAGCAGCCAGATGTCGATCCCGTCGACGGCGTTGTCGCGCAGCGCGGCGTCGAGCACCGCGACGAGCTCGTCGTGGGAGTCCACCCGGTCGGTCTCGACCTGGACGGCCTGGTCTTCGAGCCGGTCCAGCAGGACGGTGTGGCGCCATGCCCGGTCGCGCGCCTTCCCGCGGCTGCCGACTCCCAGCTCGGTCAGCACGGCGCGCCGAGTGCTGTTCAGGATCGCCTTCGCGACCCCACGCGGCTTCCGCTGACCGCATCGGGCCACCTCGATCCAGAGCTGGCCGGCGACGAGCTCGTCGATGTCCGGGGTCAGGTCGTGCAAACCATCAGCCAGAGTGATCGCGCCGGGAAGCAGCAACCAGACCAATGCTGTACGCGCGGCCTCTTCGGTCCGTGCGATCTCGGCCAAGTGGCCCAGCGCGCGGTCCTTCTCCGCTCTGATTGCTCGCCGCGTCCAGCCGCGCAGCTCGGCCAGGTCCTCCACCACCGCGAGGCTCGGCTCGTCCGCGCACCACCGGGTCCAGCCGGCGCGCGCCTCGATCATCAACGGGGACTCGGGGTCGTCGAGTCCGAAGTAGTCAGCCACGCTCATCTCGGTCTCCTCCAGGTCAGCAGGTGCCTTTGAAGGACAGGTGCGCACGCCATGGTCCGGCTATGGGCGTGGCAGATCCTTTTGGATATCTTCTGGCCGTGGAGAAGCGCTCGTTCCTGGAGGTCGCCCGCGTCGCCCGCGGGCTGACCCAGGAGGCCGTCGCCCGCCGGTCGGGCACCTCTCAGCCCACGCTGTCGGCGTACGAACGAGGCACGAAGTCCCCGACCCTCGCCGTGGCCGAGCGGATCCTCCACTCTCTCGGCTTCGACGTAGGACTCCAGCCGCGTGTCACGTTCCGCGAGGTCCATGGCGAACGCGGCGGCACCTACCTCGTGCCCGACCAGCTGTGGCGCGTCGACCCACCCGAGTGCTTCGCCCCGATCGATGTACGCGGTGCCCAACCGAGCCTGCGCACGTCCGACCTGCTGAACCGCGAGGGACGCATCGATGCCTACTCATGGCTGCTCACAAACGGCGACGAGGAGCAGCTCTTCAACCATCTCGACGGCGTACTCCTGGTCGACGCCTGGCCCGACCTCGCCTCGCGCCTGCCGGCGGAACTTCGCAGCGAGTGGCAACCACTCGTGCGCGACGCCGCCATGGGGTGGCTTGCCGATGAGCGCGCCAGATGGCAGGACCAGCACGGCAGGCAGATCAGCCGTCGCGCCCGAGAACGTGCCATCCGCCAGCTCACCAGTCGGGGACTCACGGCCGACGAGATTCGCCGCCTGCTCCGTGTCTGAGGGTCAAAGAGGGCTTACCACGTGAGACGCACCCAATCCGATGAATAAGGGTGCGTCAAACCGCCACCCGAGGTCTTGCCCCCGGGCCGCAGATCAAGTTCGCCTCCCTTCCGACGCTCCGTCTGCGCGTCGCTCTAGGTTGAGGAGCATGGATGTCACACGCTGGAATGCAGCCGAGTGGGCCGCCTTCGGGGCGGTCACGGCCGTTGTGGTCTACATCGTGTTGGGCGCTATCGCGCTCCGGCAGTTGAGTGAGTCCAAACGACTCCGTGAACTCCAGACGCGTCCCTACGTGCTTGTGGACTTCTACTTCAAAGGCTTCTTCGTAATGCTGGAGATTCGGAATATCGGGACAACGCCAGCGCGCGACATTCGGGTGGCCTTCGATAAGCCGCTTGAAGCGAGCGACGACAGGCGAGCTGACTTCAGCATTTTCGATACGCCTATCCCAATGATGGCTCCGGGACGAACGGTCCGACTGCCGATGGGCAGTGGGCCAGCCTTCTTCAAGGAGAACTCGAGCACGCCGCTCTCTTACGTCGCCCAGATCAAGTACACCGACATGACGGGCCGAAAGAAGTACGACGACCCGCCGTTGATCCTCGATCTGGAGCCGTACAAACACACAACTGCTCCGCCGGACAACGCCGGCGACCTCGTGTCCGCCGTTCGAGACATCCGCACGACTCTCAACAAGTGGAGCACAAACCACGGGCTCCGGGTCGTCGCGACCGACCGCCTGAAGTTCGACCGCCGCCAGAACCGTTGGGATACCTATTACGACGCGCGGCGTGCCTTGCGCGAGGGTGGTGTGAAGCATCTTTGGACATTTGGACGAGAGCGCTTGTTCTACAAGTTGCGATGAACGCTCACGAGACTGGCTGAAATGTCAACATGGATGCTGAATCAGGCTCGCATCGGTGGCGCGCCGGCCAAGGCTCACGACGCAGGTAGTTGCCTCCGACCAATGAAACCTTCCGCAGCGATGCCGAGGCGTTTCGATCGGGCCGCGCCAACGGCACGAGCGCGACGCTCTTCTGCGTCCGTGGCAACTTGCGCGTGAACTCTCGGGATAATCACGAGCGCACAGTCTGCAATCAGTCTTCTTTGAAGAACGCCGTCTTGAACAGATCAGCAGCGTCGATCAGTTCGGCCGTGGCCACCTCGAACTCGCCGCTCGTGACCTCGTCGTTCGCGTCCTCGGTCAGGACCCACGATACGGAGACCGAAGCCGCATTCGGGTCCCGCGTGACGATCACGTAATCGTCCTGGTCAGTCGTCCACGGCGCGTTCGGCCGAAAGGATTCCGGCGTGAGCACGACCTCGGCGTCGTCGCCTCGGTTGGTCCACGAGACGGGGTAGCCGCGGGGCGTGATCCTGAGATGGCTCGCTTCGTACCCCGTCCCGAAAGGGTCGTGCCGCCGCATGACTGGCTCGACCACCTTGTCGTAGTCGGCATCGTCGGCCTCGAGGTAGTCGAAGACTTCGCAACCGTGGAAGGTCACGCTCAGATGGGGCTTGGCGACGAACCGGTCGCGGCTGACGACCCTGATTCCTGCGCCAGGCAGAGCGACGCCGAGGAAGTGCTCGCGGCCCTGCGTTACATGGATGGGCTTCTCCGTTCGCCACGCAGCGAGACGCTCCGCTCGCTCTACCGGCGTCGGGGGCCGTGCCCACACAGGGAGGCTCGGCGCCAAGAACGCAGACGTGGCCGCGGACGTGTTCTCGTCCGGCTCTTGCTCTTTGCTGAATTGTTCGTCCTCGAACTCGTACAGGCGCTCCATGACCTCGTCGATGCGGTCGACACGCTCGATGGAGCCGACGATTTCGACGTCGAGATCGATGGGCGACTTGCCACCGCCACGGGCCCGCTCAACGAGGGCCAGGATCTCGCCAGCCCGAGCCGGGCGGGTGTTGCTCATTCCCCGCACGTAGACAGCTCCGTCATCGAGATTGTCGCTACGGTCGTCCCCCTGGAAGCTCTTGTGGCACGGGAAGATCGGCTGACCGTCCTGCGGCGGCTGCGAGATGACGAACAGCACCTCACGGTCTTCGCTGACGCCGATTCTCCCGAACTCGAAAGCGGGAAACTGCGATCCGAGGTATGGACGGAGCCGGTCCTCCAGCTCGTGGGCCTCGACTCCACGAGGCACGCCCGGCACGCTGCCCTTCTGCGCACCGACGACGAGCACCGCGTAGCCGTGAAAATGGCGTGCGGCCTCGTGCGGACGTCGGTTGGCCGCGCCCAACAAGAACTTGGCGACCTTCGCAACGCCCACCTTGCTGTTGAGATCCACACCGCCCTTGACCTCCAGGTAGGTCGTCTCGGCCTCATCGCCAATGGCGATCACGTGGTCGAGAATGCTCCGCCAGGCCCGCTCACCGAGAGGGATCACATCGGTCGCAAGCACTACGGGCTGCGGCTCGGATCCGTTGTCCGCGGCGAGATCAGCAGGCATGGATCGATTGTCCCATTCGCACCGACGGCGCTGTGAGTCCTCGCACCTGGGCGCGCAACATCGACAATGATCGTTACGTCGACCCGCCCTGCTGATCGTCGACGGCAACTGGCGTCGTTCGCCGCAAGGCGTGGTGCCACACTCGCTGAACAGACGCCTCAAACCGTCGCGCCAGCCGACCGTCCCACCGGCGTGAAGCCCTCCCCCCGCAAGCCAGCTGCGGGCTCTCCCGCGCTGTCGGTCGTTGGCGAAGGCATGCCACCGGGTCATCACGTCGGGCCGCTCGGCGAGCCGGTCCTTGAACCGGCGGAAGGCGCCTCGCCCGGAGATGGCCCGCGCGAGCTCGCCGGCGAACTCGGCGTCGTCGAGGTCCTCGATGAACCACTCCATGTCGCGGTAGCCGTCGTGCGACCCCTCGCAGTGCACCCACAGCCACCGATCGGGGTCGTCGTCCTCGTCGATCTCGCCGACCTCCTCGGCGTACTCGATCGCGGACTGGGGCCACACCTCGCCGGTGCGTAAGTCGATCCGGCCGTCACCGTGGACCGGGTCGCCCTCCAGGATCATGGCGAGCTCCTCCAGGTCCACCGGCAGCGCTCGCAGCATCGGGGTGGGGCCGTCACCGAGCGCCGCTGCCAAGGCTTCCGCCAGTTCGCGGTCACCTTCCCAGCTCCGCTCTCCCAGGGCATTTACGCAGGTGCGCGCCAGCTCGGCCGCACCGTCGATGCCCGCGGAGACTACCGCCAGCAGGCCGTCACCGATCAGCTGCAGCGAGTCGGCCGGCCACGGCTCGTCCCTCAGTACCGTCACGAGGCCGGGGCCGTCGCCCTGGTACACCAGCGATCGCAGTCGCGCCAGTGCCTCACGCTCGTCCATCTCGCTCAGTCCCCTGCAAGGGCCCGATCGCGTTCGTCGATCAGGTCACGGCGACGCCGGGAGACCAGGAGCCCAGGGTCACCGACTCGGAGGCTGCCGTAGGTCAGCCTCAGGTCGATCCCGGCTGCTCGGATCAGCGATTGGGCACGGTCCGATACCGACCCGCTGATGCCGAAGTGCGCGAGCAGGTCCTTGGCCGTCATCGATGACCGGTAGGACCCGACGGTCCGGTTCGCCGTGGCGATCACCCACGCGGTCGCCGCAGCACCGCGGGCCGGTGAGCCCTTGCGCCGGAAGAGCCCGGCGTCGTTCCTCGCGGCCTCGGCGAGGAAGCGACGCATCGCGGTGCGGTGCTCGACGTCCAAGACCGCGTCGGCACAGGCATCGCACTCGTCCAGGATCCCCTGCAACGCCGGCCGGACGTCCTCAGGGATGCCGGTCCAGTCGAACGCCTCGTCGGGGAGTGGTTCGGCGTCGAGTCTCATGAGCGCATCTACACTGCCGACCTCGTTGGCGATGTACTCGAGGTGGATCTCCTCGTCGCTGAGGTGCTTGACCCGCTCGGACTCCACGAGCGCCTCGGCCAGACCCGCCATCGCCTGCTGCCGGTCGCCGCGGATCTGCTTGAGGTAATCCGGCTCCCGCTTGTCGACCGCGGCCAGGGTCTCCTCGGTCAGGTCGGCGCGGATGTCGTTGCGGTCGTGGCAGTAGCGGATGTAGGCGCGCACCAGGTCGGGCAGCTTGGCCAGGTACGCCGCTTCGGCGATCACCTTGCGGGGGAACCAGTCGGCCAGCAACATCTCGACCGTCACCGGGCTCCACCGCCACGGGTCCCCGGTCGCATACCCGGTGCAGAACCAGAGCACGCTCGCCAGCAGGCTGCGATGCTCCTCGTCGTCGAGACCGGCGCCGAACGGAGAGGCGAAGAACTCGGCCGCGACCGCGGCGGTCTCCTCCTCGGTCCACTCCTTCGGCTCCGGCGCCTCGCCACCTGCGGGCAGCATCCGCACCATCCACTCCACCAGCGGCCGGCACATCGGCCAGCTGTCCGAGGTGAACGGCGGATACGTGTGCGCGCCCGCATCGATCGCCGCCTCGATCACCGCCCGCGCCGCGGCGGGATCGGTGCGGGTCAGCGACTGGTCCGCGTCGTCGATCAACGTCCCCATCTTGATCGCCAGGTCCTCCAGCGGCTCGGGGACCACGAAGGCGTCCTTCACCACTGCGCCCATGTTGTGGTCGACGTAGACCAACGCCGACAGCGCCTCACCGGTCGGCAGCGTCACGCCGAACAGGTAGTCGTCGCCATCCCCGAGCACGTGCGTCATGAACCACACGTCCGGGTCGAGTCGGGCCTGGCCGAGCCCGGTCAGCCAGTCCGGCATCGGGTGCCGGCGACCCTCCAGCTCGCGGCCGATCCGGGCAGCGAGCACCTCGTCTGTCACCACTGCCCCGATCGCGGTCAGCGCGGCTGTCGTCTCGGCGTACGGCGTCCCGACGAACGACTCGACCAGCTGGTCAAGACTCGTTCGGCTCTCGTCCGGTGCGAACGGATCCCGACTCCGCGGATCGGTGACCTCGAGGAACCCGCTGACGATCGCCAGCAGGTCCAAGGGTTCACCCGACCGCAGTGCCGCACGCAGGCTCTGGATCAGCTGCTGCTCCTGCGCGCCGTGCGGCTCCCGCGTCGGCCGTGCGGTCGGGCGTCGTCGCTGCGGCTGCCCGCCACGGCCATGCTTCTTCTTCGGCACGCCTCAGACCCTACGGGCGATGCCCGCGGCGGGCTGTCAACGCGCTGGCAGAACTCGACCGGGGCTGCTCATGCTCGCTCCCGTTCGTGAGACCCACTCAGATCGAGGGGTCGGCGACCACCTGCCGGACGAACGTCGTGTTCCGGATCGTCGGCACGCCGTCACCGCGGATGTCCAGCTTGAGCGTCCACGGCCGGCCGACCACGGGGACGTCGGCCGACAGGACCGGGATCGGGTCCCCGTCCCGCCGAAGGCCCATTGCGACGGCTGGCGGAAGGCCTTCGGCCTCGGGCGCCGGCCCCTGCCCCTCGCCGACGTGACGTATCACCGTCCCCGCCCCAGACCCGTCAAGCTCCAGCAGGTAGCTCGAGGACTCGGTCGACACCAACCATCGCCCCGGTCCCATGAGACGTGGCTTCTCATCGGCGCCGGAGAAGAGTCGTCGGGCGCGCTCGCAGAGCGCGCACCCACAGGTCAGGATCAGCGGAGTGGAGGCGATGATCATCCGAGCGTGGTCGAGGCAGAAGTCCCCACCTAGCCATGGGGCATCGGCGACATGCAGCAGGAGCTCGTTCTCACGGTCACAACCGTCGACGTAGCACCGAGTGGGTTCCGGTAGGTCCTGAGCACTCGTCACGATCGTCGCCTCCCGAGTAGTCACTTCCAGCCATGGTGCCCGGAGGCTCCGACAGTTGACGGGCTGCTCTGGCTCCGACTAAACCGCTCGGACGGATCGGCGCTCGCCTCGTAACCTGTAGGTGACCGGCCCGTCCCCACCACAAAGGAGTTGGTCAGATGACCGGGCACAGCGCCTTCTGGGATGACCTCATCCACGACCTGGCCGACCCGGAGTTCGAGCGCGAGTACGTCGCGGAGTCGAGACTGATTGCCGACTTCGACGCGGCGATCAACGCGTCCGACCAGCGACCGATCAACCCGCCACCGGAACACGGAGGCTGATCGAGTCTGCCGGAGCAGTGCCTGCCTCGGTGAGCACGAACTGGATCTCGACTCCGAGTGCAGTCGTGAGCTTCAGGAGGGTCTGCGTGGTCGGCGCGACCTGGCCGCGCTCGATGCGGCTGATGTCGGCTTGGGCGATGCCGCTCAGCTCCGCAAGGTCCGACTGGCGAAGGTTGCGAGCCTTGCGGGCCGAGTAGATGACGTGACCGAAGGCGTAGGCAGCACGGAAGACCCGCTCGGCCTCGCGCCCCTCGGCGCTCTGGTCGGCACGGCGCTCCCGCGCGTACTCGGAGAACTTCTTGGCCATGGTCACTCCTCTCGTCCATCAGTGTATGGGTGATAACCCATACGAACAAGCGCAGTTGATCAACGCCTCCGGCGAGACCGCTTCTGGGGCTGGTTCTTCGACTTGCTCGCCTGCGCAAGCCGCCAGGCGCGGAGCCTCTTCCGCGCCTCCTCGATCTCCTTGTTCTGGCGGCGCGGGCTGTCGTCGCCGCCCTTGTCGTAGCCGTGAAGCAGGAGGACGACCTTCTGGCCGTGGAAGTGCACGAACAGTCGGAGCAGGATCTTCGCGGGCTTCGCGGGCTTGCTGGCGCCCGAGTCGGCGTAGAGGGCCATGATGGTCGCTGCGTCGTGTCTGACCCGGAACTCGTGAAGACCTTCGCCGAGAGCCTTCAACCACGGCGTGCTTGCAAGTGCGATGCCGTCCTTCTCGAGGATCTCCTCGATCGCAGTCGCCATAGCCTCGAACTCGACCTCGCCGAGATCTCGCATCCAGACCTCAACGGGACGCCGGCCATCGGCGTCCTCGTAGAACTCGGCGGTCCACGTGCTCACTCGGCAACCGTGCCACTCGGTTCCGACACCAAGGCCGAGAGCCGCCGCGCGATCTCGGCGTCTCGGTCGGCGGCCGCGTGCTGGTAGCGCATGGCAGCGCCGGGAGTGGAGTGCCCAAGGCGGCCCATCAGCTCCGCGAGCGTTGCCCCGGTCTGGGCAGCGAGTACGGCGCCGGTGTGCCGGAGGTCGTGCCAGCGCAGGTCCTCTCGTCCGGCGGCCTTCCGCGCCGGGTAGTAGACCTTGTAGAGCGTCGAGGGAGCCATGTGCAGGTTGTCGTCGGCCGCTGCCGGGAACAGCAGCGCGTCGCGCCCGGGCGCGGTGAGGTTCTTGAGGTGGTCCTTGACCAGTGGCATCAGGTGCGGCGGGATCGCCACGTCGCGGCTGCCAGCGTCGGACTTGGGCGGGCCGACGATGAACTCGCCGTCGACGCGCACCACTCCCCTGCGGATCTTCACCCGGTTGGTGCGCAGGTCGATGTCGCCGCGGCGCAGCTCGGCGAGCTCGCCGAAGCGCATCGCGCACCAGGCCGCGAGCAGCGCCATCAGCTTGTAACGGTCGGGCAGCTCCTCGACGATGATCCGCAGCTCTTCGAGGCTCGCCGGCTGCACGTGGTGGACGCGCTTGGTGTTGCCGGCGCCCCGGATGTGGGCGGGGTTGTACGGGATCAGCGGGTTGGGCCGCTCGGCGGCCGCGCTCGCGAAGATCGTGCGCAGCAGGCTGTAGGACTGGGCGCGGATCGTCTCCCGGCCGGGAGCGAGGGTGTCGTACCAGGCGTTGACGTCCTCGTTGGTGATCCGGTCGATGCGCTCGTCGCCGAACGTCGGGTAGATGAAGGTGTCGAGCAGCATGCGGTACTGCCGGCGCGTCGTCGGGCGCAGCTCGCGGCCCTTGGTCTTGCGGTCCTTGAGCCACAGGTCGGCGTACGCCTGGAAGGTCGGCGACTCGCGCCGCCGGGCCCCGAGCGCCGCGACCTCGGGAGCCCAGACGTTCATCTCGATCTCGGCCCGGCGGGTCGACAGCCACGCGATCGCGTCGTCCTTGGCGTCAAAGGTCATCGGGGCTCGGTAGAGCCGGCCGTCCGGGCCGGTGTAACCGGCGCGGTAGCGGCCGGACGGGAGCCGCTCGACGCGACCGAAGCTGCGCCTTGCCTGACGTGCCCGAGACATACCCAGTGGCCTTCCAGTATCGCCTTTCGTGGAACATACGAGGAATATCGCGGTCCATTCCTGTCCAGACACGTCCGAACCTGTCACCCGCGAATATGCCTTCTGACCTGCGAGTTTACCGTGAAAGTGGACGTCGGAGAGGTCGTCGTGGTAGCCGGATTCTCAACAATTCAAACCCAGTATCGCCCACCAGCATGAGCTCGGTGTCCGAGCCGTCGGGCCCTGGCCGACCCGGGGAAGGGCGGCTCGATGCGCGCGTACGGCGGCTCGCCGGTGTGGCACTCGGCGCCCCCTGTGCGAAGGTGCTGGC
>JAICMS010000172.1 GCA_025929075.1 Propionibacteriales bacterium
AAGCAGATCCTCGACAACATGGGCGAGGACGGCTGGGAGCTCGTGCAGATCGTGCCCGGTCCGAACCCCGACAGCCCGGTCGCGTACTTCAAGCGAGAGAAGGCCTGACGTGGCCACGCCGGAGGAGCGAGTCGCCGAACTGGGATTGGCGATCCCCGAGGTGCCGAAGCCGGTCGCGGCCTATGTGCCCGCGGTCCGCAGCGGCAGTTACGTCTACACGTCGGGGCAGCTTCCGATGCGCGACGGCTCGCTCATGGTCACCGGCAAGGTCGGCGGTGAGGTCAGCGCCGAGCAGGCGACCGAGTGTGCGCAGCAGTGCGCGCTCAACGCGCTGGCCGCGGTCAAGTCCGTCGTCGGCGATCTCGGCAAGGTGGTCAGGGTGGTGAAGGTGGTGGCGTTCGTCTCCAGCGCACCCGACTTCACCGGCCAGCCCGGCGTCGCCAACGGTGCCAGCGAGTTGCTGGGCAAGGTCTTCGGCGACGCCGGTCAGCACGCGCGCTCGGCCGTGGCATCCCCGGTCCTGCCGCTCGATGCTCCGGTCGAGGTCGAGCTGATCGTCGAGGTCGCTTGACCGAGGCCATCGGCACCCACGCCGGCCAACTGTCGCCGGCTGTGTCGCTTCTGCGGCCTCCGCAGCGATGAAGGCGACGCTGCGGTTGCCGCCCGACCTGGTCGACCACGCACGCAGCTTCCTCGAAGGCGGCCAGACGCCGGTCGAGCCGAAGGATGCCGCGACGGTCGTCCTGCTCCGCCAGCGCGGTGAGGGGCCTGAGGCCTACCTGATCCGCCGTCACAGCGCGATGCCCTTCGCTGCGGGCATGTACGCGTTCCCCGGCGGCACCGTCGACCCGCGCGACTACGACCCGCCGGTCCAGTGGGCCGGGCCGCCGCCCGCGGCTTGGGCGGAGCGGCTGCGCTGTGCCGAACCCCTGGCCAGCGCGCTCGTCTGCGCGGCGGTGCGGGAGACGTTCGAGGAGTCCGGCGTGCTGCTCGCCGGCCACACCTCCGAGACCGTCGTAGCCGACACGACAGCCGACGACTGGGAGGCCGACCGGTTGGCCATGGTGCAGCACACCTTGGCCCTTGCCGAGTTCATGAAGCGCCGCAGCCTCGTCCTCCGCAGTGATTTGCTCGCCGCGTTTGCGCACTGGATCACGCCGGAGTTCGAGCCACGCCGCTATGACACCCGGTTCTTCGTCGCCGTGATGCCCGAGGGTCAGCGGACCCGCGACGTCTCCGGCGAGGCTGACCGGGTGATCTGGCTTCGACCGGCGGCCGTGCTCGCCGGCGTCCACTCCGGTGCCATGGCGATGTTGCCGCCGACGTACGTCGCGATGCGCGACCTCACGGCGATCGCCTCGGCGTCCGACGCGCTCGACCTCGCCGCCGACCGGCCGATCACGACAGTCGTGCCTGGCGTGGAGATCGTCGACGGAGAAGGCCTGCTCACCCTCCCACCGGGGGTCGGCGAGTGAGCGACGCGACCGGCAAGGGCGGCAGGGCCGACGACTGGCAGGGTGGCCGGTTCGGAGCACACGCCGAGTGCATCTTGGCCCCGAACCCCGGCCCGATGACGCTCGACGGCACGAACACATGGGTCGTGCGGGCGGACGACTTCGGTCCGTCGGTTGTCATCGACCCGGGCCCGCGGGACGGCGTACACCTCGCCGCCGTGGCCGGCGTCGCCGGCGACGTCAGGGCGGTGCTGCTCACCCACGGTCACCTCGACCACAGCGAGGGTGCGCGGGCGTTCGCCGACCGGGTCGGCTGCGGTGTGCGGGCGCTCGACCCGGCGATGGTGTACGGCGACGAGGGTCTGCACGATGGGGACGTGGTCGAGGTCGACGGGCTGGCCATCCGGGTGGTCGGCACTCCGGGTCACACATCGGACTCGCTCTCGTTCCTGGTGCCCGAAGGCGGCGCCGTGCTCACCGGGGACACCCTGCTGGGGCGAGGCACTACGGTCGTGGCGCACCCCGATGGCCAGCTCGGCGCCTACCTCGATTCGCTGCAAAGACTGCGGGTGCTCGCCGAGAGCCAGGCGGTCCGGAGCATCTGGCCGGGTCACGGTCCGGTGCTCGACGACGCAGTGGGTGCCGTCGAGCACTACCTCGCCCATCGGGCCGAGCGGCTCGACCAGGTGCGCGCTGCCGTCGCTGGCGGCGCCACCAGTGCGCACGACGTCGTACGCGTCGTCTACGCCGACGTCGACCCGGTGCTGTGGCCCGCCGCCGAGCTCAGCGTCCGCGCCCAGCTCGACTATCTGGCCGCCCACCCTTCCTGACTCCCTCTTCTCCACCTCGGCGCCGGGGTGGCATCGCCAGGTCGGCCGGCCCCGGGCTTATGCTGACGGGCGCTCGTCGACAGGCGAGCGACTTCCCGTCGACGTGGAACGGAGCACCCCCATGGAGGCAACCCGCCGGGGCGGCTGGTCGCTGTTGTCCGCGCTGCTCATGGTGCTGATCGGGCTGTTCGGCATCTTCGAGGGCGCCACCGCCCTGCGCCACAAGCGGGCGATCTTCCCCAACCACCGCCAGCTGGCGCTGCTGACCGTGCACAGCTGGGGCTGGATCCTGGTCATCCTCGGCATCGTGACCGTGCTGGCCGCCTGCGTCCTGCTCCTCGGGCTCGTGCTCGCGCGCGTCGTGGCCATCGTGCTCGTCATGCTCAACACGTTGGCCCAGGTGGCGCTGATCGGTGTCCAGCCGTGGCTCTCGCTCATCATGGTCGGGGTCAGCGCGCTGATCCTCGGCGGCCTGACGGTCGGCCACCGTCCTGCGGCTGCCGCGCTACCTGCGACAACCACCGACTGAGGCGGCTGCTCTCGCGCGTTTGGCGGCTTTGCGTGGTGTGCTAGCGAGCCCGTCGCCGTAGCCGCTCGACGTCCATGATGACGACAGAGCGGGCCTCGAGCCGCAGCCAGCCGCGCGACGCGAAGTCGGCGAGCGCCTTGTTGACCGTCTCCCGCGAGGCACCGACGAGCTGCGCCAGCTCCTCCTGGGTCAGGTCGTGATGCACGTGGATGCCGTCGTCGCCACGACGACCGAACCTCATCGCCAGGTCGAGCAGCGCCTTCGCGACCCGACCCGGCACGTCGGAGAAGACCAGGTCGGCCACTACGTCGTTGGCCCGGCGCAGCCGGCCCGCCCGTTGCAGCAGCAGTCCGCGGGCGACTTCAGGTCGACCGTTGAGCCACCGGCCGAGCTCGTCGTGGCTGAGGGTCTGCATGACGCAGTCGGTGACCGCCGTGACGGTGGCCGACCGGGGTCCAGGGTCGAACAGTGAGAGCTCGCCGAACATCGATCCCGGTCCGAGTACGGCGAGCAGGTTCTCACGGCCGTCGCCCGAGCGGCGGCCGAGCTTCACCTTGCCCTCGGTGACGACGTAGAGCCGGTCGCCAGCGTCGCCTTCCTCGAAGAGCACCTCGCCGCGCCGCAGCCGCCTCTCCTCCATCGTTGCCCGCAGAGCGGCGGCGGCCTCGTCGTCGAGCCCGCTGAACAACGGCGCCTGCCGCAGCACGTCGCTGTCCATCGCAACCCTCCTCGTGGCCGACGCTCTCAGTGTCGCGCATCGAGCTGAGCGGACGCCATGACCGCCACACTCGACAACAAATCCGCCCCCGCGCCGCCACGTCGCATCCCGAGCTGTGAACGCCGGGCCGCCTCCGTGCCCACGTAGGCTGGCGCCATGGCATCGGCCGTCCAGACCGCCGGTGAGAGCCGCACGGCGCTGGTCCGCCGAGCCCGCCGGATCAACCGCGTCCTCGGCGACACCTACCCTGAGGCCCGCTGCGAGCTCGACTACGCCTCGCCGTGGCAGCTGCTGATCGTCACGGTGCTGTCGGCGCAGACCACCGACAAGCGGGTCAACCAGGTCAGCCCGATCCTCTTCGGCACATACCCCGGCCCGGCCGAGCTCGCCGCCGCGGACCGTGGCGACGTCGAGGCGATCATCGCTCCGACCGGCTTCTTCCGCGCCAAGACCGAGAGCATCATGCGGATTGCCGCCGATGTGCTCGAGCGGTACGGCGGCGCGGTGCCCGCCACCCTC
>JAICMS010000216.1 GCA_025929075.1 Propionibacteriales bacterium
CCGCTCGCAAGGGCCTGACCCTGCACGACATCGCCTGGATGGAAAACGTCTACTCCCCGGCGATGGGCGCGCTCAACGAGCCCATGGCATTAGCCGCACAGAACGGCCTCGTAGCGGCGGGCCAGTCATGACCCGGTTCTCGTGGTGGGTCCGGACGAACTCCCAGAAGTACCTGCTTGAGGCCGTCCAGGCAAACCTTGCCCGTCAGTATCTCGGTCGGCCACCCACGGTCGGGCCGCGGACCCCACAAGTGCTGTTCTGGAAGCACCTCTTCGTGCCGATCTATCGGAGACTTCCCTGGAGGGTGAAACACTCCATCATCCTGGCGATGCCAGGCAGCCACCGTCACTGGAGCAGTTGACCGCGACCTTGCCAACCGAGGACGCGAACAGTTTCGTCGGATAGCCGCGACTCGCCATCGTCGGGATTCCGTGCACTTGCGGGTGAGCTGGGTCGGCACTTCCCGGCGGCGTGTGGTCAGCGCTTTGACGGCTGCGCAACTTCATAGGAAGCAGCGTCACCGGAACGTCTCTCACCGGGCGACGCGGACCTCGACCCAGTCGTTGGAGATCCTGGCTTCGTAACGGGGCTGACGGTTGCTGGCCGGCCCGCGAACGACGGAGCCGTCGGTGAGTCGGAAGGTGCTGCCGTGCCACGGGCAGGTGACGCAGCCGCCGGCGATAGTGCCCTCGTCCAACGGCCCGCCCATGTGGCTGCACGTGTTGGCCAGGGCCCACACAATGTCCGTCGTGCGGTACAACAGAATCGACACGCCGGCGGCTTCAACGACGCGGTGCTCCCCCTCGGGTAGGTCGACATCGGGCAACACTGGCATCCAGTCCGGCGGCCCCTCCTGCCAGGCCGTGCGGTTGACGTTGACGCCGCGGCTGAAGCTCAGGTGGCCGCCTAGGTAGCCGCCGACCAGCACCAGCCCTAGACCTGCCAAACCGATGATCTTGCCTCGGGATCGGCTGCCGTGTGCTCGCGACGCCAACGAAGCTACATACAGGCTCAGAGCCGTGGTGTTGATCGCCGCGTGGACGACGCCGACGCGCGTGTCGCGCCCGTATGTATCCGACCAGTCGTTCAGTCCAGACGCTGCGGTCGGCACCGCGGCCAGCACCCCGGCGGCCATCAGCAGGTCGGCGGATCGTTCGGCGGAGGCACCGCCGAGGACATCCAACACCGCCGAAGCACCCCAAGCACCAATCGGCAGGTCGGTGAGCATGGGGTGTAACGGATGACCGATGTTGGTGCCGCTGAGCAGGTTCCTGACCGCGAGAGGTCGGACCGCAGTGGTGACGGCGCCGCCGAGGGGCTTCGTGAGACGGTCGAGCCCCTCGGCTCGTTCCAGCCGCCCGATCATTTCGTGCAGTGCACCCATGGGTTCCCTCCTGGACGTTCCGCCCGCGGGGCTTTTGATTTGGCCGGCCGCCCCAGACTTCGCGAGGTGGCCGACGACGGCGCGCTCATGCTGCGGGCGGGTGCCTCGGAAGCGTCGGGAAGTCGTGGCTGTGATCGATCACATGGTCCAGGTGTTCAGCACCAGTGCCTTTTCCTTCCACGCAGTGATCGCAGCGTCAAGGATGTCCTTGGGGTTGATCGGCTTGACGCCTTCCATCATGTCGATCTCGCGCATGCCGTAGAGGGCGGCCGCAGAGAACCGGCACGCGTAGGCGTGGCCGCCCTCGTCCATGTACCTCCGCAGCAAGTTGTTGTAGTTCATGTTGCCGGGGAAGCCCTCGTCGCCGACCTTGGGGTAGCCGCGGCTCGCGGCTGCCGCCAGCGACCCCGGACCGAACATCACGAAGTGGGTCTCGAACCCCTTACGCAGAATCCGGGTCGCCGTGAGGAGGTTGACCAGCGACGCCGAACTCTCGACCGGCACGCAGTGGTAGAAGACGCACGCCTTTTGACCCGGTTCGGCCTGGTGGTCGGGAAAGACCTTGTCTTCGTCGTCGACGATGGCGTCGC
>JAICMS010000158.1 GCA_025929075.1 Propionibacteriales bacterium
CCTGCCGCTCCATCAGGTCGGCAATCGCTGCCACCGCTGCGTCGTGTACGGCGACAGCGCTGGCCTCGTCGGGATCCGGCGCCGTCCGGTCGGGCGACGCCTCCGCCGGCATCAGGTCGACCAGGTCGCCGACCACGTCGCATCCCAGCTTCTCCAGCTCGGTCACCAGCTGTGCCGAACGCTCCTGTACCCACGCCAGCCGATCGGTGGGAAGCGCGAAGGTGGTCCCAGGCTGGCCGGCCAAGATCTGATGCGCCAGCACGTCCTTCACGGTGCTGGGGTACTCGCCGGGGCCAGTGAGCCGGTCTTCCAGCACGGCGTTGAGCTGGCGCAACAGCATCACCTGCTCGGCGCTGAGCGAGGGGTTGGCCGCGACACCGTCGAGCCGGAACCGGGCCGGGTCGAGCCCGAGCAGCGTCGCGAACCGCCGCCAGAGCTCATCCGGCCGGCCGCCGCCCGGGGGCACCGTCACAACGTGCAAGTGGTCGGGTGGCACCCGGTCGGCCCAGCGCCGCAGGATGTCGGCTGGATCTTGTGCCTGCCAGAACCACTCCCCGGCCTCCTCGCCGGTGACGACGGCCTCGACGAACTCCGCGAACGACAGCTCCGAGCGGTGCTTGACGTGCTCCTGCCACTCCGACGGCAGCTGTCGGGCGAGGTCGCGGGCGGTGACGATCACGTCGACCTCGGTCGGCCCCAACGCGTCGACTGCCGAGGCCGCCTGCTCGGCGGTGGTGCCGGCGAAGAGCTCGTGGCTGATGAGCACGGTGCCGTCGTACTCGTGGATGTCATCCAGCATCCGCTGCCAGATGCCGTGCTCGACCACATGACGGTCGTGCAGGTCGCGCACGTCGACCATCGCCTGGAAGTGGTCGAAGAGGCTGCCCAGCGGCAGCAACAGACCCTGGTCGAGCGCCTCCTCGCGCTGCGACCACAAGACCTGCTGAAGGAAGGTGGTGCCGGTCTTCGGACAGCCGACGTGCAGGAAGACCCGCTCAGCCATCGGCGGACACCAACGCCGTCGGCCCGGCGGTCACCATCCGGCGGGTGGTCACGCCCGAACTGGTGGTCACAGGCCGGCGGAGTACTCGCGCAGCAGCTGGTCGACCTTCTCGTCGTCGCGCTGGGCGACCGGCAGCAGCAGCTCCTGGACGACGTCGGTCAGCTCGGCGAGTCTGCGGTTGAGCCGTCGGTTCTCCTGGACCTCCCCGTCCAGCTCGTCGACGCGGGCCTGCAGGCTCGCAACCAGCTCACGCAGCTCGGCCACCTGCGAATCCAGCGCCGGCAGCGATTCCAGCGACGCTGCCACCGTGGGTGCGACCCCGCGGGCGACCCGACGCCCCGCGTCCCGAATCCGTTCTTTCACCGGCTCTCCTCTCGGCGTGGTCACCTGCCGCTTTCTACCATTCAACCGGACACCTCCCGGCGCCCGAATCCGGTGACAGTTTGCCGGAATTCCGGCCCGCCCAGGTGTCCGGTCGCTCACCGATCTCGACCGGACACATCACGTGGCCCAGATTCGGGCGTACGGGACCGGTATTCGGGCGCCGTCGCGTGTTCGGTCGGTGAAGGAGGTCGGGAGAGTGCGGTGCGATCAGGGGCGGCGTGGGGTGCGCAACGGCACGAACGCATAGTGGCCGACGCGGCGTACGACGACCTGGCCGGCCTCGTCGCGGTCGACGATCGCCATCCGGCCCTTGACGGGCACCACCATCCGGCCCGGACTGGCCAGTTGCGCCGCCAACTCGTCGGGCAGCTGCCGCGCCTCCGCGGACACCAGGATCCGGTCGAACGGCGCCAGTTCGGGGAGACCGAGCACCGCGGGGTCGGCCTGCTCCACGCTGACCCAGTCCATCGCGTAGCCGGCGACGTTGTCGCGGCCCCAGGTCGCCAGCTCGGCAACCAGCTCGACACCTCGGACGACGCCGGCCGGACCGACCAGATGACCCAGCAGCGCCGTCGTCCACCCCGACCCGCAGCCGACGTCGAGCACCCGGTCGCCGGGCTGGACGGCGAGCATCGTCAGCATCTGGCGGACCGTCGTCGGCTGGGAGTTCGTCTGGCCGTGGCCGATGACCAATGGGCGGTCGGCGTCGGCGTACTGCCGCTCGTGCTCGGTCAGGAAGTCGATCCGGTGGACCGCCGAGAGGGCCTCGGCGACGCGCGCTTCGTTCGACGGCACCGGACTACTCCTGCTTGGGGCTGCCCTGCTTGCGACGGGCCGGCTCGGCGCTTCGCTTCTTGGGGCTGCCCTGCCGACCCGGCCAGGCCTGTCGGAAGGCCGGCTCGCCGCTGGCAGCAGGGCCGCCCGGGAGTGCGACCGTGCGCACAAGATGCACCACCATTGCGATCATCGTGAGGCCGCAGACGGTCAAGGCGGCCCAGAGCTCGCCGCTGCCGATCGACCCGACGAGCGGGAGGTGGTCGGCCTGCCCGAGGTAGATCCCCGCGACGGCGTACATGCCCAGCGGGAAGACCAGGCTCCACAAGGTGGCGTCGTAGACCAGCGGCACCCGGTTGGCCACGTGCCGCCACCAGCCCGCCGCGGCCAGTACCGGCCCGAGCCAGGTGGCGAACGCCCAGAGGACCACCGAGGAGCCGGCGATGAGCCCGCGGGTGGCGTCGACCATGGGCGCCCCGGCCATCTCGACGATGCGAGCGCCGGCCAGTACGGTGATCGACGCGGCTCCCATGGCAACCCAGTACGGCGCTGTGAGGTCCTCGGGCTGCAGTTCGTACAGCAGCAGCCGCAGCGACACGAAGATGCCGGCGGCTGCGTAGAGCGCCACGCCCACTGACCAGGCGACCACCGCCAGCACTGCCAAGCCGGGTCGCCACGCGTGAGTGAAGGGCTGGAGAGAAGCTGCGGCGACGGCGACCGACTGGCTGGACACCACCCAGATGAACCAGGTGCCGTTGGCCGTGGCAACCACCGGCCGGGCGCTGCGGCCGAGGACCGCGGTCCACGGGACGACGTACCCGAGCACCAGCCAGCCGGCGCTGGAGGCGCCTAACAGCACCGCCGTCCAGAAATGGTGGCCACCCATCAGCAGGCGAGTGCCCAGCACGTTGGTCCCGGCGACGAAGGTGAAGAAGCCGAACCCGCGGCTGGGGTTGGTGAAGTCGTCGGCGAGCCGCTCCCAGAAGCCGATGATCCGCATGAGCGTCAGTGCGAAGAGGACGACGAACGCGACGGCGCAGATGACGAGCAGCACCCGGGACACCCAGCGGTGCCCGTTCAGGTCCATCCCGACGGAGATGATCCCGGTGCCCATGACCAGCGCGAAGTAGCCGGGCGACAGGCCGGCGACGGCCGTCGAGACCCGCGTCGCCAGTCTCGACTCCACGCTCGGACAGTACCCCGAACCGCGCATGCCGCCGCCTTCCCCTCGAGACGGCGCCACCGCACCGGCCTTGCCGGCGTGTCGGTGCGGTGTCGACTTCTCGCCAGTCGTCAGAGAGCGGCAGACCTCGGAGAGCGGCCAGAGCAACACATCAGCCGGCGGCCCCCACCGACGCATCACACAGAGACGCACCACCGGACCGTGGTACCGACACCCGGCGAGGAGTCGACTGTGCAGGTGCCACCATGCGCCTTCGCGCGCTGGCGCATGTTGCGTAGCCCGCTCTCATGGTCGGCCGCGTCGAAACCTCGTCCGTCGTCGCGCACCTCCGCCACCAGCCGCCGGTCACCGTCCTCCCCCTCGAGCGCGACCCGGACCCACACGTGGGTGGCGGCGGAGTGCCGGGCGGCGTTCGACAGTGACTCGACGAGTACGGCGACCAGGTCGGGCCGGAGCGGGTCGGGTACCTCACTGTCGAGCGGGCCTTCCAGCGTCAACTCCGGGCGTAGGCCCAGCGTCGGCCGAGCGTTGGTGGCCACCTGGCGGATCTGGCCGCGCAAGCTGACGTCCTCGTCGGGGTGGCTGAGGTCGAAGATCGTCCCGCGGATGTCGCGGATGGTCGCATCGAGCTGGCCAACAGCATCGTTGAGCCGCTGCACCACTTCGGGGTCGACCGCTCGTCGTACCGCGCCCTGCAACGTCAACCCGGTCGCAAACAGCCGCTGGATCACCACATCGTGCAGGTCGAGCGCGATCCGGTCGCGGTCGGCCAGCACCGCCAGTGACGCCCGGTCCTCCTGCGCCTGAGCCCGGTCCATCGCGATCGCCACCTGAGCGGCGAACCCGCGAAGGGCGGTCACGTCGTCGTCGACGAGCCACCGGCCCGCCTGCGCTGAACGGGTGCCGACGAGCAGCGCGCCACCCGCGCCGGCCGGCCCCGTGAACGGCACCAGGAACGCGCTCTGCACGAACTCGAGACCGCGGATCCGCACCCCCTCGGCAAGCCGGACCGTCGCTCCGCGGTCGAGGGTGTCGACGATCGCGCCTTGCCGCGGCAGCTCCGTGCCCGCCACATGCGGCGCACCATCGGCCGCCCGTACCTCCAGCGCACCGTCGTCGCGCTCCAGCACCACCAGGGAGACATCGGCCTCGAGCACCTCACGTGAGCGGACGGTGAGCAGTTGCAGTGCCGTGGCGAGGTCGACCCGCCGCAGGAACGCCTGCTGAATCTCCGCCGTCGCCTCCAGCCACCGCTGCCGTCGCCGTACCGTCTCGTAGAGCCGGGCGTTCTCAACCGCGACTCCGGCGGCGCCCGCCAGGGCGACCACCGCCTCCTCGTCGGCGTCGGTGAAGTCGCCGCCGTCGAGCTTCTCGGTCAGGTAGAGATTGCCGAACACCCGGTCCCCGACCCGGACAGGGACACCGAGGAACGTCGTCATCGGCGGATGGTTCGGTGGGAACCCGTACGACGACGGATGCTGGCTGATGTCGTGCACCCGCACCGGTCGTGCGTCGCTCAACAGCAGGCC
>JAICMS010000122.1 GCA_025929075.1 Propionibacteriales bacterium
TGACGGCCGAAGCGGTACAAGCAGCGGTCGACGCCGCCGCGTCGTTTGTCAGTTCCGGCGGTGCAGCTGCCCTGTGTGAGCCGCCGTACGGCGAGGGTCGCCAGCGCGGAGCCAGCCGTGCGCAACCCGTTGGAGAGAGTGGACGTGTCGGGCGGAGGGAGGACGGGGCCGTTGAGGCACTGGCGCTCGCCGCCCGGGCCCGCGCGAACGGCGCGACTCTGGTCGCGACCGGTGGCTGCTTCGACCTGTTGCACGCCGGTCACATCGCCACGCTGCAGGCGGCGCGCCGGCTGGGCGACCACCTCGTCGTCCTGCTCAACTCCGACGAGTCAGTACGCCGGCTGAAGGGCCCGGGCCGGCCACTGGTACCGGCCGCCGATCGGGCTCGCGTCTTGGCAGCGCTCGAGTACGTCGACGCGGTACTCATCTTCGACGAGGACACCCCGACCGAGGCGCTCCGCCTGCTCAAGCCGCACGTCTGGGCCAAGGGCGGCGACTACGCCGGGCGTGACCTGCCCGAAGCGGCGGCCCTCGAGCAGTGGGGCGGTCAGGCTGTCGCGCTGCCCTACCTCGGCGGGCGGTCCACGTCCGAACTGGTCCGAACCGCGGCCCGGTCGGCCGGCCCGTCGTCGTACCCCGCCGGCCCCACGACCCCGGCCGCACCCCAGCAAAGCACCCGAGCACAGGAGGCGCAGTGATGAGCATAGGAACCGTTGTCGTAACCGGAGGTGCATCGGGCCTGGGCGCGGCGGTCGTCGCGGCGGTCGCCGAGGCGGGCGGACGGCCGGTGGTGATCGATCGCCGACCGCCCGACATCGGCGACGATGATGCGTCGCTCGGCGCGGCGGACAGCGTCGAGTACGTCGTCGCCGACCTCGCCGATCGGGACGCTGCCGAGCAGGCGGTCGCGCAGGCCTCGGAGCAGGCTGGCGGGATCGACGCGGTGGTCACCTGCGCCGGCATCGACAGCTGCGGCCGGCTCGAGGATGTGCCGGGAGACGAGTGGGACACCGTGGTCAAGGTGAACCTGCTCGGCACCGTCGCCGTCATCCGCGCCGCGATGCCGGACCTGCTCGCTCGGCACGGCCGGGTCGTGACCGTGGCATCGACCCTCGGCCTGCGGGCGGTCAGCGACGCGACGGCGTACTGCGCATCGAAGTTCGGCATCGTCGGCTTCACGCGGGCCCTCACCGCCGAGACGGCCGGGCGGATCGGCGTGACGCTGCTGGTGCCGGGCGGGATGCAGACGCCGTTCTTCGACGGACGCGACGAGCAGTACAAGCCGCCGCCGGACGCCAAGCTCAACCGCCCCCAGGACGTGGCTGCGGCTGTGGTCTTCGCGCTGCAGCAGCCGCCGGGTTGTGAGGTGCGGGAGCTGTTGATCACACCGTCCGTCGAGGGGTCCTGGCCCTGATCACCCCTCCGAACACCGGGTATCGGCCGAATTCGAGGCGGCTATGTCCGAATTCGCCCCCGACCGCGTGTTCGGACGCTGAGGCGGTGGGGTCTTCGGATCGCGAGGGCGATCCGAAGCGGCCGGTCGCGCTCGTCTTGCGAGCGCTCGGGCTTGGTGACCTGCTCACCGCCACGCCGGCGCTGCGAGGGATACGCCGAGCGCTGCCCGACCACCGGATCGTGCTCGCGATGCCGGCGCCGCTGGCCGCGTTGCTGCCCGCGATCAATGTCGACGTCGACGTGCTGCCGACCGAAGGGTTGGCGCCGCTACCCTGGGCCGGGCCGCCGCCGGACCTCGCGGTCGATCTGCATGGAAAGGGCCCGGAGAGCCATCGGCTGTTGCTGGACGTGGTCCCGCCCGAGCGGCTGGTCGCGTTCGGCTGCGTGGAGGTGGGCGTCGCCGGACCGGTCTGGCGCGGTGACGAACACGAGGTCGCGCGCTGGGGCCGACTGGTCGGCGAGTCCTTCCGCGTCCCGGCCGAGCCCGCTGACCTCGACCTGGTGCCGCCGGCTCCTCCCGTAGACGGCTCCGCCGGCGCTGTCGTGATCCACCCCGGAGCTGCCTCGGGTGCTCGACGGTGGCCGGCGGAGCGGTTCGGCACGGTCGCGCGCTGGGCTACCGATGAGGGCCTGCCGGTCGTGATCACCGGCGGGCCGGAGGAGGTGGGATTGGCGCGCCAGGTGGCCGAGGCGGCCGGCCTGCCGCCGTACGCCGTGCGTGCCGGCGGCCAAGACCTCGCCGAGCTGGCCGCCACTCTCGCGCACGCCCGTCTGCTGATTTGCGGCGACACCGGCGTGGCGCACCTGGCAACCGGGTTCCGCACGCCGTCGGTCGTGCTCTTCGGGCCGATCTCGCCGCGGCTCTGGGGGCCGCCGGAACGGCCGGACCATGTCGTGATCTGGTACGGCGACGACGCAGCGCCCGGCGACCCGCACGCCGCCACCCCCGATCCCGCGCTGCTCCGCATCACTCCTACCGAGGTCATCGCCGCCTGCACCACCCTCATCGCACACAGACCCACCCCTCCCGCCGAGACGGCAAGAATGCACCCCTTCTGTCGGCGTGTCGGCGCAGAAGTGACCTCTCGACGGACTGCGGGCTAACGTCACGGGAGTGGCACAGCAGACTCACGACCTCACCTTCGCCGGCAGCACAGTGGTCAAGTGCTACCGCCACTGGGACCGCGACGAGCCGGAGCGGGAGTGGACGAGCCTTCGCCTGCTGGCTGAGTGCGTGCCGGGGCTGGCGCCCGAACCACTGGACCGCACCCTGATCGGCGGCCGGCCGGCGATCGTGATGTCGCGCCTGGCCGGCGAACCGCTGGGCGGCCGTCCCCTCAGCGAGTCGCAGGCTGGCGCGGTCGGCGAGGCGCTGCGTCGTCTGCACGAGGTCGCGATCGACCGGCTTCCCGCTGTGATGGCGGAGCGGTTGACCGGTCCTTCGACGTTGCGTACGTCGGTGGCCGAGGCGTTGGCGGAGGGCGGCGACCTGGCTGGCTGCACTGACCAGACTCTGGTGGCTGAGGCCCTGACAGCAGCCCGCGAGTGGCTGGCGCCCACACCGGTCACCCCAGCCGCCACCAGGGTTCTCGGCCGAGCAGATGGCAACCTCGCCAACTGCCTATGGGACGGAATGCGCGTCCGCTTGGTCGACTTCGAGGATGCCGGCGCGTCGGAGGCCGCCTTCGAGCTGGCTGACCACGCCGAACACATCAGCTTCCGGCAGGCCGGCGGGGATCCGGCGCTGCTGGTGACGGTCTGCGGGTTGGCCGGAGAAGCGCGACAGCGGTTCACCGCCTTCCAGAAGGACTTTGCCGCCTTCTGGCTGGCCATGCTGCTGCCGGGCAACCGCGGCTTTGCGCGCAACCCGCCCGGAACCACCGAATGGCAGGCGCGCCGGGTCCTGGCGCTGCTCGGTGAGAGCGTCCCGCTCACGGCCGCCGCCGACACGGCCAGATGAGACAGCGGCGCTGAGCGCCGCGCGTGCACCAGCCTGGGGTGACACTCTGTTCGCAACCTGGCCTGGCGCCCGACGTACGGATCGTGGCTCTTGTGGCCGCCAACCGTGACTCCTCGCACGGCGAGGCATGACCCCTCGGGGGCAAGGCCTGACCCCTCGACGGGAAAACTGTGACCCTCTCGGGGCGAGGCATGACCCCTCGACGGAAGGTCTGGGCGGACGGTCTGGGCGGGAGGGTTCCGGGGGTTACTAGTCGAGGTCGAGGGTGGATTCGAGCCACTCGGCGGCGAGCTTGAGGCCCTCATCGACACTGACCTGCGGCTCCCAGCCGAGCTCGGTGCGGGCGAGCGTGATGTCGGGGCAGCGAACCTTGGGGTCGTCGATGGGCAGACCGACAAAGCTGATCGAGGAGCGCGACCCGGTGATCTCCTTGATGCGTTCGGCGAGCTGGAGCACGGTGAGCTCGGTCGGGTTGCCGATGTTCACCGGCCCGTGGATCTCGGACTCGGCCAGTGCCAGCAGTCCCGCGATCGTGTCGGTCACGTAGCAGATCGACCGGGTCTGGCTGCCGTCGCCGAAGACAGTGAGCGGGCTGTTGGTGAGCGCTTGCGTCAGGAACGTCGGCACGACTCGACCGTCGTCGCCGAGCATCCGCGGCCCGAACGTGTTGAAGATCCGGGCGATCGCCGTGTCGACGCCGTACTTGGTGCGATAAGCCACGGTCAGCGCCTCGGCGAACCGCTTCGCCTCGTCATAGACCGCCCGGGGCCCGACCGGGTTGACGTTGCCGAAGTACGTCTCGCGCTGTGGATGCTCCAGCGGGTCGCCGTACACCTCCGACGTCGATGCCAGCAGGAACCGCGCCTTCTTCCCGCGCGCCAGCTCGAGCGCATTGAGGGTGCCGACACTGCCGACCTTGAGGGTTTCGACGGGGAGGCGCAAGTACTGCGGCGGAGATGCCGGCGACGCGAGGTGGAACACGATGTCGACTGGGCCGCCGACCTGCAGCCCCGCACACACGTCACCCTCGAAGAACTCGAAGCCGGGACGGTCGGCGAGCAGGTCGATGTTGTCGTTGGTGCCGGTGGCGAAGTTGTCGAAGCACACGACCCGATAACCCTTGTCCAGCGCCGCATCACAGAGCCAGGAGCCGAGGAAGCCGGCCCCGCCGGTGACGACGATGCGCGGCGCGGTCTCAAGGTCCGGGCGCTCGGAGCGGACAATTTGCGAGACCGTTGCCGGGCCGTTGCGCGGCTGGCGCGGGGAAGGCTGCTCAGCAGCATCGTCCTGCTGGTCGGGTCGGGACCCCAACGACTCAGTCATACGGTGATGCCCTCCTCGACCGACGTACGTCGGCGTGGCCGTGCCATCGGCCGACCTCTTGACCGCGACCGGGCAGTCCGTACCCGCCCCAAGCTCCATCAAAACCACCCGCTCGTCGCCACCAGCGGCGCACTCTACGGGGCAACCACCCCCTCTCCAGGGCAGATTTGCCCCGTTAACGGGGCGCCCGCCCCGTTAACGGGGCAAGCACCCGGCCGCGGGCGGGCGGGCGGGAACCGCAGTGCGGGTGGCTGGTCGGCGTCGAGTCAGTCGGTCTCCTGGCCGGTGTGGCCGGCGAGCTTGTCGGCCACCTTGCCGGCCACCTTCGCGACCGGGGCGGGAATCACGCCGCCCGGGCTGGCGTCGAAGCTGGACTCGTCGAGCATGTCCTTGACCATCTGCAAGGCGATCCGGTTGCGGTTCGGCGTCCCTGCCTTCAGCGCGCTGAAGAGCTTGGTGACCTGCTCCTTCTTCACCTTGGCCGGGATCGGGGGCTCGTGCGGGTCCACGACGGCCTCGATGATCGCGGGGCCGTCGTACTCCATCGCCCGGCGCATCGCCGCCACGCAGTCGCCCGGTTCCTCGACCCGCACACCCATGGCGCCGCAGGCCTCGGCGTACTTGACGAAGTCCAACGGCGCCATGTTGACGCCGTACTCCGGGTTGCCGAGGAACACCATCTGCTCCCACTTGATCAGCCCGAGGGTGTTGTTCTTGACCACCACGATCTTCACCGGCAGCTTGTGCTGCACGCAGGTGAGGAAGTCGCCGAGCTGCATCGTCATCGAGCCGTCACCGGTGAAGACGACGACCTGCCGACCCGGAAATGCCGCCGCCGCACCGATCGCATACGGCAGCCCGGCCGCCATCGAGCAGTTCGTGCCACTGAAGCTGAACATCTGGTCCTTGCGCACCTTGACCTGGCGGGCCACCCAGGTGGTCACCGTCCCTGAGTCGCCACAGATGATCGCGTCGTCGTCGAGCACCTCGTTGAGCGCCCACGCCGGCACCTGCGGCTTCATCGGCATGTCGGTCCGGGTCCCGCGCTCCTCCATCAGCTCCCACCAGTCCTTCATGCCCTGCTGGGCCTGCTCCAGGAACGACCTGTCGTCGTTGCGTTTCAGCAACGGCAGCAGCTCGCGCAGCGTGGCGGCCGCGTCACCGCACAGCGGCACGTCGACCGGACACCGCAGCCCGATCCGGTCAGGCTTGTCGTCGATCTGGACGCAGGTGGCCTGGCCGGGGCTCGGGTAGAACTCGATGTACGGCATGCTGCTTCCGACGATCAGCAGGCCGTCGCACTGCTCGAGTGCCTCTTCGCTCGGCCGCGTCCCGACCAGGGCTATCGAGCCCGTTGTGTACGGCGAGTCGTCGGGCACACAGTCCTTGCCGAGCATCGCCTTGACGATCGGGGCGCCGAGCGTCTCGGCCACCTGCTCCAGCTCGGCACCGGCACCGCGGGCACCAGCTCCGGCCAGGATCGCCACCTTCGTCTTGCCCCGCAGCGCCTCCGCGGCCGCCTCCAGGTCGGTGTGCACCGGCACTCGACGCGGCGGGCGGTAGGCGGTGGAGCTGTGTCCGGGGACGTTGCGCGCAAAGCGCATCCCGGCGTCGGCCGGCGCCGCCTGGTAGTCGATCGGGAACGCCAAGTGGGCCGGACCACGCTCGGTCAGCGCGGTGCGACACGCATAGTCGACGACGTTCTCAACGCTCTGTGGGCTCATGATCCGCTGGTTGTAGACAGCGACGTCGTTGAACAGATAGTCGATGTTCATGTCCTGCAGGTAGCTGGTTCCGATGAGGTCGCTGTAGGTCATCCCACTGATCGCCAGAATCGGCGCCTGCTCAAGCTTGGCGTCGAGCAGGCCGTTCAGCATGTGGGTGGCTCCCGGCGCCGCTGTCGCGAAGCAGACGCCCAACCGGCCGGTGAACTTCGCGTAGCCGACCGCGGCCATCGCCGCGACCTCCTCGTGCCGCACGTGGATGTACTGGATCTTGTCGTGCCGCTTGCGCAGCGCCTCCATCAGGCCGTTGATCCCGTCGCCGGGCAGGCCGAAGATCGTGTCCACGCCCCACTCGATCAACCTGTCGACGAGGGCATCGGATGCCGTGGTGCTGTCGCTCATGCGCGTCTCCTGTCGGTCGTGCTGGTCCGCGGGTCCCTCGCAGCTGGGTCGGTCGTCGCTTCGGACGCACGTGGCGTCGTGCGGCGGACGGCGAAGTCGCCCGACGTGCTCTGGTTCGGTGGCTTGGCGCCCGACATGGGCAACATCGGGAGCACTGCCCGCTCCCAGGTGCTGTTGAACACCATCGCCGTCGCGGTGTAGGCGGCCA
>JAICMS010000186.1 GCA_025929075.1 Propionibacteriales bacterium
GGGACCGGATCGTGGCGGCGAAGAGCTACCGCTTCGTCAACCATCTGCGCCGCGCCGACAACCCCAACGTCACCGACAACATCCCGACCAACCTCTTCCTCTACTTCTCAGCCAGCTGAGGAATCGACCGGCGGGGCGGCGCTCCCTCCGGGCCGCCGCCCCGCTATCCGAAGGAGCACGGCATGGCGATGGAGACTCTGGCCGCTCGGCCGCACAGCAGTGCTGACGCCTCTGCGCGCCAGCGGAGCGCCGGCTACCAACGGCTCGCGACGATGGCCCTGGGGCTCGCGGGAGCCGGCGTCGTCGCCTACGGCGTGACCCTGCCGTGGCTGTCGACGTTCGACGGGCTTCTCTCGCAGTCCGGCCTCGGGACCCGGAACGGCACGATCCTCTTGGTGGCGGCTGCTGTCGTGGCGGTCCTCGCCGTTGGTCAGGCGCTGACCGCGTCCGTCCCGTTGCGCTGGGCGCTCGGCCTCGCCGGCTTCGGCCTGACCGCGTTCGCCGGTCACCTGCTCGTCCAGCTCTACGCCGTGTCAGGGCAGCTCGATGGCATGAACCTGCCCGCCAAGGGCCCCGGCCTCTTCGTCGCGACCGGCGGTGGGCTCCTCGCGCTGTTCACCTTGCTGCTGCCGATGCCTTCCGGTACGTCGACAGCCTCGGCCTCCGGGCGACTCGGCAGCGCCTCGCTGCGCTACCCGGCGGCCGCCGCTGCCCTCGCGGCCGGCCTCGCCCACGTCCCGGTGACCCCGGAGCACCTTGTCGAGGCGCCGTACATCGGTGTGCTCTTCATCCTCCTCACCGTCACCTGCCTGCTCGGCACCGTCGCCCTTCTGGTCTCTGACAGCGTGCTCGTCTGGCTCGGTCTGGGAGGCGCCTCCGCACTGGCCGTGATCGCCTACGTCGTTAGCCGGACGGTCGGCCTGCCGATGATGGCCGACGACATCGGCAACTGGCTGGAGCCGCTCGGCGTCCTCTCGATAGCCACCGAGTCCGTGGTCGTCGTACTCGCCGCGACGCGACTATGGCGCATCCGAACCCGCGCAGCCGGCCGACGACGATCATGACCACGATCGCGTCCCGGGCCGGCGGGGAGGTAGGCGCTGATTGGGGCACACTAATCCGCATGCCGCAGCGCCCCGGGCCGCCGGACCTCGACGCGCTGATGCGGCTCGTGGCCAAGGGCGACCAGGACGCGTTCGCCACCCTCTACGACGCCACGTCGGCGTTCGTCTTCGGCATCGCACTGCGTGTCTGCCGCGACCGCGCCCGGGCCGAGGAGGTGGCCCAAGAGGTCTACGTCCAGGTGTGGCAGCAGGCGCCGCGCTTCGACCCCGAACGCGGTGCCGTCCGGACCTGGCTCAACGCACTCAGTCACCGACGGGCCGTTGATGCGGTGCGGTCGAGCGAGCGAAGTCGGCAGCGTGACGACAGGTGGACCCAGCGCAACCGGACGGAGGTGCCGGACATCTCCGAAGACGTCGCCTCGAAACAGGAGGCCTGGCGGGTTCGGGCGGCTCTCGAGCGGCTGCCGGCGGCGCAGCGGACGGCGGTCGTCCTCGCCTACTTCGAGGGCATGACGCATGTCGAAGTGGCGGACTTCCTCCACCTGCCGCTCGGTACGGTGAAGACACGCATCCGCGCCGGTATGCAACGGCTCGGCGACGTCCTGGGAGAGCAGCGGTGAACCACGATCCGCACGGCGACGCCGAGCTCTACGCTGCCGATGCGCTGGAGCCGGATGAGCGGACTGCCTTCGAGGAGCACCTGGCCGACTGTCCGGACTGCGTGCAGACGGTCGCTGCGATGCGGTCGATGACGGCATCCCTGTCTGAGATGGTCGCCGTCCAACCCGCGACCGCCCTTCGGGGCGCGGTGCTGGACGCCATCGCGACAACCCCGCAGGCCGACAGCGCGAACGGCAGCGGCGCTGTCGAGGCGGTTGGTACGACGACCGGAGCGCGGGTCGGACCACCCACTCGGCTGTCAGCCCCCGACCGGCGCCGGTGGTTGCGGCCGGCCAGCCTCGTGGCCGCCGCCGCGGTCCTCGTCGCCCTCGGCTGTCTCGGCTGGGCGCTGAGCAGCCAGCACCAGGCCAACGTCGCCCAGGGCCGGCAGCAGGAGCTCACCCGGCTGTTGGCGGCCGGGGACGTGCGGACGGTGACCGGCAACCCGGTCACCGGCGGCCGCGCCACCCTGGTGCTCTCGCGGTCGCAAGGCGAGGCAGTGCTCGTGGTGAGCGGGCTGCCGTCGCCGCCGGCCGGGAAGGTCTACGAACTCTGGCGGGTCGACCGTTCGGCCCATCCGGCCGGCACCTTCCGGCCCACTGCGTCCGGGCAGACCGTGGTCACGCTGCCTGCGTCGGTGGCCGGGGCCCAGCAGGTCGCGATGACCGTCGAGCCGGCGGGCGGTTCGGCGCAGCCGACCAGCAAGCCGGTGCTCGCCGTCGCCGTACCGAGCGGCTGAGCGGCTCTGGTTCGCCGTACGACGACGAGCGACGGCCATTAGGAGCGCAGGCAGAAGTCGAACGGATGCCGGCCGGCGCGGAACCCCGCCGCCTCGACCATCGCCGCGGCTTCGGTGAAGGCGAACGCCAAGCCGGTCGGGTCGTGAGCGTCGCTGCCGAAGGTGACGGCAGCGCCGCCCTCCTCCCGCCACCAGCGCACGACCTCAGGCTGAAGCGGCCCGCCGGTGTTGACCTCCAGCGCGCGGCCGCTGTCGGCAAGTGACTTCAGGGCTTGCCGGAACTCGCCCTCGAAGGCAGTGACGTCGAACGGCCCCGCATTAGCCGGCCAGGTCCGGACCGGATAGTCGATGTGGGCCAGGACGGCGAAGTCGCCGAACCCAGCGACCAGCCGCGGCACCTCCAGGAGGTAGGCGCCCATGACCTCGGCGGCTGGGCGCTGTTGGTAGAGGTACGGCGGCTCGGCAAACCCCTCTCCCATCGGCAGGCAGTGCAGCGACCCCAGCACCCGGTCGAACTCTCCGGACCTGAGCAACGCCGCCGCCAACGGACTGTGCCAGTGCGGCTCGCCGAGTTCGACACCACTGAGGATGTGGAGGTCCGAGAACCTGGCGCGGCAGCGCTCGATGCTCTCCAAGTAGCCCTCGGCGTCGAGCCGGGGCGGCGTCAGCACCCCGAGCTCGTCGGTGAACCGGCGCAGATGCTGGTCCTCGTCCAGGTCGGCGTCGGCAAGGGGCCAACGGGTGTAGTCGGCGTGATCGGTGAAGGCGACGGCCGGCAGCCCCAGCTCGAGCGCCCGGACGCAGGTCTGCTCCATCGAACCGCTCGGCGCGTCCCACGACCACTCGGTGTGCACATGGCCATCCGCCGGAGGCATCACCGCGCCACCGTCGCAGACATGCGAGATACAGGCAACAGCAGGCTGATCCCAGCCATACTGA
>JAICMS010000200.1 GCA_025929075.1 Propionibacteriales bacterium
CAGGCCATCCGCGCCACCCGCCCCGGCGGCCACGTCGGGTTCGTCGGCGTCTCCCACGACGTCCAGCTGCCCGGCAGGGAGCTGTTCTTCTCGCACGTGCACCTGCACGGGGGGCCGGCGCCGGTCCGGCAGTACCTGCCCGAGCTGATCGACCTGAT
Source organism: Propionibacteriales bacterium (assembly GCA_025929075.1). Taxonomy (GTDB): domain Bacteria; phylum Actinomycetota; class Actinomycetes; order Propionibacteriales; family Nocardioidaceae; genus JAICMS01. The sequence continues at coordinate 159 of JAICMS010000200.1, forward strand.
CTGGACCCGGCAGATCGACCCCGGCAAGGTCTTCGACCTCGAGCTGCCGCTCGAGGAGGCGGCCGAGGGCTACCGGGCGATGGACGAGCGCCGCGCCATCAAGGTCCTGCTGCGTCCGTGACTATCGAGAGCCCGGCCACTGTCGGCGGAGCCGAGTGCGGCATGCCTCCGACTCAGCCCTGACTCGCCGGTGCACGAGGCAGCGCGACCCCCCTGAAGAGCGGGCGAGGGGTTGAGTCGTGGCCTAGAAGACGGACATCTCGTCCATGATGCGCTCAGCTATGTCGACGATGGCGCGGATCTTCGGAAGATCGTCGCGAATGTCGTCGGCAGTCAGGTCAGGACTGTCGATCTTCGGATACTCGGCGTCGTGCCGCTGCCGGCGCATCCTGTCGAAAGGGCGCAGTTGCTGCCCCATCGGCGGGTCCAACTGCGCGATCACCGCGTGATACACGGCCAGATGGCCGCCCTTGGCTGTCGGCCTCAGTCCTTGGTTGGCCAAGATCGCCCACAACGCCTTCCGGCCGGCGTCATACAGAATGCCGTAGGCCCCCTCTGGATCCGAGTCGCGCGTCTTATCCGCCGACTCGAGGTGGCGCCGCGACTGCTGGACAAGGCGGTCCGCATGTTGTCGGCTAGCCTGCACGCGCTCGAGTTCACCGTTGCCGAGCATCCGGTCAATCTCCCCACGGCCTTGCTCCCACCTCACGCGTTCTCCGCAGGCTCTGTCGCTGGATGTACTGCCAACTCGATCAATGGCTGTGATTGGACGGTGGCGATGAAGGGGTCCTCCTTACCCTCCCAGCTGTGTGGACGTACGCGGCGAATGTTGACCTCGCGTCGCAGCACCACCTCAGCCGCGCGGGCCCGTTCATCCAAGTCGTCGGCGTCCGCGTCGCCGATCACGAGTACGTCCACGTCGCCTGGAACCGGACCCGCTTCACCGCTGTACCGTGCGGCCCAAGAGCCGTAGATGAAGGCCCGGTCTACGCCTGGCACTCCTGCCAGGCACTCTGTGAGCACAGGCAGGGGCCCATAGGTGACCGCCAGTAGGTCGGTCAGCGGCCGGGTCAGCACAGAGTCACGAACCGAACGGACCAGCCGGGAGGTGCCCATCCGGCGGTCGGTCAGGAAGCCCACCCCAACCAGCCGGTCCACTTCCTGCTGCACTGCCTTGACGGAAGCGCCGATCTTGGTGGCGAGATCTGTGATGCTGTGCTCCTGGTCCGGGTGGAGATAGAGCAGCGCCAAGAGGTCGCCCTGGACCCGAGACCTGAGGATCGGCAGCAGAGTAGGCGGCACTGTTCGCATAGGAGTTCCAGTATCATGGGCCTCTTAGGTGAAAAGCAAGCGATTCCCGGGGCGCCCCATAGTCTCAGCGCTGCCGTGCTGCTGGCGCCCTTTCTGGGCCTCGCCGCCTCGCCGCCTCGCCGCCTCGCCGCCTCGCCAGCGGGGGCGGGCGCCATACGTCGTCTGTCCGGCTACAGGGCGATGCCGACGTACTTGGTCTCGAGGTACTCCTCGATGCCCTCGGCGCCGCCCTCCCGGCCGACACCGGAAGCCTTGACCCCACCGAACGGCGCGGCCGGGTTGGACACGATGCCCTGGTTGACGCCGACCATCCCATAGTCGAGCGCCTCGCTGAGCGTGATCGCCCGGGACAGGTCCCGGGTGAAGACGTAGGCGACGAGCCCGTACTCGGTGTCGTTCGCGAGCCGGATCGCCTCCTCGTCGGTGCGGAAGGTGCGCACCGGGGCAACCGGCCCGAAGATCTCCTCCCGGTTGACGTCCGCGTCCGCGGTCACGTCGGCCAGCACGGTGGGCTGGAAGAACCAGCCCGGCCCGTCGACCGGGTCGCCACCCGTGACGACGCGGGCGCCCTTGTCGACCGCGTCCTGCAGCAGCGCGGCGACCTTGTCCCGGGACGCCTTGTCGATCAGCGGCCCGACGTCGACCCCGGCCTCAGTGCCGCGGCCGAGCTTCAGCGCGCCCATCCGCTCAGCGAGCCGCTCGGTGAATGCGGCGGCGACCGACTCGTGCACGTAGAACCGGTTCGCCGCGGTGCACGCCTCGCCGATGTTGCGCATCTTGGCGAGCATCGCCCCCTCGACGGCCCGGTCGAGGTCCGCGTCCTCGAAGACCAGGAAGGGTGCGTTGCCGCCGAGCTCCATCGACACCCGCAGCACCTGCTCGCTCGCCTGCTCCATCAGGCGACGCCCCACCGGGGTCGAGCCGGTGAAGGTCAGCTTGCGCAGCCGGGGGTCGCGGATCACCGGCTCCATCACCGCGCCGCTGTTGCTCGTCGTCACGACGTTGAGCACCCCGGCCGGCAGGCCGCACTCCTGCAGCAGCTCAGCCAGGGCGAGCATCGTCAGCGGCGTCTGGGCGGCGGGCTTGACCACCATCGTGCATCCCGCGGCGATCGCGGGGCCGATCTTGCGGGTGCCCATCGCGAGCGGGAAGTTCCACGGCGTGATCATCAGCGTCGGCCCGACCGGCTGCTTCATCGTCAGCAGCCGGGTGGCGCCGTTCGGCGCGGTCGACCAGCGGCCGGAGATGCGCACGGCCTCCTCGGAGAACCACCGGAAGAACTCCGCGCCATACGCCACCTCGCCGCGCGACTCGGCGAGCGTCTTGCCCATCTCGAGCGTCATCAGCAGGGCGAACTCGTCCGCGCGGGTGACGAGCTGCTCGTATGCCGCTCGCAGCAGCTCCGCCCGGTCGCGCGGTGGCGTGCGGGCCCAGTCCGCC
>JAICMS010000107.1 GCA_025929075.1 Propionibacteriales bacterium
CCAACGGCGGCACTGCGACTGCGGCTGTCATCAGCCCGAGCACCAGCACCACGCCGACGGCACGGGGTGACAGCAACCGCCGTGGCTTGTCGACGGGGACTGCTGACTCTGACCCGGTTGTCGTCGTGCAACCAGTGGCTTCCGACGCAACGGTCGGGTCCTCGACGAGGCGGGGCCTGAAGGCCATTCCTCGACGCTAGGCCGATCAGCGGACTGATGGCCGCCGCCAAGCGGCTGTGGAGGAAGACGTCATCGGTCCGTAAGACTTTTGGGGCCCGCATGCAGGTGACCGGTTCCTACATTGGCCGCATGGCCAGCCGCTGCGACCTTGTCCTGCCTGCCCGCGACGAGGCAGTGGCGCTGCGCTGGCTGCTGCCACGGGTGCCGGCCAACGTCGGCGTGATCGTCGTCGACAACGGCTCGACCGACGAGACGAAGGCGGTGGCCGAGGCGGCCGGGGCGACGGTTGTCGTCGAGCCGCGCACCGGCTATGGCGCAGCCGTCCATGCCGGAGTGCTGGCGAGCCAGGCCGACGTCGTGGCGGTCATGGACGCCGACGGCTCTCTCGAGCCGCGGGAGCTTCCGCACCTGCTGGACCTCTTCGACCGGGCGGGCGCCGACCTCGTTGTCGGTCGACGCAGTGCCGTCGTACCTCGCGCCTGGCCATGGCATGCCCGCGTCGGGAACGCAGCCCTGCTGTGGCGACTCCACCAGGTCACCGGTGTGCGGCTAGGCGACATCGGCCCCGTCCGCGTGTGCCGTCGAACGTCGCTGCTGGCCCTCGGCATACAGGACCGGAGGTTCGGCTATCCGCTCGAGCTGCTCGTGCGCGCTCATCGAGCCGGCTGGGTGGTTGTCGAGGCAGATGTGAGCTACCGGCCACGACTGGCGGGCACTGTCTCGAAGGTCTCCGGCTCGTTCGTGGGGAGCGCGCGGGCGGCTGTCGACCTGCTGCGGGCGTTGCCGTGATCCCTGCCAGCATCCTCCTCGTCGCCAAGGCGCCCGTTGCAGGCTGGGCGAAGACCCGACTGGCACGCAGCGTGGGGTCGACGGCCGCTGCGCACCTGGCGGCGGCGGCGCTGCTCGACACCCTCGACGTCTGTGAGCGGGCCTTCCCGCCGGGACACCGGGTGCTCGCCCTCGACGGCCGGCTGTCGGCAGCCGCGCGGGGCGAGGAGATCGCGGCCCGATGTCGGCGGTGGACCGTGATCCCACAACGCGGTCAAGGGCTGGCGGCCCGGTTGGCAGCCGCCCACGGCGACGCCGCCACGGTCACCGGCACCCCGATGCTCCAGATCGGCATGGACACCCCACAGCTGACCGTCGGCCGGCTGCGGTCGCTGGCGGCACTGCTCTCTGGTCCGGCCTGCTGTCACGGTACGGCGACGGGCAGGGCCGCCGGCTCACTCTCGGCAGAGGCTCGTTGCGACGCGGTCGTCGCGCCTGCGCAAGACGGGGGATGGTGGGCGCTGGCGCTGCGCCACCCGGAGCATGCATCGGCCCTCACTGATGTCGCGATGTCCACGTCGCGCACCGGCTTCGACACGGCGTCAGCATTGGAGGCCAGTGGTGCCACCGTCCGCGTCGGGGAGCGCCTCCTCGACGTCGACGATGCCGCCGACGCGGAGGCGGCGTGCCGGGAGGCGCCGGCGAGCCGGTTCGCCCGCGCCTGGTGTGACGTCAACGGCAGCGGTCGGCGACCGTGACCGGTCACCCGTCCTGCTCGCCTTCCGACCTCGGCGCTGAACGGCGTATCCGCGCCTCCACTCACCATCCGGCCACCGTCTATGAGACGGCCATGTTGGCCGGCCACGACTGCCTCCTGCACGGGCTGGAGGAAGGGCCGGCGCGGGTGCCGGTCCGGCGCTGGGCCGAGGATGCCGACACCGGAGACCGCCTCCTGCTCAGCCAGTGCCGCGGGCCGACCCTGGACATCGGCTGCGGGCCTGGCCGGATGACTCAGGCCCTCGCCGTACGAGGAGTTCCCGCCCTGGGTATCGACATCGCTCCGACGGCTGTCGCACTAGCCCGTGCCCGGGGCGCGACCGCACTGGTGCGCGACGTCTTCGGCCCGCTGCCGGGAGAGGGCCGCTGGCGGTGCGCACTTCTCGCCGACGGCAACATCGGCATCGGCGGTGATCCCCTGAAGCTGCTGCTGCGTGTCCGCAGCCTGCTGTGCGCCGACGGGGTGGTGGTCGTCGATCTCGCCCCGCCGGGCACCCACTCGGGCCGCTGCATCGTCCGGCTCGAGCATGCGGGATGCCGCTCGCAGCCGTTCCGTTGGGGCATCGTCGCCGCTGACACGCTGCACACGCTGGCCGAGGCCGCCGCCTTGGAGGTGCTTTCGGTGCACGACCATGCCGGCCGGTGGTTCGCCCAGCTGCAGCGACCGGCGGACGGCGGCTGACCGACGATGGACTGGCAACGCTCGCCCCAGCCCGGACCGGCACCACGGTCGGCGCGGCCCCGATCGACGGCGCACCGCTTCTGGCCGCCGCGAACCGACAAGCTCTGGCGCAGCCCGCTTCGCGGACCGTGGCTGACGTCGGTCCTCGGTCTCGCGCTGCTCGTGAGCCTGCCGCTGGTCGTCGTCACCGGCCTGCTCGACTACATCGCCTACGGGCCGCAGTTCCACCAGGCCCGGCCCGCAGACGTCGGGTGGCTCCGCCTTCCGGTGTTCGGCTGGCCGACTCGGCCGGCCTGGCTGTTCCAGCTCACCCAGGGGCTGCACGTGGTGCTCGGACTGGTCCTCGTGCCGGTCGTCGTCGCCAAGCTGTGGTCGGTGATTCCGCGGCTGTTCGTGTGGCCGCCGGTGCGCTCCCTGCCACACCTGCTCGAGCGGCTGTCACTGGTATTGCTTGTCGGCGGGGTGCTCTTCGAGATCGTGACCGGCATCCTCAACATCTCCTACGACTACGTCTTCGGCTTCAGCTTCTACTCCGCGCACTACTACGGCGCCTGGGTCTTCATCGCCGGCTTCGTGGTGCACGTGGCGCTCAAGCTGCCGCTGATGCTTCGCTCGCTGCGGTCGCGCTCCTTGCGCGAGGAGCTGCGCACACCGCTGGCCCGGACCGTGCCTGAGCCGGCCGATGCTGACGACCTCGTCGCGAGCCGACCAGCGACGGCGACGATGAGCCGCCGAGGGTTCCTCGGTGTCGTCGCCGGGTCGTCGGCCCTCGTTGCCGTCACGACTGTCGGGCAGGTGGTCGGCGGACCGGCTCGCATGTTGGCGTTCCTGCTTCCCCGAGGACGGTCGTACGGCGACGGGCCGAACGCCTTCCAGGTCAACAAGACCGCCGCCGCAGCGGGGGTTCGCGCGGCCGATGTCGGCGCGTCCTGGCGGCTCACCGTGCGGTACGGCGACCACGTGGTCCGACTCGACCGCCCGAGCCTGGCCGCGATGGCGCAGCACACCGCCCGGCTGCCCATCGCCTGTGTCGAGGGCTGGTCGACGACACAGTCGTGGGGCGGGGTGCGCTTGCGGGATCTCGCCGTGCTCGTCGAGGCCGTATCACCGCGAAGCGCCGTCGTGTCCTCACTCGCCCGGCACGGCTCGTTCAACCGGGCGACGTTGGAGGGCGGCCAGGTGCTCGACCCCGACGCCATGCTCGCCCTCCGGGTCAACGGAGCCGACCTCTCCCTCGACCACGGCTATCCGGCCCGGGTCGTGGTGCCGGCCATCCCCGGCGTACACGCGACCAAATGGGTCCACTCGATCGAGTTCCACGATGACTGACCCCCTTGTCAGTGCCGCCTCGCCAGTCACTGCGGACGCACCAGGGCCGGGCGGCGAGCACAGCCGCCACCACCGCCGGCATCGCAGATGGCGGGCGCTGGCTCGGTCAGCGGTGGTCGTCGCCGGTCTCGCCCTCGCCGGCTATGCACTCCTGTTGGCATCCGGTGCCCGCGATGTCGCCGGCATGGCGGCCTGGTTCGCCGGAAGTGTCATCGGACACGACCTCGTGTTGTTTCCGGCGTACGCCGTGGTCGACAGGGTCGTGGTCGCCGTACTCGGCATCCCCTCGGTCGCTGCCCGACTGCCGATCTCGCCGCTCAACTACCTCCGCATGCCGACGATCGGCAGCCTGCTGCTGTTCTGCCTGTCCTTCCCCGGCATCGTGCGGCAGGGCGGCCATAGCTACGCGGCGGCGACCGGCCAGACGCAGCAGCCCTTCCTCGGTAGGTGGCTGGTGGCAGTGGGCGTGATGTACGTGCTCAGCGGGCTGGTGTACGCGGCCCGCCTCGCCAGCACCCGTCGTAGGCTCGACTCGCAGGCAGCGCCACATCCCGAAGGGTCCGGCGGTCATGTCGCACGTACTCGTGGTTGACGACGACAACACCGTCCGCGAGGTGGTGGTGTCCTACCTGCGCGCCGGTGGGCATGATGCCACCGAGGCCGCCGACGGAGAGGTCGCGCTGCACACCGTGCGTCACCATCGGCCCGACCTGGTCGTGCTCGACCTGATGCTGCCGGGGATCGACGGACTGGAGGTCTGCCGCCGGATCCGCGCCATCGCCGACCTCCCCATCATCATGTTGACGGCGCTCGGGGAGGAGTCCGAACGTGTCCTCGGGCTCGAGGTCGGCGCCGACGACTACGTCACCAAGCCCTTCAGCCCGCGCGAGCTCTGCCTGCGGGTCGACTCGGTGCTGCGACGCAGCGACCGGGTGGACACCGGGGACGCCGTGCTGCACGACGGTGACCTCGTCCTCGACGCGTCCCGCCACGTCGCCACCCGGGCCGGTGTCGAGCTGTCGCTGACCGCGCGCGAGTTCGATCTGCTGCGGTTCTTCCTCTGCCACAAGGGCGTCGCCTTCGACCGGGCCGAGCTGCTGGACCAGGTTTGGGGTTGGTCTTTCGGCGACCAGTCGACGGTGACGGTGCATGTACGGCGGTTGCGGGAGAAGGTCGAGCCCGACCCCCGACGACCCAGTCGACTGCTCACTGTCTGGGGAGTCGGCTACCGATGGGAGGCCGCCGCATGACTCACGACCAGTGGCTCATCGTCGGGATGGCGGCCGGCTGGTCGGCTGCGGCGGGCGCGGTCGGCGTGGCGCTGGTCTGGCTGCTGCGCCGGCGGTCGCTGCGGTGGAGTGTGGGGATCGTCGCGCTGGTCGCGGTCGGCGGGTTCGTCAGCGGCCTGCTGGCCACCGCGCGAGCGATGTTCCTGTCCGGCCACGACTTCCAGGTGGTGCTGATCGTGACTGCGGTTGCCGGCGTCGTCTCGCTCGGCTTCGCGCTGGTTGTCGCAGAGGGCGTCGTACGACGATCACGGTCGCTGCGGGCCGTCGCCCGAAGCCTGGCCGACGGCGGAGAGGTGGCTGCCGCGCCCGGTGGGCCGGCCGAGCTGCAGCAGGTGTCGGAGGAGCTGCGGCGAACCAGCCAACGGCTCGCGGAGTCCAGGGCCCGTGAACGCCAGCTGGAGTCGTCGCGTCGCGAGCTCGTCGCCTGGGTCTCCCACGATCTGCGCACCCCTCTGGCCGGGTTGCGGGCAATGACCGAGGCGCTCGAGGACGACCTGGTGGCTGACCCGCCGCGTTACCACCGGCTGATGCGCACGGAGGTCGACCGGATGGCGCGGATGGTCGACGACCTCTTCGAGCTGTCGCGCATCCACGCAGGGGCGCTGACGCTCTCGATCGAGGATGTCCCGCTCGACGACGTGATCAGCGACGCCCTGGCCGGGGCGAACCCCGTCGCGCAGGCGCGTGAGGTTCGGCTCGACGGCTCGGTCGAGCAGGGCCTGGTGGTGCCCGCCGACGCGCGTGAGCTGTCTCGCGCGGTCACCAACCTGCTGATGAACGCGATCCGTCATACACCCTCCGACGGAGCGATCTGGGTGTCGGGCCGGCGGGAGAACGGCCATGTCGAGATCGCGGTCCGCGACTCTTGCGGCGGCCTGTCGCCGGACGCGTTGGAGCGGGTCTTCGACGTCGGCTGGCGTGGCAGTGACGCGAGGACGCCGGACGGCCAATCCGGTGCCGGGCTCGGGCTGGCGATCGTCCGGGGAATCGTCGAGGCGCACCGCGGGACGGTGGCTGTGGCGAACGAGGACGGCGGCTGTCGCTTCCTGCTGACTCTGCCCGGATGAGGACTGGGCCGTGTCCGGGCGTGGGGAGGGCATGAGCGAGGGCGACCGCCCGCGTGGTGAGGGTCACGACTACATGGAGCCTTGCGGCGGTTTGCCACCGTTTATGTCGGTTGCCTGAGCGCGCCCAGCGCGCTTCACGGCCGGGCTGCGTAGGCTCCGAAGGGTTGCTCCCGTAGTCTGGCGCGCGGGGCAGGTGCGGCGGCACGGCCGCGCCGCCTCCGAGCGGGCCTGCGGGACCGCAAGCCTGACGGTCCACGCGGCCGGGGAACATCCCACGACCGCCCGTACGAGTCGAGAGAGAGGCCCCCATGGCGGAGAGCTGGAGTGGTGAGTTCTACTGCGTGAAGTGCAAGGCGAAGCGCGAGGCGGAGGGCGAGGTCCGCGTCAACGACAAGGGCACCCGGATGGCCAAGGCCGTCTGCCCGGTCTGTGGCACCAACCTCAACCGCATCCTCGGCAAGGCCTGAACCTTCCCCGAGACCTCGACGACCCGCGGCTGCCCTGTCGGCGCCGCGGGTCGTCGCTGTCCGGACGGCCTGCCGTGTCCCGGCTCCGAGGGCGCAACTCCCCCTGCCCGGCGGGCAGTCCACCCGGGCCGACGCCGGCTGTGGACGACGCCAGCGGCCGCCGCCCGTTCTTTGGCAGGCTGTCCGCACGCCGAGTGCCCGCGTGAGGAGGCCCGCCGATGCGTCCAGTGCTGCGACCCGGCCTGCAGATCATGCGCCGCGACGCACGGACCTACCAGCTCGGCCATGAGTGGCCGGGCGTCGGCGCGCTGCTGGACACCCCGGTCGTCCGCGCGGTGCTGGCCGCGACCGACGGCTATCGCGAGCTGTCCGGCGTCATCGACGCGGCGACCGACGTTGTCGGCGATGCTGACGCGGTCCGTACGACGGTCGAGGGGCTGATGCGAGCCGGCGTCCTGGTCGACCAGGCGGCCACCAGACGACCCGTCGAGGTGGCTGAGCCGGCGTGGAACGCGTACTGGCTGCTCGCCGGTCCCGAGCGCACCGCCCACGACCTCCACGCTGCCCGACAAGCGGTGACCGTCGCCGTACAAGGCGTCGGAGCTGTCGCCGAGCGCGTCGGGGCCCTGCTTCTCGACGCGCAGCTGGCGACGACGGACGAGCCGGCCGAGGCCGATGTCCTCGTGGTGGCATCCGACTGGCCGCCGGACCGGTCCACCGCCGACACGGCGATGCACTCCGGCCTGCCGCACCTGTGGGCGTATGTGTGCGACCTGGTCGGCGTCGTCGGACCGTTCGTCGAGCCTGGCCGATCGGCCTGTCTGCGTTGCCTCGACGCGGCCCACCGGGAGGTCGACCCGGCGTGGCCGACCGTCGTGGAATCGGCGTCGAGGCGGCGGTTGGCGGTGCCGGCATGTGACCGCTCGCTGTCCGCAGTTGTCGCTGCACACGCCGTACAGCAGGTGGCGCTGTGGGCGTGCGGGGAACGGCCGGAGACGCTGCAGTCGATGCTCGAGATACCGCACGGCCTCGGGCCGATGCGGGCGCTCGGGCATGAGCCGCACCCGCATTGCGGCTGTGGGTGGTCGCGGCGGCACGACACAATGGGGGCGTGACCGATCTTCCCCGCAAGACCGTGACGCGCACCTTCCGGCTCGCGTCCCTGCCGCTGGGGTACGCCGGTCGGGCGACGCTCGGGATCGGCCGCCGGATCGGCGGGGCGCCCGCCGAGGCCGTCGCCAACCAGATCCAGCAGCGCACCGCCGAGCAGCTCTTCCGGGTGCTGGGCGAGCTCAAGGGCGGCGCACTGAAGTTCGGCCAGGCGCTGTCGATCTTCGAGTCGGCGCTGCCCGAGGCGATGATGGCGCCGTACCGCGCGACGCTGACCCGGCTGCAAGATGCGGCGCCGCCGATGCCCGAGCAGATGGTGCGCCAGGTGATGTCGGCAG
>JAICMS010000142.1 GCA_025929075.1 Propionibacteriales bacterium
ACGCCGTCACCTCAACCGCCTACACCTGGGTCGGCTCGTCCCAAGACCCGCCCGGGGACAACCACTCCTGGACCGACCCGCTGAACTGGTCACCCAACGGCGTCCCAGGCGACGGTGACTCCGTCTCGATCGCGCCGCCGGACAGCGAAGATTGCGTAGCCGACGTAGACAACGTTCCCACCGTGGCCCTGCAAGACTTCTCGTTCTCGATCGCAGGCCAATGCGGAGCGAACATCAACGGCGGCGGCCCCATCACTGTCATGGGCACGATGACCTGGGACTCGGGGCGCATCAATGCCCCACTCGTGCTTGCGGCCGGTGCCACAGCCAACGTTGACGACGGGTTGGAACAAGACGCTCCGGAGCTGGCAAACGACATGACGGTGGACGGGGGGCTCAATCTCTCCGGTGATTTATGGATGGAAGGGCCAACGCAATTGATCATCGCGCCCACCGGCACGATGGTTGCGAGCGCCCAGATCAGGCACTCCGATTGCTGCATGAACCAGGCGAAACTCGTGAACGACGGCAGCCTCACAGTCTCCGACGGGGGCCTCTTCATGGAAGACGTTGAGTTCGATCAGAGCGGCGCGGTAGAGCTGGATGGTGGCGGTCTCCTGGTGACGGTGGGTGGGCCGGTCGAGCTGAACGACGGCGGGAGTATCAGCTCGAGCACCGGCGGCGGCAGTTGGATCATGTCCACTGACGTCACCCTGTCCGGCACACAGACACTCGGTGCCAATGTCTATCTGCAACTGGGCGACGCCGGCGACCAAGGCTTCGGCCCGGGCACACTGCGGGGCGACGGGGGATTCAAGGGCAGCGGGCAGCTGGACTGGGTGGAGGGGACCATCAACGCCGACCTGACCGTCGGTCACGGGGTGACGGTGACTGCCGTTGGGTCGGATCCCCCTTCCGGCGGCCTCTTTCTCGGCGGATACCAAGGCGATCCGCCGGTGACTCTCACCGACCACGGGAAGATGCTCTTGATGTACTCGGACGTCACGATGCGAGGTCAGGCCCGGTTGCAGATAGCCAAGAACGGCAGCCTGACGTTGCCCATCTACCGCACGGTCAGTGGCGACGGCGAGATCGACAACTCCGGTCGTGTGGTCGCCTATGTCCACCACGGGAGCGACCAGCCCGCCGCGGAGACGGCACCCGTCACGTTCGACAGCGTTGGGTACGTCGACAACGGCGGCACGACGGTGCTCGACAAACACGCCGACCTGGTTCTCACCGGTGGTGCGGCCAGCTCGTTCAGCGACAGCAATGTTGTCGGCCGCGGCTGGCTGACGATCGCCGATCCCACCACGATGGCCGGCACCGTCACCGAGGTCGGCCCCCATCCGATCCGGGTGACAGCAGGCGGGAGTATCAGCGGCAGCGCCCAGATCGCCGGTGGCGTGCAGAACTACGGCGGCGTGGTCGATCCGGGCTCTCTCGACGGCTCCGCCGACGACGGAACCCTCAGCGTGACCGGCAACTACACCCAAGGTGCTGGCGGCAAGCTGCACGTCGACCTCTCCAGCACCGGGAGTGACCAGCTGGTCGTGGGCGGCGTCGCCACGTTGGCCGGCACGGTTGTGGCCAACAATTTCAGCGGCTATGCGCCTACCCGTGGCGAGAGCCGGACCGTGGTGACCAGCGCCGGGCTCACCTGGAAGGTCACCTGTGTGGTGACGGGTGGCCAGGGCAGCAAGCACGGCCACTGGCAGCCGGTCGCGGGTGAGACCGATCTCGGCCTCACCTGGCGCCGCGGCAGCCAGACCAGCTGCTGACCCAGCCCGCGGCATCCGTCCGGCTCATGTCGGGGGTTCGTCGCGCCGCCACCCGGACGAACCGACGTACGCCTCAGCCTCGACTGGACACCCGCTATCGGGCGAACGCGAGCGCGAATTGTTCGAATTCGCGGTCCAGCGGTGCTCGGTCGGGGGTCTGGCGCGGAAGCGCCCGGCCGGCGTGGCCGCGGTAACGCTGGGGCTACGCTTCTCGCCGTACCACCATCACGCCGAAAACCCCTCACGTTCGGAGGCGCCGTGATCACCGCGATCGTGTTCGTCAAGGCAGACGTGGCCCGGATCCCCGAGGTCGCGGAGCAGATCGCCGCGATCGACGGAGTGAGCGAGGTCTACTCGGTGACCGGCAAGATCGACCTCATCGCGTTGGTGCGGGTGCGCAACCATGACGACGTGGCTGCCCTCGTCCCCGACCAGCTCAACAAGGTGCCGGGCGTGCTGGCCACGGAGACCCACATCGCGTTCCGCACCTACTCCAGCCATGACCTCGAGGCGGCGTTCAGCCTCGGCGCCGACGACTGACCTCAGGGCCTCCCGCGTCCCGGGGGACGATTCGTACGACCCCGTCGGACTTTTCCCCACGCCGCCAGCCCGTACGCCGAGCCGCCGGGCGTGACGCGGGCTCGGACCGGGAAACCCGGACCCCGCCCCACCCGGACCCAGGACGCGGGAGGCCAGACCTACCACCGACCAGCCAGCAGCCAGCAGCGTCCGAGACCAGCGGCTAGCCGACGGGGTGGTAGGCGCAGACGTTGGTCGGAGACTGGATGATCTTCGGGTGGTGGTGCTGCCCCGGAGGCGGGTTGAGCGCCTTCTGCACCACTGACCTCATGTAGGTGAAGTTGGGGTCGGCCGGGTTGAAGTGGGCGTTGGGCTGAAAGACGACGCTCCTGACCGGCGCGTCCTTGACCTTCAGCGCCAGGTCGACAAGAGCCGGCAGCATGTCGCGCGGGATGTCGGTGCGGGCGATGTTCTTGCTGGCCGCAGCGATCTGTTCGTAGCGCAGCAACACCGTCCGCGGACTGGCCTGCTTGATGATCGCGTCGATCACGCAGCGCTGGCGTTCCATCCGGTTGTAGTCGTCGGTGTTCCACCGCCCCCGCGCGAACCACAGCGCGTCCCAGCCATCGAGATGCTTGTTGGGGCCGGGCTGGATCCACCCTGTCGGCGGCTGGCCGGTGTCGTGGTTGCCGCCGATCGGCACGATCTGGTCGATGTTGACGGTGATGCCGCCCAGCGCATCGATCAGCTTCTGGAAGCCTGTCAGGTTGATCAACACGTAGTAGTCGACGTGCACGCCGAGCATCTCGCCGATCGACAGCTTCAGCGCGTCGGCACCCTCGTTGTCGGTCTTGCCGAGCGCCCCGGGGTGCTCCAACGGCACCATCCGGTAGATCGCGTTGAGCATCCAGTTGCCGGGGTCGCCGGGGCCGTTGAAGCCGTTCGGGTAGTAGTTGTACAGCGGGGTGTTCTTCGGGAACGGCGCGTTCATCAGATTGCGCGGCACGCTGAACAGCACGGTCCGACCGGTCGTGGTGTTGATGCTCGCCAAGATCATGGAGTCGGTGCGGACGCCCATCCGGTAGACGCCGCCATCACCACCCAGCAGCAGCACGTTGACCCAGGGCTCCCCCTGCCATGGGTTGTCGGCACTGGGCACATGGCCGCCGCCGCCTTGCTGGTAGCTGTTCGGCGCCGCTTTGAAAATGTGCTGGATGAGGTCGCGCTGCGTGTAGGCATAGCGGGCACCCACCGCCAGCGGCGCGGCCACGGCAAAGCACAGCACCAACACGACGGCGAACCCGATGCCGCGCTGCAGCCCGCTCAGCTGCCCGGGCCGGACAAGCAGGTGCGACGCGACGATGACGACGACCCAGGCGACCGCGGCGATGATGAAGGCGATCGACAGTTCCAGCAGCGTGGTGGGCTTGACCGCTGCATGGATGTACGCGTGGGGGTTCAGCAGACCCAGGAGTACGGCGGCCACGACGGCCGACAGCGCAACGAGGAAGACGATCGCGCCGAGCACTCGTCGCCCGGCAACCCAGAAGCCCGAGCCCGGGATGACGGCGCCCAGCACCGTCCAGCCGAGCGTGGCGCCGAAGGTGCGCCCGTCGGCGGCGCGGTCGTCTCCACCGCCCGCACGCAGCCGCTCGACCCCTACGCCCATCGTCTTCCTTACGTTTCTTCGGACGGCGCTCGGCGCCACCACAACCGGTTCGCCCCCCGGCAGGCACGACGAGCCGGGCTCACGAGCCTCCCTGAAGTCTAGTGGCGCGTCGGCTCGACGCCTCAAACCGCGTATTCCGGTCCGATTCGCCGATGCTTCGGCGCCTCTTTCATTGAGGACGCCCGTACGTCGCCGTACGTTGCCCCGACCGCGTGCGGAGTCGGCCGGAACTCTCCGGGGCAAATGCCGACCCTCCGGGGGAAGTTTGCCCCGTAGTCAGCGGATTTGCGATGACTACGGGGGAAACGCAGGGCCGGCGGAGGGGGAAACGCAGGCTGGCCGAGGGCCAGTCAGTTCGGAGGATGCCCGGCGCGTACGGCGACAGCCTCGACCCAATCGTCGAGCTTGGCAGCGGCCAGCCCGGCGTCGATCGCCCGAGCAGCCTGCTCGAGTCCGGCGCTCAGCCGCTCTAGCACCGACGCGGGAGATTCCGCGCCCGCACCCGCGCCCCCACCACCTCCGGCGTCGCCACCAGCAACGCCCTGGCTTTGACCCACCCCTTGGCCGCCCCCTGGGGAGGTCGCGGAGCCGGCCGTGAACGCCGCGATCCCGGCAGCCGCGTTGAGCACGACGGCGTCGCGCACCGGGCCGCGCTCGCCGGCGAGCACTCGCCGTACGACCTCGACGTTGAATCCGACGTCAGCACCCCGCAGATCCTCCGGCGCCGCGGTCGGCAACCCCAGCTCCGCCGGGTCGACGACAGACTCAGCCACCTGACCGCCGACGATCGACCACACCCGCGACGTTGTCGTCGTCGTCAGCTCGTCGAGGCCGTCGTCGCCACGGAACACGAAACCGTCGACGCCACGCCGCGCCAGCACGCCCGCGATGATCGGCGCCATCCGGGCGTCGGCCACACCGACCGCCTGAGCCGCCGGCCGCGCGGGGTTTGCCAGCGGCCCGAGGAAGTTGAACGTCGTCGGCACGCCGAGCTCGCGCCGCGGCACGGCGGAGTGCCGCAGCGCCGAGTGGAAGACCGGCGCAAAGCAGAAGGTGATCCCCACCTCGCCGAGCACCGCAGCCACCTCGGCGGGAGGCAGGTCGAGCCGGATCCCCAACCCCTCCAGCACGTCGGCCGACCCGCAAGCCGAGGACGCGGCGCGGTTGCCGTGCTTGACGACCGGCACCCCGGCACCGGCCGTGACCAGCGCAGCCATCGTCGAGATGTTCACCGTGTGGGCGCGGTCGCCGCCAGTGCCGACGATGTCGACAGCCCGCGACTCCACCGACAGCGGAGCCGCGAACTCATACATCGTGGCGATCAGCCCCTCGACCTCCTCGACGGTCTCGCCCTTGGCCCGCAGCGCCACCGCGAATCCGGCGATCTGCGACGGCGTCGCCTCACCGGCCAGCACCTGCCGCATGACCCACGCGGTCTGATCGGCGCGGAGATCACTGCGGGCGACGAGTCGGGAGAGCACGTCCGGCCACGTGACCTGGCCCATCGCCTCAGTCACCAGGCCCCCCTCCCCACGACCCTCCCCCCGCGAAGTGCGGGAAAGTGGCTGGACAAAGAGGACGAAAGCGAGACACTTTCCCCGCACTTCGCGGGGAAGAGGGTCGTGGGGACGGGGGTCTGGTGACTGAGGCGATGGGCCAGGTCACGTGGCCGGACGTGCTCTCGCGACTCGTCGCTCGCAGTGATCTCAGCGCCGACCAGACCGCGTGGGTCATGCGGCAGGTGCTGGCCGGTGAGGCGACGCCGTCGCAGATCGCCGGATTCGCGGTGGCGCTGCGGGCCAAGGGCGAGACCGTCGAGGAGGTCGAGGGGCTGATCG
>JAICMS010000008.1 GCA_025929075.1 Propionibacteriales bacterium
GACAGTGGCGGCCGAACATCTACGGCGGCAGGGAAAACCTCGAGGCTGTCTCGTTCCTACAAGAGGTCAACGCGACCTGCTACCGCCGGGCCCCAGGCGTTGTCACGGTCGCGGAGGAGTCGACGGCGTGGCCGGGGGTCACCCGGCCCACCCACGTCGGCGGCCTCGGCTTCGGCTTCAAGTGGAACATGGGCTGGATGCACGACTCACTCGACTACATGGCGCACGACCCGATCCACCGGCAGTTCCACCACCATCAGATGACCTTCTCGATGATGTACGCCTACGCCGAGAACTACGTGCTGCCGATCTCCCACGACGAGGTCGTGCACGGCAAGGGCTCACTGCTGCGCAAGATGCCCGGCGACCGCTGGCGCGAGCTCGCCAACGTCCGCGCCTACCTCGCCTACATGTGGGCGCACCCAGGCAAGCAACTGATCTTCATGGGCACCGAACTCGCCCAGGAGGCCGAATGGGCCGAGAGCGGCGAGCTGGACTGGTGGCTGCTCGACCACATCGAGCACCGCGGTGTCCAGCAGCTGGTCGCCGACCTCAACCGGACGTACGTCGACGAGCCGGCCCTGTGGTCGCTCGACCAGGACCCCGACGGCTTCAGCTGGATCGACGCCAACGACGCGACCAACAACGTGTTCAGCTTCCTGCGCACCGGCACCGACGGCTCGCTGCTCGCCTGCATCGCGAACTTCTCCGCCGTGCCACATTTCGGCTACCGCCTTGGCCTGCCGACGACCGGCAGCTGGCAGGAGGCGATCAACACCGACGCCGAGATCTACTACGGCTCCGGTGTCGGCAACCTCGGCTCGGTTCGAGCCGAGGACATCTCCTGGCACGGTCGGCCCGCCTCAGCCGTGCTGCAACTCCCCCCACTCGGCACCCTCTGGCTCCGCCGCGACCCCGACAGTGTCAACGATCCAGTTCACGGCATGGACCGCGATCAGCGCTGACCATCCCAGTGCAAGATCAGGTAGCCATCCTTGCCGTTGTCGAGGTCGCCATCGGAGTAGTAAGCCGACTGCTTACGCATCATCGGGTTGTCAGAACAGGGCGCTGGCCAACTGCTGGCGCGCTGTGAGCACCCGCGGGTCGGTGTCTCCGACGAGGGTGAAGAGCTCGATCAAGTGCGTCCGGGCCGCCTCCCGGTCGGCGTCGGCACTGCTGCGGACCAGGTCGATCAGCCTGGCAAAGGCGTCCTCGACGTGGCCGCCCAGGACGTCGAGGTCGGCAACGAGAGTCTGCGCTGGCACATCGTCTGGCCGGTCGGCAGCCGACTTCCGCGCGGCGGAGACATCGACTCCCCTCGTTCGCTGCAGGAGCTTCGCCTGCGCGAGCCCGATCTTCGCCTCGGCGTCGGCAGGCGCTGACTCCACTGCCTTGGCGTAGGCGGCGACCGCGGCGTCGACGTCACCCGACATCAGCGCCTGCTCAGCCTCGGGATAGCGGGAGGGCGGCTCGCCAGCCTGCGAGTCACCGCTCTCGGTCACGGGGTGCCGCGGCTCGGCTACACCGGACACGCCGTTGGCCGCTGCGGCCTGCAGGATCTGGTCGAGCAAGGCACGCAGGTCAGCGTCCGGTAGCGGCTCGGCGAACAGCGGTGCCAACTGGCCGCGGAGGACCGCCACCACCAAAGGCACGCTTGGGATGCCGAGCGCGGTGACGAGCGGTTGCTGGGCGCGGGCGTCGAGGGTGGCGAGCAGGAAGCGGCCGCCGTACTCGTCGGACAGCCGTGCGAGCGAGTCGTTGATCCGGACGGACGGCTCGTCATCGGGGGACCAGATGCTGAGCAGTACGACGACCGACATCGAGAGGTTGACGACCTCGTGGCTGAGCTCGGCTTCGCTGGTGATCTCGACGACGTACGCGCCAGTGCCGGAGCCAGTGCCGGACTGGCCGGCCGCCGGCTGCTTCAGCGACGAGAGGTCGATTGCGCCCGGCCGGGAGAAATCAGCGGATGACGTCACTGGCCAAGCCTATTGACCACCGCGCCGCTAACAGGGCCGTGCTGCCATCAGACCGTTGCCGTGACCGGCTCCTTCGACTCCGGCTCCGAGGCACCGTGGGCCAGGTGCCGGGGCAGGACGAACATCATCGCGGCCACGAGCCCCACGACGAGGACGGCGGCAGGCAGCAGCAGCGACTCGCCCATCGCCTGGCTGAAGCCAGGCTTGAGGACGTCGGGGAGGTGACCGGACACGCCCGCGGTGCTCGGGGAGGAGTGTCCGCCGGCGGCCGGCAGCAGGGCGGCCAGCCGCGACGACATCAGGACAGCGATGCCGGCGCTGCCGAGCACCGCTCCGAACTGCCTGGTGGTGTTGTAGATGCCCGAGCCGGCACCTGCCTGGTGCAGCGGCAGGTTGCGGGTTGCGGTGCTTCCAAGCGGCGCCCACATGAAGCCATTGGCGACGCCGAGGAGGGCAGCCGGGAGCAGCACGTGCCAGATCGGGTCGTCGGGGGTCATCGCCCGCCACATCCAGACCAGGGAGGCGATGAAGCAGGCGATCCCGAAGCCGACCAGGAGCCGTGGAGGGCGGCGGTCGGCGAGCCGGCCGACGAAGGGCGCCAGGCCACCGGACAGCACAGCCATCGGCACCAGCAGCAGCCCCGACCGGATCGGGCTCAGGTCGCGGACGTCCTGCGCCCACAGCATCAGCGGAATCGACATCGCGGTGATCGCGAAGCCGATCGTGGTGATCGCGATGTTGGCCAGCGAGAAGTTGCGGTCCTTGAAGATCGCCAGCGGCACGAGCGGCTCGCCGCGGTTGAACGCCTGGTAGACGACAAACACCACGAGCAGCCCCGCCCCGACGCCAATCAGCCCCCAGACGGAGATGATCCCGGTGATCGCGCCCCAGTTGTAGGCCTCCCCCTCTTGGATGCCGAAGACCAGACAGAAGAGGCCGACCGCGCTCAGCGCCACGCCGGCCCAGTCGAAGCGGTGTCGGTGGGTCTCCAGCGTCGGCACCAGCCGCCACGCCACGGCCAGCCCGACCACGCCGATCGGCACGTTGATGAAGAAGATCCACTCCCAGCCGAGCGCGGCAACCAAGACGCCGCCGAGGATGGGGCCGACGAGAGCGGCGACGCCGGCCGTCGCGCCCCAGAGGCTCATTGCCCGGCCACGCCGGTCCGCGGGGAAGATCCGGGTGATCACCGACATCGTCTGCGGGGTCATCATCGCGGCGCCGAGACCCTGGACTGCTCGGGCGGCGATCAGCATCTGAATGCTGGACGTGAAGCCGCACCAGGCGGACGAGGCGGTGAATACGGTGAGGCCGACCATGTAGAGGGTCTTCGGCCCGAAGCGGTCGCCGAGCCTGCCGGTGATCAACACAGGGACGGCGTAGGAGAGCAGATAAGCGCTGGTGACCCACACGACCTGTTCGACGTCGGCATGCAGGCCGTGCATGATGTCCGGCGTCGCCACCGACACGATCGTCGTGTCGATCATGATCATGAAGAAGCCGATAACCAGCGCCCACAACGCCGGCCACGGCCGGTAGGAGGGCGCAGCGTCAGAAGCGTGCAGGCTCACGGTAGACGCCCCACTCGCCTCGCAGCGCGTCGCAGATCTCCCCGAGCGTCGCCTCCGCCCGGGCCGCGGCGAGCATCGCCGGGATCATGTTCTCGTCGGTGCGCGACACCCGCACCATCTCTGCCAGCGCCTCGTCGACGACGGCCTGCTTGCGGTCGGCTCGCCGCCTGTCGAGCGCCGCCACCTGCTCGGTCTCCACCTCGTGCGACACCCGGAGGATCTCCAGCGGCTCTGTCACCGTCCCGGTGTGGCAGTTGACTCCGACGACCAGCTTGTCACCCTTCTCGACTGCCTGCTGGTACTGGAACGCCGCCTCGGCGATCTCGGACATGAACCAGCCGTCCTCGATCCCGCGAAGGATGCCGGACGTCATCGGCCCGATCGGGTGCTCGGACTCGCGCTCGCCCATGCCGCGGATCTTGGCAAAGATCGCCTCGGCCTCGGCTTCCATCCGGTCGGTGAGCGCCTCGACGTACCAGGAGCCGCCAAGCGGGTCGGCCACGTTCGCTACCCCCGTCTCGTCCATCAGCACCTGCTGCGTCCGCATGGCGATCTCGGCTGCCTGCTCGGTCGGAAGCGCCAGCGTCTCGTCGAGGGCGTTGGTATGCAGGGAGTTGGTGCCTCCGAGTACCGCTGCAAGTGCCTCGACCGCCGTGCGCACGACGTTGTTGACCGGCTGCTGCGCCGTGAGCGAGACGCCGGCGGTCTGGGTGTGGAAGCGCAGCCACTGTGCGCGCTCGGTCTTGGCGCCGTAGACGTCGCGCATCCAGCGAGCCCAGATGCGGCGAGCAGCCCTGAACTTGGCAATCTCCTCGAAGAAGTCCAGATGCGCATCGAAGAAGAACGACAGCCCGGGTGCGAACGTCTCGATGTCGAGACCACGCGACAGCCCGAGCTCGACGTACCCGAAGCCGTCAGCAAGTGTGAACGCCAGCTCTTGCGCGGCCGTGGAACCGGCCTCCCGGATGTGGTAGCCAGACACGCTCAGCGGCTTGTAGGCAGGAATCGCGTGGGCGCAGAACTCCATCAGGTCGCCGATCAGACGCAGATGCGGTTCCGGTGAGAACAGCCACTCCTTCTGGGCGATGTACTCCTTGAAGATGTCGGTCTGGAGCGTGCCGTTGAGCTTCCCGATGTCGGCGCCCTGTCGCTCGGCGGCGACCAGGTACATGCAGAAGATCGGCACCGCCGGACCGGAGATCGTCATCGAGGTCGTGACGTCCTGCAGCGGGATGCCGTCGAAGAGGGTGTCCATGTCAGCGGCGGAGTCGATAGCGACGCCGCAGTGCCCGACCTCACCGAGCGACCTGGCGTCATCGCTGTCCCGGCCCATCAGCGTGGGCATGTCGAACGCCACCGACAGCCCCCCGCCGCCATGGCCGAGGATCATCTTGTAGCGCTCGTTGGTCTGCTGCGCGTTGCCGAACCCCGCGAACTGCCGGATCGTCCAGGTCCGGCCGCGGTAGCCGTTTGGGTAGAGGCCGCGGGTGAAGGGGTACTCCCCCGGCCAGCCGATCCGCTCGAAGTCGGGCCCCTCGGCCCCCCGCGGCGGCCCGTAGACCGGGTCCACCTCCATGCCGGAGAGAGTGGTGAAGTCGGCGTCACGCACCTTCGACTCGGCGTACCGCTGCTGCCATCGAGCCCTACCCTCGTCGACCTCGCAGCCCATCTGGCCCTCCCTGTCGTGCGTTCCGGACACATCGGTCAGCGTACGTCGTCCAACCTCCACCTCGGTCAGCCCCGGCCGCCCTTGGCCGGCGGGCCGGACCGACAAGAAGGCGCCGGGGGCGCGACCCTTCGGCCACGCCCCCGGCGCCCGGGTGGACTATCCGTCAGCAGCCATCAGGGCGAATCGCAGCACATCACTGCAGGGCCGCCTTCTCGGCCTTGACGAACTTCGCGCCGTCCGGGGTGCCCCGGCCGGTCACGTTGTCGTAGCCGTAGGTGGTCTGCAGCGAGGTGTCGCGGTCGAGCGTGACCAGGTAGGTACCGCTCGGGTTGCTGATTCCCTCCGGCGTCCGCGGCCCGACCACGTCGCGGTAGACCGAGCTGTTCAGGCTGTACAGCGTCGGGTTCGCGAAGCCGATCGTGGTGGCGGAGTTGCCCTGGATGATCGCCTGCGTACCGGCGAACAGCGGGCAGGCCAGGCTGGTGCCACCCCACGTCGACTTCGTCAGCTGCCCGTCGACGGTTTGCAGGATCATCATCCCGGTGAACGGGTCGGCGTTCATCGCCACGTCAGGAACGACCCGGTTCGGGGTTCCGTCGTAGGCGCGTGCCAAAGACGGCGGCACGACGCCCCGCTGGTAGCCCGGTTCGTTGAAGAGGGTGCTCGTACCACCGCCGGCTCCGGCGTAGAACTCACCAGGAAGCGGGAGCTGGTAGCCCTTCTCCTTGCCGCTCTTCTTGATCTTGACGCGGTCGATCGTGCTGCCCCAGCCGGTCTCGAACTGGTAGCCGCCGTCAGCGTTGACGGCGAGGCTGGTGCCGCCCACGCCGGTGACCAGCGGGTCGGAAGCCTCGTAGTCCGGCTCCGGAATCCCTCCGGTGTACTCCGAGGAGTCGCCACCGTCTCCGGACGAGAAGTACAGGCCGATGCCTTCGTTTGCCGCCTGGACGGCGATCGCGTGCGCCTGCTTGATCAGGTTCGCCGAGACGTCCTCACCGGCATAGCCGTAGGAGTTGCTGACGATGCTGACGCCGTAGGCCGGCGAGTTGGAGTTGTCGAAGTTGTTGACGACCCAGTTGAGGGCGTTGGTCAGGCCCGGCCCGCAGTTCTTCGCGCCGACGTACAGCACATCTGCGCCGCTAGCCATGCCGTGGACCGACTCGACGTCGATGCTCTCCTCCGTCGACCAGTCACCGCACTTGTCCTGCTTGGTGAAGGGGGTGAAGTCCTTCTCCGCGAACTGCCCCTTGGCGAAGGACGGCACGCCCGGGTAGGCGTTGGCGTCCTGCTCGATCGTCGGCGAAGCGTAGGCGTCGAGGATCGCGACCTTGGTGCCGGTGCCATCCTGGCCACGCCCCACCGTCTGCTTCAGGCCGTACGCCGACAGGAACTGGTCGGGGTGGTAGCCGCAGATGTACGTCGGGTAGGAGTCACGGCCCGCGTAGGCGGGCGGCAGGATCTGCTCGTGCTGGTCCCAGTAGTGCGAGCACTTCGACGCCGGCGGCGGCTGTGTGTTCGGCTGCGTCTGAGGCATCGGCCGGCTCACGTTGTTCGGGCGCTGCAACAACGACGACTGGTCGAGTCCGGTCACTGTCAGCACCAGAGACCGCAGGCTGTCGGGCAAGGAGATCGCCCGCTGCGGCGACAGCAGGCTGTGGCCGGAGTAGCTGTAGGTCCGCATCGTGGTGCCGAACGCGGAGTTGACCTGGCTCACCGTCCCGCGGGCACTCACCCAACGGTGATTCGCCGGGACACCGACCACCGAGAAGCCGTGGTCGCGGAGGAAGGTCTCGACGGTTGCCACCGCCTTCGCCGTGGGTGCGAACCGCGAGTTGAACTCTCGTGACGAAAGGTAGTGGTGGAAGAGCGGACTGGACGGAGTGGCGACGGCCATCGCGCGCTGTTCGGCGACGCCCGCGTGCCGGTAGTTGAGGTTGATCCGGAAGGAGACACTGAGAGTCGAGCTCGGTGTCCCGACTGCTCGGGAGGGCGTGGCCCAGCCTGGATGGGTTCCCGGCAACAGATACCTGCCGCCGGTCGACGCCTGGCTGACCGCCACCCCCGTCAACGGGACCATCAGCGCACCGGCTCCCACCAGCGCGATCGTCCATCGGACGGGATGACGCATGAGAATCCCCGCTTTCACACAATGAGTCGGGCGCGGGTCCGCGCCCGTTCCGTCCTATCACCGGTCCGCCGACCCCGCCACCGCGGCTAACGCGTCGGCGACCTCCTCGCGACCCGCAGCCTCCGGCAAAGTCAGCCTGTGCGCTCCCGCAGCGTCGCCGTTCGCGCGCCGCGCACCGTCATCGCCCCGACGACGACTGCAAACACCAGCAGCACGGCCGCTACCACCGCGAGCAGCACGACCAGCCGCGACAAGCCCAGGGTCGGAAGCACGCGTGGCACGGTTGCGCTGTCGGCATAGCCGAGTGTCACGGTGCGTACGACGACGAGCTGCGACACCGCACCAGCCGCAATGCCCGCCACGGCGGCCGCTCCGAGCACGACGACGAACTCGAGCATCGCCGCCCGCACGATCGCGAGCCGGCGGATGCCCACCACCCGAAGCGAGGCAGCGTCGCGACGACGGTCCGGTAGCTGCACGGCGAGGTTGGCGGCCAGCCCCGCGAGCGCCAGCAGGATCACCAGGACCGTGACGACGACGTAGAGGTTCAACGCCAGCGCATAGGCGTCCTGGTCGAGCACATGGCGGACGGCCCCAAGGGTCTGATGCTGCGTGATTCCGTGGTCGGCGAGCCTGGCCAGCACGGCGGACGGCGTGTCACTGCGGGCGAGGATGAAGACGTTCGTGTCCCCGTCGTCGACGGTGCCCAGCCGGGTGAACATCGTGTAGTCGACGAGCATCCCTGCCGGCCCGTAGATCGGCATCGACTCCGTGGTGCCCACTGACCGCACCGGTACCGACGTCGACAAGAACGTCCGGGCGAACAGTACGTCGCCCTGCCTCCCCGTCAGCGTCTGATGCGTGCTCCGACCCATCAGGACCGGCAGCACATTGGGCACATCCGCGGGCGTCAGCATCGCTACGGTCTCCTGACCGCGCGAGTCGAGGCCGACGGCGAGGCTTTGCCCGACGACGGCGGTGCTGGTCACCGACTTGCTCACTCCGTACGTCGACGGGTCGGCCGCCCGCCAGCCCGTCGTCAGGAACGACGGCACCCCCTTGCCGTCGACCGTCACACCGGTGATCGCAAGGTGACCGCGAAGCACCGCCGGAGCCGTCGCAGCACCGCTGACGATGAGCTGCGAGACCGGGCATCCCTGCGTGCAGGCCGGCAACACCGCGCTGCGGGTGGAGGTCCCAGGCCCGAACGGCCCGACGAGCACTGTTCCGGGCAGCCCGTTCGCCTTGGCAACGGTGAAGCTCAGCAGCAGCTGGTGGGCGCTCTGCACCCGGTTGTCGACGGTGAGCTGCAGACGGTGGCCGGTGAAGACGATCGGTGGCGTCGACGGCGACAACAGTCGGGAGATCTCGCTCGGCGACATGCCCGGCGTCCAGTTGCTCTGCCAGTCCGCGACCCGAGCCAGTCGCGGCGCGTCCACGACCAGCTTCTCCCCGTTGGTCGCATCGTTGTCCGCGCCGACCGCCATCAGCCATCGACCCTGCGGATCCACTTGGTGAGTGATACCGACTGCCTGGGCGAGCGGCAGCTTCACCTGGTAGGACGAGCCGGCCCCTACCATCGTCGCGGCGGCGCTTCCGCGCCAGGCCGCCGCCGCAGTGAACACGCCGGCGGCGAACACCGCAATCGCCAAAGCCGCGGTCAACGGAAGGATCACCAGCGTCCCCTCCCGCCGACGGGAGATGGTGCGAGAAGCGACGTATCCGGAGACTCCCCGGCGCCGGGTCGACCGCCGCGACCACCAGCGGGCGACCAGCGCGGCCACCACGCTGGTAAGGAGCCCACACGCGACAGCAAGCAGGATCGGCAGCGCGAGATCGGCAGCGGTGGGGTGCGCCTGCTTGTGGGCAGCCGCCGTCGTGACCAGTGTCGCGACTGCAGCGGCCACAACGAGCAGTTGCAACAGCAGTCCCCAGCGGCCCTGCTTCACGGGTCGGCGTACGCCGGCGATCTGCGCACTGAGCGGCTCGTTCACTGCGCCACGCACCACGACGGCAGCGACCACGACGGTGGCGGCCACTACCCCAATCGCACCCAACAGGCTGCCGACGGCGAAGGGCACCGGCAGCCCTGGAACCAGCCAGACACGTGACAACACAACCGCCCAGATGTAGCCCGCCACGATGCCAATGGGAACCGCGATGGCCAGCATCAGCACCGGCTCCAGCAAGCCGAGCACCCACAGCTGGCTCCGCGAGATGCCTCGCAGTGAGGCCAGCGCGAGCTCCGGCTGTCGCAAGTCCATGGCGGCCGACAACAACCGGAGCAGCAGCACGAGGGCCACAAGGATCAGCGACACGACGGCCGGCGCCACCGTCTGCTCCGCTGTCGAGCGTCGGGCGTCGGTCTGGGCGAGCACCTGACGCAGCGCGTTCCCCGACTCGACAGCGAGGGTGCCGTGCGCTTGGTACGTGGATGCGCGGTTGGCAGCGACCCGCAGCTGCTTCACGTCCTGCTGCAGGGTCACGCTCGTCGTGGCCGCCGGGATCGGCAGCCGGTGGTCGAGCCGGACGAACCACAGCGGCCGCTTCAGGTTGTGGATGGTCGACGAAGTGACGACGAAAGGCGCCGGGTAGTACGGCGTGTAGCCGAGCCCGACGGGCTGCGGCAGCACGCTGACGAAGCGGGTGGGGTCGAACCAGTACCCGCTCTGCCTCGGCGGGATCGAGTAGATCCCCACGACCTTCAATCGCCCGCGGAATCCGCCCACCTTGATGCGGTCGCCGATGCGGGTGTGCGTGTAGGTGCTGTCGGACCGGAGGATCATCATCTCGCCCGGCCGTCGCGGACACTTGCCGGTGATGGCCAGATGCTGGCAACCGGCCGGGTCGGCCAGCAGGTGCACCTGAGCCTTCTGGATGGCGAACTGCAGCCGCTTGCGCCCGATCTCTCCGATGGACGGACTGCCCGAGAACTCCGCGCCAATCGGCAACCGCTGGCTCGTCAGTGACCATTGCGGCCTGGTGAAACCGGGCAGCTTCAGGGTCCGGTCGGCAGTGAGCGCGGTAGGCACCACCTGACCGTCAGGGATGCTGGCGTCGGGCTGGAAGTCGACCGCGACTCCCCGGGTCGCCGCCGGCTCGGCTCGCAGGCTCGTCACCAGGTACGACGCCGACGACCCGCTCTGGTACATCGGGCCGACCACCGCCGCGGCGACGGCGATCGCTGCCAAGAACACCGAGCCGACGGTCAACAACGTCCTGGAACGAAGCCCGCGCAGCCCGGTGAGCACCAACGCTGAGGCGTCGTGGAAGCGTTGCCTCATTGCAGGTCCTGCCTGAGGGAGGCGGGGGCCGAGGTCCGGCCGATCCGGCGAAAGGCTATGGCGACGACGACCGCGACGACGACTCCGGCGCCGACTGCCAACGGCACGATCAGCACGAACCGCGGCGCGGTGTCCAGGGCCAGCCCGAACCGCCCGGCATCGACAAGCGGAAGTGCGCCGAGCAGCGCCCGACACGCGAACCAGCCGGCAGCAAGAGACGCCGCGGCAACCGCGACAGCCAGCGCGAGCGCCTCACGCCGGTAGCTTCGGGAGATCCCGCGGGCAGACAGCCCGACGCTGCGCAGGCTCGCGGCCTCCTGGCGTCTCCCGCCGATCTGGTCGGCCGCCGCTGCGATCGCCGTAAGCAGGGCTAGGACGGCGGCGAACAAGGCGATGAACAGGTACAGCCGGACGCCCTGGGCGGTCGTCTGCTGACGCGACTTGAGCAGGGCCGCCTGGTAGGTCGTCGGCGTGCCGACGACTCCGGTGGCCAGCAGGCGCTGGCGGACCGACGCCGGCGTGTCGGCCCGCGCCAGCACGACAACGTGGGCACCGGAGGCGGTCGTCCCCTCGCCGACCAGCGCCTGTCTGATGTCGATCAGCGCGCCCTGGCTGCCGACGAAGGGCAGGACCGGCACCGTCCCGACCACGGACACCGGCTGCTCCGACCCGTCGATGCCGTACACCGACTCCTTGCCCCCGACCTTGTCCAGCTTCGGCTGCTCGGTCGTCAGCGCCGCGACGGGCCGGTTGAGCGGCCAGGTCCCGATCTGTCCGGTCGAGCCGTACCCGTAAAACGAGAAGAAGGCGTCGGTCCAGATCCGCAGAGCACCGTCGGCCCGCTGGACGTGCACGCCGGTGTCGGGGTGGATCGCCGGGGCCAGGGAGCCGGACCCGAGCAGGTTCTGCCCGGCGAACCGCAGCTCGGTGATCGACATCGGAGACCGCTGCGGAGCCGCGCCGGTGAACTGGAGCTCAGTCAGCACGCAGCCGCGGTGGCAGTCAGTGAGCCTCGCGGTCGACCGGACCAGTCCCGGTCCGGCTGGTGACTGATTGTCGTGGCCGTGCGGAGGCAGGTCGACCGACGCCAACACGCCCTTGTCGTCGACGTAGAAGATGCTGACCGCCGCTCGCGCGCGGTAACGCTCGACCGGCACGCCATCATGCTTCTTCGTGAAGATGCGGTCCTTCGACGCAACCATGCTGACCGAGTCACCGGTGACGGTCTGCAGCGCCGCAGACTGCGGGAATGCTGCCAGCCGGTGAGCGATCGTCCCGGCCGCCGTGCCGGCGTAGAAGTCGCCGACCACCTGCTGCCATCTGCTGGGGTCGACGAACACCCGGCGGTAGGAACCGCCGGTCGGGTCGGGGAAGGCCGCCGCCGACATCAGCCAGCGGCCGGACGGGTCGGCGTACCGGCTCGCCGTGTAGGCCGACAATGCTCCGCTCCGCACCGGGTAGCTGATCGGTGCCCCAACGGCCAGCTTCGCGGTGTCCTGCCGCCAGGCGTCGGCGGCCACCCAGGCGTTCGCGGCGACGGCGGCGAGCACCGCTGCAGCGATCATGACAGGCAGTACGGCGGCACTGTCCGCACGCCGGAACAGCCGTCGGGTGGTGACGAACCAGTTGAGCCGGTTCCCGGCCCGCGTCTTGGCGGCCAGGGCTGCCAGGACGCGCATCAGCCAGAGCGCCACCAGACCGCAGGCGAGTCCCAGCAGGGCCGGGCTCAGCAGTGAGACCCAGTCGATGTGCCGAGGACCGGCCTGGCGCGCCTGGTAGATCGTGACGATCGCACCGACCAGCACGCACACCTGCAGGAACAGCAGTCCGGTCCTCGCCCGGCGTGGACGGCGCTGCCCCACCAGCTTGTCGAGCATCGTCTCGTACGTCGTCCGCCAGCTCGCCATGACGACGACCAGCACGCCGACGGCGAACACCACGCCGGCGGCAGCCCACTCGGGCCACCCGGGCGAGAACGTCACACCGGCGGCCAGCCAGCGAGCGGCGACGGCGTCGGTCACGAGCCAGCCCAGCCCGATGCCGGCAGCCGTTGCCACGAGCAGGATGACCACCGGCTCGGCCACGGCCGACCAGAGCAGTCGCGGGCCGGTCCGTCCCCGCAGCTGTGCCAGCCCGATCTCGCCGCGGCGAAGGTCGACCGACGAGGCAGCTTGGCTGGCCAGTGCCACTACCCCCAGCAGCAACAGCGCCGATGCCACCGCAGGCGAGATGTCCGACAGCCGCGCATAGGCGACCGAGCCGAAGCAGCCGGCAACGACGAGCGTCCCGCTCAGGAACAGCGTCAATGAGCGGCCGCGGCGCGACCAGATCGCCCGGATCGTCAGCACGGCAGCCCTAGACCGGGCGATGCCGGCCGACCACCACCGGCTCCACGTGGTCGACGAGCCGGCCCTCGTCGAGCAGGCAATGCCGGTCGGCGGCGTCGACGACGGCGGGGTCGTGGGTCGCGACCACGACCACGGCTCCGCGAGCCGCCTCGGCGTGCAACTGGGCCATCACGTGCTCGCGGTTGCCCTCATCGAGCTCGCTGGTGGGTTCGTCGGCAAGGAGGACGGCGGCTCGTACGGCGAACGCCCGCGCACAGGCGACCCGCTGCATCTGGCCGCCGGACAGCTCTTCGACCTGGCGGTCGCCGAGGTCACCGATATGAAACCGGTCGAGCTCGGCATCAGCTCGTTCATCGGCCTCCGACGGAGAGACGCCGCGCGCCCGCAACGCGATGGAGACGTTCTCCCTGGCCGACAGGATGGGGACCAGCCCGTAGACCTGCAGCACGAAAGCGAACTCTGGTCGAGGATCGCCGTCGCCCTGCCAGGTAAGAGTGCCGTCGTACGTCGCGCTTCCAGAAGTTGCGCGTAGCAGGCCGCCGGCGATCGACAGCAACGTGGTCTTGCCTGAGCCCGATGGACCCGACAACGCTGTGACCTCACCGGCACGGAATCGCAGCGTCATCGGATGCAGGACTTGCAAGCCGCCGATGACGTATTCGACGTCGGTGAGCTCCAGCAGGGCCGACCGCCGGCTCCCGACATCGACAGCCGGCTCAGGCGCGGTCACTGTGCTCCTCCGGGTTCGGTTCGCCGGACGGCTTGGTCAACAGCACACGATCGCGCTTCTCGGGCTCGACCCTGACCAATGTGCCGGGCGGCCACTCCTGGGCAACGTGGGCCGGGAGGTGCAGGACACCGTCCTTGCCGACGACGACGTACTCGGCGCCATCGCGCCCCTCGGAGCCGACCCGCCCGCCCAGCATCCGGATCGTGCGGGGGAAGGTCGCGGCAACCTCCGGCTGGTGGGTGACCACGAGGATCGTTGTCCCGAACTCGTCGCCCAGAGAGTGGATGAGCTCGAGCACGTCGTCGCGGTCCTCGTGGCTGAGCTGGCTGGTCGGCTCGTCGGCGAGCAGCAGCTCCGGTGAGGAGGCGACGGCGCAGGCGAGCGCCAGCCGCTGACGCTGGCCGCCCGAGAGCGTTGCGACCGACTGATTAGCCTGCCTGACGAGGCCGACCCGGGCGAGCAGCTCCAGGTCAGGCACTGCTCGGCGGCGTTCGGCAGGCTTCATGGCCAGCTTGGCGAAGCTCAGGTTCTGGCGCGTCGTCGCGTAGGGCAGCAGGTTGCGCGAGGCCCCCTGGAGCATCGTGCTGACCCGCCGGGAGCGGATCTGCGCCAGTGCGCGCTCCGACATCCGAGAGATCTCGTCGTCGCCCAGGAAGATCTTGCCGGCCGACGGTCGCTGGATCCCCCCGAAGAGCGTCAGCAGCGTGGACTTGCCCGACCCGGAGGGTCCGAGAAACGCAACCCGCTCACCGGCCTCAATATCGAGGTCGACGCCCTGCAGAGCGACGACGTCGTGGCCTTCGAAGGTGCGATACAGGTGCACGACTCCCCGGCACCGCACCGCGAGCCCCCGACTGCGGCGCGCCGGAGCCTGCGCCCACTCCTCCCCCACGGTCGCCGTCATCGCAGCGTCGGCGCGTCGTCGCCTGGCCGGTTGCCCATCACGCCGTATCCCTGCTGCCCTTCTTCAGTGTTGCTCAGCGTCTGGTCACTCTCGTCGGTTGAACCCGCCGAGCCAACGGCTCCCGCGGAAAGCCCGGGCAAGTCAAGCACGCGCCGACACGGTGGAACAGAGATCTAGACCAGATGTTAGGTCGTCGTGACCTGATCGCTATTTCGCGGCCTGTGACGGGTTGCCTCCCGGCGCAACCCGGGCTCAAAGAGCGGCGACCAGCCGGTCTGCGGCGCTGTAGGGGTCGAGGTCCCCGCTGACGACGGACTCGGCGAGACCATCCAGATCCGCGCTGCCGTGGAAGTCGGCGAACCGCTCTCGCAGCGCGGTGACAGCGATGGCCTCGATCTCGTCGCGAGCCCGCCGGCGACGCTTGCCGGCGAGCTCGCCGGCCTCGCTCAACATCGCCTGGTGCTTGTCGATCGCGGCCACGAGGTCATCGACGCCAGTGCCGACGGAGGCGACCGTCTCGACGATCGGGGGGCGCCAGCCGTGCTCACGCTGGCCAAGGCTCAGCATCGAGCGCAGCTCGCGGACCACCTGATGGGCGCCGTCCCGGTCGGCCTTGTTGACGACGTAGACGTCACCGATCTCGAGGATTCCTGCTTTGGCCGCCTGGATGCCGTCTCCCATCCCGGGGGCGAGCATCACCACCGTGGTGTCGGCCAGGCCGGCGATGGCTACCTCCGACTGCCCCACGCCGACCGTCTCGACGATGACGACGTCGCAGCCGGCCGCGTCGAGCACCCGGACCGCCTGTGGCGTCGACCAGGCAAGCCCGCCCAAATGGCCGCGACTGGCCATCGAGCGGATATAGACGCCTCCGTCGGTGGCATGGTCCTGCATGCGCACCCGGTCGCCGAGCAGCGCCCCTCCGGAGAACGGGGAAGAGGGGTCGACGGCGAGGACGCCGACGCGTCGTCCCATCTGTCGGAAAGCGCCAACAAGAGCTGACAGCGACGTCGACTTGCCCACGCCCGGTGCGCCGGTGAGCCCGATGACCTGCGCGGCGCCGGCATGCGGCGACAACCGTTCCGCGACCTCCCTGACCTCGGGAGCCTCGTCCTCGACGAGCGAGATCAGCCGGGCGACGGCCCTCGGATCGCCGGTCCGGGCGTCCGCGACCAGCTCGGCCACCTGCGGTCGCCGGCGCCGTGGCGCCGGCTCGGGAGCGCCGGCGTCCTCGGCCGACGTCACGAAGGGACGCTGACGATCAGCGCGTCGCCCTGGCCGCCGCCGCCGCAGAGGCCGGCAGCACCGATGCCGCCGCCCCGCCGCTTCAGCTCCAGCGCCAGCGTCAGGACGAGGCGGGCACCCGACATGCCGATGGGGTGGCCGAGCGCGATCGCACCGCCGTTGACGTTGACCATGTCGTCGTCGAGACCGAGCTCGCGGGCGCTCGCGACGCCGACAGCTGCGAACGCCTCGTTGATCTCGACGAGCTCGAGATCGGACACCGCGATCCCCTGCTTGTCGCAGGCGGCACGGATGGCCGCCGCCGGTTGTGACTGCAACGTGGAGTCCGGACCCGCCACCTGCCCGGAGGCGCCTACTTCGGCGAGCCACTCCGGACCGAGCTCGTCGGCCTTTGCCTTCGCCATCACCACCACGGCGCAGGCTCCGTCGGAGATCTGTGACGACGAGCCGGCAGTGATCGTGCCGTCCGACGAGAAGGCTGGCTTCAGCTTGGCCAGAGAGTCCGCCGTCGTGTCACCGCGGATCCCTTCGTCCTCTGCGACGACGATCGGGTCGCCGCGACGCTGCGGCACCTCTACCGCGACCACCTCATCAGTGAAGAGGCCGTTCTTCCAGGCCGCGGCAGCGCGCTGATGCGACCGGGCGGCAAACTCGTCTTGCTCTGCGCGGGTCAGGTGCTCAAGGGTCGAGTTACGGGTCTCGGTCAGACCCCCCATCGGCTGGTCGGTGAAGACATCCCACAGGCCGTCGTAGGCCATGTGGTCGCGGACCACGACGTCGCCGTACTTGTAGCCTTCGCGCGACTTCAGCATGAGGTGCGGGGCGTTGGTCATCGACTCCATGCCGCCAGCGACCACGACCTCGCACTCACCAGCTCGGATGAGCTGGTCGGCGAGGGCGATCGCGTTCATGCCGGACAGGCAGACCTTGTTGATCGTGATCGCCGGGACGGTCATGGGGATGCCGGCCTTCACCGCCGCCTGCCGGGCCGGGACCTGCCCTGCGCCGGCCTGCAGCACCTGGCCCATGATCACGTAGTCGACCTGCTGAGGGTCGACACCGGCGCGATCGAGTGCACCCTTGATCGCAACGCCGCCCAGGTCGGTTGCAGACATGTCCTTCAACCCGCCGAGCAACCGTCCGATCGGCGTGCGGGCGCCAGCAACGATCACAGAGCCTGCCATCAGATCCTCCTCCGACGTGGGCGTGCTGCCTCGCCTGCCACGATACCGACCGCCGGTTGGGCTCTGAGAGCGTGAAGGCCTTATCGTGGCCGGCCGCGCAGCCGCCCTTGACAAGATTGTGGGGCGACCCCCGAAGGGGCCGCCCCACGAGTGGGTCGAACGAGACTAGCCGTTGGTGACGATCGCGAACATGTGGTCCGGACCAACACCGATGCTGCTGAGCTCGTTGCACCACGTGGTGCAGCCGGTGCTGAAGCCGTTGCGCGGGTTCTTCCACGCCGCCGGGGAGCCGGTCTGGGTGGTGTTGCCGTCCCAGTACCACTCACCAGAGGTGGACAGGGTCATCTTGGCCTGGACCGAGACCCAGTAGGTGCCAGCGGCGAGCGTCTTCGCGTTGTTGAGGGCGATGTAGTAGGTCCCGCTGATGCCACTGCCGCTGTCGGTGTAGGTGTAGGTCAGGTGGTGCTGCGTACCCATCGTCTTGCCGGGGACGCCGCTTCCGTCGTCCTTGTAGAACGTGACGTTGAACGAGGTGACCGGGCCCGGCCAGCCGTAGCCACCGCCGAAGACGTCGACCTCGTTGACGGTGCAGGACGACGTCAATGTGAAGTCGTCGGCAGCCTTGGTGTTGAGCGTCTTCTGGTCGGTGAACTTGTCAGAGACGCCGGCGTTGCCCTGGTCGCTGTTCATCTGGTCGTAGCAGGCGGTGCCGTCCGGGTGGAACTTCACGTTCTGAACGGCGTGGTGTCCGGCAGCCACGGTTGTGTTCGTCGAGTGGGCGTTCGCGGACGCCGTGAACATGGAGCCCACGGCGATAACCGTCAGTGCTGCACCCACCACGGGAATGGCGCGCTTGCGCATGTAGAGTCCCTTTCCTTCGGATGTTCCCCGGATAGTTGAGCCTCTGTGCGTGCTGCGCAAGAAAGGCCCGGGGGCGACTCTCCCAGCGGGATAGCACATCCGTAAATGACCCATTTGAACCCCTCCCGTACTAGCCCTAACGGGCTACGCCCTCTCGGAACCCGATGTACCGCACGCTCACACCGGTGGCAGGTCAGGCTCGCCTCGGGAACCATGGAGACATGTCTCTGGCCGGCCTGATCACTGCCGTTGACCATGTCGGTGTCGCCGTACGTGACCTCGACGAGGCGGTTGCCTTCTACGAGAGCACCTTCGGCTTGAGGAAGGTGCACGAGGAGGTCAACGAGGATCAAGGGGTGCGGGAGGCGATGTTGGCCGTCGGAGCCGGAGAGACCCAGACGCAGTTGCTGGCCCCCCTCTCGCCGGAGTCCACGATCGCCAGGTTCCTCGACCGGGCCGGGCCGGGTATGCACCATCTCGCGTATCGAGTAACCGATATCCAGGCGGCGATGGCCGCCGTCCGCGACAGCGGGATGCGGCTGCTGTACGACGAGCCACGACGCGGCACCGCCGGCAGCCTGATCACGTTCATCCACCCCAAGGACGCGGGCGGAATCCTGGTCGAGCTCGTGCAGCCGGCCGGCTGAGACAGTCGGAAGCGGGCGGACGTGAAGCAGATCCTCGAGACGATCCTCGCGGGCGACGCCGCGGCCGCCGACTTCGAAGCGTTGCCCATCCCTGAGTCCTATCGGGGCGTGACCGTGCATCGAGACGAGGTCGAGATGTTCGACGGGCTGCCTGAGTCGGAGAAGGACCCGCAGCGCAGTCTCCACATCGACGACGTCGCGACTCCGGAGCCCGCGGCGGGAGAGGCCCTCGTCGCAGTGATGGCGTCGTCGATCAACTACAACACCGTGTGGACCAGCATCTTCGAGCCGGTTCCGACCTTTGCCTTCCTGGCCCGATACGGCAAGCTCTCACCGGTCGCCGCACGGCACGACCTGCCCTACCACGTCGTCGGCTCGGACTTGGCCGGCGTGGTGCTGCGGACAGGGCCCGGCGTCCACGGCTGGAAACCCGGTGACGAGGTCGTGGCGCACTGCCTCTCGGTCGAGCTGGAGAGCCCTGACGGACACGACGACACGATGCTGGACCCCGAACAGCGCATCTGGGGGTTCGAGACGAACTTCGGCGGGCTGGCGGAGCTGGCGCTGGTGAAGAGCAACCAGCTCATGCCCAAGGCCCGGCACCTGACCTGGGAGGAGGCCGCAGCGCCGGGACTGGTCAACTCGACGGCGTACCGGCAGCTCGTCTCCCGCAACGGGGCCGGCATGAAGCAGGGTGACGTCGTGCTCGTGTGGGGGGCGTCGGGAGGACTTGGCTCCTATGCCACCCAGCTCGTGCTGAACGGCGGCGGTATCCCGGTCTGCGTCGTCAGCTCCGGCGCCAAGGCCGACGTCTGCCGCTCCATGGGCGCCGATCTGGTGATCGACAGGCAGCAGGAGGGCTACCAGTTCTGGACCGACGACCAGACGCAGGACACCGACGAGTGGCGGCGATTCGGCGCCCGCATCCGTGAACTGACCGCCGGTGAGGACCCGGACATCGTCTTGGAACACCCGGGCCGGGAGACCTTCGGTGCCTCCGTGTTCGTCGCCCGGCGCGGTGGAACGGTCGTCACCTGCGCCTCGACGTCTGGTTACCAGCACGAGTACGACAACCGCTACCTCTGGATGCACCTCAAGCGGATCGTCGGCTCGCACTTCGCCAACTACCGGGAAGCCTGGGAGGCCAACCGGCTGATAGCAAAGGGATTCATTCATCCCACGCTCTCCAAGACCTACCCGCTGGAGCAGACCGGACAGGCCGTGTCGCAGGTCCGGATGAACCGGCACCAGGGCAAGGTCGGGGTACTCTGCTTAGCGAGCGAAGAGGGTCTCGGAGTGCGCGACCAAGCGATGCGACAAGTGCACCTCGACGCCATCAACAGGTTCAGAGGCATCTAGTCCGCACCAGGCACTCGCAACGAGGTGGCCCGCCGACCATGACCCAGCAAAGCCCACGCCAGCGCGGTCTGTCGATCTTCCACGACCGCGACGAGGATCTCCAAGACGCCGACGCGACGATGGCGATGCCTGCCGTCGACGAGACCGGGGCCGATCCGTCCGAACCGGCGGACGAGGCGTCGGAAGCTGAGACGACCGTGATCGGCGCCGTCTCACCGTCCCTCGCGCCTGCGCAGGTCGCCGCCCCCCAGGAGCCAGTGCAGGAGGCGGGGGCTGCCGCCGCTCAGCGGCCGGGCCTGCCCGTCGTCCGACGCGGTGGATATGACCGGGCGGCCGTCGACGGGTACATCGCCCATCTCGCGGCGAGCCAGGCGAGCACCGAGGCGGAGCTACGCGCGGCCCGGGAAGAGGTGGCCAACCTCACCGAGCAAGTGGGTGACCTCCAGCACCGCCTCGACGAGACGGACAATCCCACCTACTCCGGACTCGGCGGTCGCGCCGCGGCCATGCTTCGCCTCGCGGAGGAGCAGGCCGCCGCGGTGACGCAGAGCGCCCAACGTAGTGCCGAGGAGTCCCGCCACCAGGCGATGGCGGAGGCCCAGGCTCTCAAGGCCGACGCCGAGAAGGAGGCCGAAGACATCCGCACGGTGCAGCTGCAGCAGATCGACGAGCGGCGCGCCACGGTCCTCGCTGAGGCAGAGCAGGAGCGTTCGCTGGCCCGGGCGGAGGCGGAGGACCTGCTCGCATCGGCCAAGCGCGAGGCCGAACAGCTGAGGTTGGCCGCACAGCAGGAGGTCAACTCCGTCCGGACCGCCGCCCGCCGCGAGGCAGAGCAGGTGAAGGCTGCGACGGATCGGGAGGTCAGCGAAGCCCGTCGCACTCTGGCCGTCGAGAAGGAGCGGCTGACGAAGGAGGCCAGCGACCGGCACGCCGCGGCCGTCGCCGAGACGACCCAGCTCGTCGAGGAGGCAGAGGCGCGCGCACAGTCGGCGGAGTCCCGCACCCGCGAGGCGATCGCCGCCGC
Source organism: Propionibacteriales bacterium (assembly GCA_025929075.1). Taxonomy (GTDB): domain Bacteria; phylum Actinomycetota; class Actinomycetes; order Propionibacteriales; family Nocardioidaceae; genus JAICMS01. Next base: position 20,934 of record JAICMS010000008.1, read on the forward strand.
CACGCGGCATCGCGAGCAGGCCACGGCGGAGAGCGACCGGGCGTTGAGCCGCTCCCGTCGGGAGGGGGAGCAGATCGTGACGGCCGCGCGCAAGCAGGCCGAACAGATTGTCGCCAACGCGCAGGCCGACGCCGAGCGGCAACAGGCTGCCGCCCGCAACCAGCTCGAGACGCTCCAGCGCCGCCGTGACGGCATCGTGGCTCAGCTCGGGGGCTTGCGCGACCTGGTCGCCAGCTTCTCCGGTGACGAGGGGACGGCACCCGATGCGGCGCCGGCAGCCGGTATACCGGAGGCTTCCGACGACGGCGAGGGCAGCCAGTAGCGCTGAGCCGACCTGCCGCGTCGTCACGGGCCGTCGGCCGTCGCCCGTGACAAGGTAGGCACATGTCGCAGGAGCACGACCCGGACGAGGGAGGTCCTGCCGGCTCGTCCTCGGATGTGCCCGACATGGTGCCCGACCCGGTGGTGGGCTCCCGCGAGTCGGAGCCGGCCGTCTCCCCCGCGGTCGACGTCGAAGAGCTGCTGATCAACCCCGACGAGCAGCCCGAGCCCGACAGCGATGACCCGTTCGGCGAACCGGGCGAGCCACTCTCGCGGCACAGTGCCTTCTACAAAGGGTTCTGGGCGGCGATCGGCGCGCTGATCGCGATCGCGCTCGGTCTGGCCATCCGGCAGGCGGACCGGGTCATCGTCTTGGTGCTGGTCGCGGTCTTCCTCGCCGTCGGGCTCAACCCGATCGTCGAGTGGCTCATGCACCGCGGCATCAGGCGTCGGTGGGCGGTGCTCGTGGTCACGCTCGCCGTGATCGGGCTCCTGGCAATCTTCGTCATCTCGCTAGTGCCCGTGCTCCGTGACCAGATCGAGGCGCTGATCCACAGCGCGCCCGGCTGGCTCGACGACCTGCAACGCAACAAGACGGTCAGCAACCTCGACCGCAAGTACCACGTGATCGCCAAGATTCGCCAGAAGCTGCAGGACCCGCAGCTGGCCCAGACGATCTTCGGCAGCCTCTTCACCGTCGGCCTGGCGGTGCTCAGCGCGCTACTGAACGCGTTCATCGTCTTCGTGCTGACCCTCTACTTCTTGTCGGCGCTGCCCGAGATCAAGCGGGCCTGCTACTCGCTGGTGCCGGCGTCGCGCCGCGTGCGGGTTACCTACCTCGGCGACGAGGTCCTCCGCCGAGTGGGTGGCTATGTCGTGGGGGCGTTCCTCATCGCCTTGTGTGCGGGCGTCTCGTCCTTCGTCTTCCTCGAGATCGCCGGGTTGTCGCAGTACGCAGTCGCGCTGGCCCTGGTCGTCGCGATCCTCGACTTCATCCCGCTCGTCGGGGCCACGATCGGGGCGGCGATCGTGACGATCATCGGCTTTGCCAACTCCCCCGGTCTTGGCATCGCCTGCCTGGTCTTCTACATCGTCTACCAGCAGATCGAGAACTACGTGATCTATCCGCGCATCATGCGGTCCTCGGTCGACGTGCCGGGCATCGTCACGGTCATTGCGGTGTTGATCGGTGGCACCCTCGAGGGCGTCGTCGGCGCCTTGCTCGCGATCCCCACCGCGGCGGCGGTGCTGCTGATCCTGCGGGAGGTCGTCGTACGCCGACAGGAAAGCGCCTAGCCCCCACCGTTGACCGGCCAAGGTTGCAGCGTTGACCGGCCAAGGTTGCAGCGCTCACCGGCCAAGGTTGCAGCGTTCACCGGCCAGGGTCGCAGCGCTGTACGGGCTCATGCACTCCGCGAGTGGCGAGTGCCACGTCGCCTACCAGGGGAGTTCGCCGCCGGCGGCCTTCTTGGGAGCAGCCGGGTGCTGGCCGGCCAGCGTCGGCGCCACCATCCTCATCGGCCCGTCCCAGGTCGTGGGTAGCGGCGCCGCGGCCGGGTTGAGCCGCGCCACGATGCGGTCGAGCACCTGCTCGGCCTGACCGACCCACAAGTGCTTGCCCCCTGGCACCGCAACAACCTCAGCCTGCGGCACAGCCGCCAGGCGTCGGCGTGCCTCGTCGGGTCGCAGGTAGTCGTCGTACTCCGGGACGATCGCAGTGACCGGCTTGCCCGACTCTGCCCACTCGGCGAGGTGTTCGGTTGCCGCTTTATGTAGGGGCGGGGAGAGCAGGATGAGGCCCTTGACCGACAGCTCGTTGCCGTACATCAGCGCCAGATCGGTTCCGAACGACCAGCCGACCAGCCAGATGTCGGGCAACTCCGCGAACTCGGCGTACTCGATCGCGGCGGCCACGTCGTACCGCTCGTCCTCACCGTTGGCGAAGCTGCCCTCGCTGGTGCCGTCGGCACTCGACGTACCTCGGGTGTTGAAGCGCAGGACCGCGATCGAGGCGAGGGCGGGTAGCCGGTAGGAGGCCTTACGGAAGACGTGGCTGTCCATCATGCCGCCGTGTGTCGGCAACGGATGCAGACAGATCATCGAGGCGACCGGGTCGACGTCCTGCGGAAGGGCGAGCTCACCGACGAGAGTCAGCCGGTCGGCGGTGGTGAGCCGGATCGGCTCGCGCCGGGCGGGTAGGACCGAGTTGGCGCGGATCGCGGGCATGCGCTCATCTTCTCCCGGCCGGTCGCCCGTTCCCGGGTTGGCCGGCCAAAGCCGCCCCTGCGGGCGACCAGCATGCCCAGCGCCGGCCGGCGAGACTACGGGCGGCGGCGATCCCGGGCGGCCCAACAGGAGTTGTGCCAGTGCCGGCGCTCGTCGAGTCCCTCCTCGGCGAAGATCGACGGCTCGACCGGCCAGGCGACGGTGTGCGGCGTCGCCGGCTTGATCCGCTGCCTGCAGCCTGGGCAGGTGTAGGGCTTGGTGGCCGCGGACCCGGTCACCGCACGGACGACGTAGTCGGCTCCGCCGTATGTCTCGACCCGATCCGGGCTCACCCGGCCAGTCTGCCAGCGAGGCAGAGCACCGACTGTCCTCGCTGGGTGGCAGTCTCCTCCCATGACCGAGATCGACTGGAACGCAGAGCTCGTCGACCAGCTCGACTGGTTTTGGCAGCGGCACCTGCGACCGCGCTTCGATGGCCTGACCGACGAGGAGTACCTCTGGGAGCCAGTGCCTGACTGCTGGAGCATCCGACGGCGTGGCACGAGCAGCGCGCCGCTTCAGGTGGGCGCAGGCGAGCTCGTCATGGAGGGTGAACTGCCGCCGCCGACCCCGGCGCCGGTCACCACGATCGCTTGGCGCCTGTCGCACCTGATCGTCGGCGTGCTAGCCGAACGGGTCGGATCTCACTTCGGCGGTCCGCCGGCGTCGGACGAGACGTGGATCTACGCCGGCACTGCCGACGAGGCGCTGGCACAGCTCGACAGGCAGTACGCCGCCTGGATCGCCGGGGTGCGGCGGCTTGGCGACGAGGGCCTCGCGCGGCCGTGCGGGCCGGCGGAAGGCCTATTCGCCGACGCCCCACTGGCGACCCTCGTGCTGCACATCAACCGCGAGATGCTGCACCACAGCGCCGAAGTCGCGTTGCTGCGCGACCTCTATCTCCATCGAGCCGCCTGACCCTGTCGGCGGCCTCCACCATTTCGAAGGGAGCTCCATGGGTGCCCACGCTCCAGCAAGCACCGACGAACGTGCTCTGCTCACCGGTTTCCTGCGGCAACAGCAGGACGGCTTTCGCAACGCCGCCTTCGGTCTGACCGACGAGCAGCTCGCCGCGGCTCCGACGGTGAGCGCACTCGCCGTCGGCACGCTCATCAAGCACCAGACCGCCGTCCAGCAGTTCTGGCTGAGCGCTGCCGAGTCGGCTCCCGGGCGCCCGGACGACGACCGCGACGCCGAGACGATGTCCGATGATTACGCCGACCAGTTCCGCTGGCTCGACACCGACAGTGCCGACGCGGTCATGCAGGCGTACGACGACACCTGCACTGCCGTGTTCCAAGCTGTCGAGCGACTCGACCTCGACACTCCGGTCCCGGTGCCGGAGGCACCCTGGTTTCCCAAGGACCAGCCGGATTGGTCGGTGCGCTGGGTGTGGCTGCACCTGATCGAAGAGCTGGCCCGGCACGCCGGCCATGCCGACATCATCCGGGAGTCGATCGACGGAGCGACGATGTACGAGTTGATGGCCGGCCGGGAGGGCTGGCCGGAGAGTCCATGGCTGAAGCCCTGGCGCCCGAGTGGGACGAACCAGGGCGACTCGACGAGCTAGCCCCGTCGATCGACGCCCGCGCCGGGCCGGTCAAGGCTGCAAGCTTGGCCGGTCAATGCCGCAAGCTTGGCCGGTCAACGCCGCAAGCTTGGCCGGTCAACCCTGCAAGCTTGGCCGGTCAACGCCGCAAGCTTGGCCGCTCAACGTGAGGCGTCGGCCGAGGCTTCAGGCGGCGGAGTGGTCGCGGAAGCCTCGACCGGTCTTCTGGCCGAGGTATCCCGCCGTCACCAGGTGCTCGAGCAGCGGGGCCGGAGCGAAGCCCGGCTCCCGGAACTCCAGGAACAGCTCCCGCTCGATCGCCAGCGCGACATCGGTGCCCACCACGTCGAGCAGCTCGAAGGGGCCCATCGGCAGCGCACAGCCCAGCTTCATCGCCGTATCGATGTCATCGGCGGTCGCATAATGCGCCTCGAGCATCCGGACGGCGTCGTTCAGGTACGGGAAGAGCAGCGCGTTGACGATGAAGCCGGCCCGGTCCCCGCACGACACTGGGTGCTTGCCGACCCGCTCGCAGACGGCCCGAGCGGTCTCCGCGACCGCGGGGTCGGTGGCGACGGTCGAGACCACTTCGACGAGCTCCATCACCTGCGCCGGGTTGAAGAAGTGCATGCCGACGACGTCGGCGGGCCGGGCCGTGACCGCAGCCAGCTCGATGACCGGCAACGATGACGTCGTCGTGGCGAGGATGGCTCCGGACCGACAAATCTCGTCGAGATTCTCAAAGAGTGCCTTCTTGACCGCGAGATCCTCCGCCACCGCCTCGATGACGAGGTCGGCGGCTTCCAGAGCCTCCAGGCGGGTCGCGCCGGAGATCCGGCCGAGCGCGCTGTCGCGGTCGGCTTCTGCCAGCTTGTCGCGCTGGACAGCCTTCTCCATGCTGCGGGTCACGGCGGCGCGTACGGCGTCGAGCTTCGACTGACTGCGCGTCACGTAGGTGACGTCGAAGCCCCCACGTGCTAGCACCTCGACGATGCCGGTGGCCATCGTCCCCGAGCCGACAACCCCGATCCGCGACACCTCACGGCGCAGCGTCGGTGTCGCCTCGGCCAGCGGCGTCTCCCCGTCAGCGACGACGACGGGGCTGTCCGGCGCCTCGTAGGTGTAGAAGCCACGGCCGGTCTTGCGTCCCAACAGCCCGGCGGTCACCATCTGCTTGAGCACCGGTGCGGGCGCATGCAGCCGGTTGCGGCCTTGCCGGTACATCGTGTCGAGGATCTCGTAGGCGGTGTCGAGGCCGATCAGGTCGAGCAGCGCAAGCGGCCCCATCGGGTAGCCACAGCCGAGTCGCATCGCGGCGTCGATGTCTTCCCTCGAGGCATACCTGGCGTCGTACTGGGCCACCGCGTGGTTGAGGTAGCCGAAGAGCAGCGCGTTCGCGATGAAGCCGGCCTTGTCCCCCACTGTGACCGGCTGCTTGCCGAGCGAGCGCGCCAGCGCCAGCACCCGGTCGACGACGTCGGGGTCGGTCACCACCGTTCGGATCACCTCGCAGAACTGCTGCACGGGCGCGGGGTTGAAGAAGTGCAGGCCGAGCACCCGAGCCGGTCGGGAGGTGGCCGCCGAGATCTGCGTGACAGACAGCGAGGAGGTGTTGGTCGCCAGCACGGTGTCGGGCCGGACGATCTCGTCCAGTTGCTGGAAGACCGCACACTTGATGTCGAGCCGCTCGACGACTGCTTCGACGACGAAGTCACAGTCCTTGAGGTCGGCCAACGACGTGCTCAGCTGCAGCCTCTCGAAAAGCGCCGCCTGATCCTCGTTCGACAGCTTGCCGCGACGCACGGCGCGGTCGGTCGAGTGCTGCACGTGTCCACGGCCGCGCTCCACGAGCTCGGCGGTCCGCTCGACGCCGACGACCGAGTAGCCGTTGCGCGCGAAGACCTCGGCGATGCCCGCACCCATGGTCCCGAGCCCGACCACGCCGATGGTCGTGAACGAGGTCGCCGTGCTCGTCTCGGCCGGGCCGCCGGCCGCTGTCGGAGTGCCTTCTGCTGCGTGCGCTGACATGGTCGCGAGTCTTCCACGGCGGGCAGCCTGGCCGGCCGGGTAGGGTCGCGTCGTGCGTGTGGTCATCGCCCGCTGTCAGGTCGACTATGCGGGCAAGCTCACCGCTCACCTGCCGATGGCGACCCGAATGATCATGGTCAAGGCCGACGGCTCGGTGCTCGTCCACTCCGACGGCGGCTCGTACAAGCCGCTGAACTGGATGGCGCCGCCCTGCACGTTCACCGAGTCGATGCAGCCCGGCGGGTACGTCGAGTGGCTGGTCGAGTCCCGCGGCGGCGACACCTTGCGGGTCCTGCTCGAAGAGGTGCAGAGCGACTCGACGTACGAGCTGGGCGACGACCCGGGCCTGCAGAAGGACGGCGTCGAGAAGCATCTGCAGCAGCTGCTCGCCGAGCACCCTGCGACGCTGGGCGACGGGTTGACGCTCGTCCAGCGGGAGTACCCGACCGCCATCGGCCCGGTCGACCTGCTGTGCCGGGTCACCAGAGCAGCCGTGATCGTGGTGGATCTGGACGAACCAAGCGCCGCTGACGACCCGATTCCGGCGGGTGAGCCGCCCGCCGGTCATGTCGCCGTCGAGATCAAGCGGAAGGCGACGATCGACGCGGTCGAACAGCTCACCCGCTACCTCGACCTGCTCAACCGCGACCCGCTGTTGACGCCCGTCCGCGGTGTGCTCGCCGCCCAGTCGATCGTGCCGCAAGCACGCACGCTCGCCGAGGACCGAGGCATCGTCTGCGCCCTCGTCGACTACGACGAGCTGAGGGGACTGGCCAGCGTGGAGGACCGGCTCTTCTGAGCTTCGCCGACGGCCGGTCCGCTGATTGGTCGACCCCACTCCCCGGACCGAACACGCGTCGCGGCCCGAACTCTGGCATCTGGGGAGGCGATTCGGGCCACCCGACGTGTTCGGTCGGGAAACGGCGCGCCGGCTACTCGGCTGCGTCGACGAGGGCGGCCACCTCATCGGCGCAACCCCAGGACACCGTGACGCCCGCGCCGCCATGGCCATAGCAGTGCACGACCTGGCCGCCGCCGTCGAGCCGCTCCTGCTCTAGCCGCACCGAGGGCCGGGCGGGTCGCAAGCCGACCTTGTGTCCGATGACATCGGCGTGCCGAAGCTCGGGGACCAGCGCTCGAGCCCGCTCGAGGATGCGCTCGGCGGTGAGCCGGTCGATTCTTCGATCCCAGCTGCCCTCTTGGTCGGTGCCGCCGACCACCACGTCGTGCGAGCGTGGGACGACATAGGTGAGCCCGGAGCCGTCGATCAGCCAACGGTCCAGGCCGGGCTGGCTGAGCCGCACGACCTGTCCCCGGACCGGCTCGACGCTCGGATCGCCGGCCAGCCCACGGGCACCGAGGCCGGTGCAGTTGACCACACGGGCTGCGTGGTTGGGCAGCCGCGACAGTGCCATCCGCGTGATCGACCCACCCAGCCCGACCAGCCGCCCGGCCAGCCAGCGCAGGTAGCGGGGAGTCTCGATGATCGGCGTGACGAAGGACCAACCATCGCGGTAGCCGGCGGGGAGTACGTCGACGCGGCGCACGCCGTCGACGGCCGGCAGCCACCACGGGTCGTCCACTTGCTCACGGAAGAGCTCGACGCCGTCCCGCATCCAGACGCCGGCCTCGTCACCCTCCGCCTCGGCGATCCGGCGGAACTGCGCGAAGCTCGTCGCCGCCCAGGGCAACGCCCGGTCGGCAGGCTGGATCCGGTAGGGGTACCAGATCGCCGCTGCGATGGCGGAGGTGGTTTCCAGCGGCAGGTCCCGGGCGAGCACCTCAACGTCGTGGCCGGCCTCGGCCAATCGGACGGCGACCGTCAGCCCGATCACGCCCGCGCCGATCACCAACACCCGCACACTCCCACCTTCCCAAACCCCCCAACCCACCCGCCGAGACGTCAATAATGCACCGGTTCTGCCGGCGTGTCGGTGCAGAACTGACGTCTCGGCGGGCTGTGAGTGCCCTGGTCAGTCCGTCACCAAGGGCCGGCTGGCCCAGGATCGGAGCAGCCAGCCGTCGGCGTCGACCGACAGTTCACACATGGCCGCATCGGCCAGGTTCCGGCTCTCCGGCCAGACATCCGGGACGTTGCGCGCGAGCCGAGGCAGCGTCAGACACATCGTCCCGCCGTGGCTGACGAGCAGGACCGTCTCGCCCCGAAACTGGTCGGCGGCCTCGTCGAACACGGCGGTGCCTCGCCGTACGACGTCCGCGCCGGACTCAGCATCCGGACAACCCGCCGACAGGTCGCCCTGCATCCACGCCGCCCACACCGGTTCGAAGAGGTCGGCTGTGAACGGCTCCCCTGCCAGTCCACCGACGGCGAACTCTCGCAACCCAGGGCGGACGCGCACCGAGACGCCCAGCACGCAAGCGGCGATCTCCGCCGTCTGGACCGCGCGCGACATGTCGCTGCACCAGATCTGCGCCACCCGCCGGTCACGCAGCGACTCGCCCAAAGCACGGGCCTGCTCACGGCCGCGGTGCGTCAAAGAACCCCCGTGGTCGCCGGCGACAGGAGTGTCATACTCGGCTTCCGCATGCCGAGCCACCACGACGGTCGCGGCGCAGAAGAGGTCGCTCATCGGACCGACTCTCCGACGCGGCCGGCAGGTTCGGCTGCCCCACCGACCGGCAGGCCGTGCGCCCGCCGGATCAGGTCAACGACCGCGCCGAGCACGGCCGACAGCTCGAAGTCCTTGGGCGTGAAGACCGCCGCTACCCCGGCCACTCGCAAGCGTTCGGCGTCGGCGTCCGGCACGATCCCGCCCACAACGACCGGCACATCGTCCAGCCCGGCGTCGCGCAAACCGTCGACCACCCGCGGCACCAGTTCGAGGTGCGAGCCGGACAGCACCGACAAGCCGACACAGTGGACGTCCTCGGCCACCGCCGCTGCCACGATCTGCTCCGGCGTCAGCCGGATGCCCTCGTAGACGACCTCGATGCCGGCGTCACGCGCGGCGAGCGCGACCTGCTCGGCGCCGTTGCTGTGGCCGTCGAGCCCAGGCTTGCCAACGAGAAGCCGGAGCCGACGGCCGATCTCCTCACTCGTGCGTTGCACCTCCGCGCGTACGGCGGCAAGCTGACCGCCTCCGCGCGTCCCCCCGAGAGCGGCCGAAACGCCGGTCGGCGCCCGGTACTCCCCGAAGACTTCGCGCAAGGCAGCTGCCCACTCCCCTGTCGTGGCACCTGCTCGGGCGGCTGCCAGGGTGGCGGGCATCAGGTTCGCCTCGCCTGCCGCGTCGGCGCGCAGTCTCTCCAGCGCCGCCTGGACGGCCGCGTCGTTGCGGTTGCGCCGCCATTGGTCCAGGTGACCGACCGCGCGGGCCTCTGCGTCGGGGTCCGGCGGCTGAGTAGCCGCGTCGAGGTCGGCGAGCAGTGGCGACGGCTCGCACTCGGTGAACGCATTCACGCCCACCACAACGTCATCGCCCGCCTCGAGCCGAGCCCGTCGGGCCGCATGTGACTCCACCAAGGCCTGCTTGAGGTAGCCACTCTCAACAGCCGCGATGGCGCCGCCCATCTCGAGGATGCGGTCCAGCTCCTCGGTGGCGTCGGCGACCAGCCGGTCGGTGAGCTGCTGGACGACCGTCGAACCGTCGAAGATGTCGTCGTACTCCAGCACGTCCGACTCATAGGCGAGCACCTGTTGCAGGCGCAGCGACCACTGCTGGTCCCACGGCCGGGGCAGCCCCAGCGCCTCGTTCCATGCCGGCAGCTGGATCGCGCGGGCGCGGCTGGAGGCTGAGAGCGTGACGCCGAGCATCGACAATACGATTCGGGCGACGTTGTTCTCCGGCTGCTGCTCGGTCAGGCCGAGGGAGTTGACCTGCACCCCGAAGCGGAACCTCCGCAACGCCGGGTCGTCCACGCCGTAGCGGTCCGTGGTGATCGTGTCCCACAGCGCGCCGAACGCCCGCATCTTGGCCGTCTCCTCCACGAAACGCACGCCCGCGTTGACGAAGAACGACACCCGGCCGACCACCTCGGAAAGCCGGTCCGGCCGGACCTGACCGGCGTCGCGGACGGCATCGAGTACGGCGACAGCGGTCGCCAAGGCGAAGGCGAGCTCCTGCACGGGGGTGGCCCCAGCCTCCTGCAGGTGGTAGCTGCAGACGTTGATCGGGTTCCACAAGGGCATGTTGTCGACGGTGTAGGCGATCAGGTCGGTGGTGAGCCGCATTGACGGTCGCGGTGGGAAGGCATACGTTCCGCGCGACAAGTACTCCTTCACGATGTCGTTCTGCGTCGTACCTTGCAGCGTCGACGGGTCGGCACCGTGCTCCTCGGCGGCCACCTGGTAGAGCGCGAGCAGCCACATCGCTGTTGCGTTGATGGTCATCGAGGTGTTCGCCTCACCGAGCGGTATGCCCTCGAAGAGTCGGCGCATGTCGCCGAGGTGGGCGATCGGTACGCCGACGCGTCCCACTTCGCCGCGTGCCATCGGCGCATCGGGGTCATAGCCGGTCTGCGTCGGAAGGTCGAAGGCGACGGAGAGCCCGGTCTGCCCCTTGGCGAGGTTGCGCCGGAAGAGCGCGTTGGACTCCGCTGCCGAGGTATGCCCGGCGTAGGTGCGCATCAGCCAGGGACGGGGATCGTGGCGCTCTGCGCCGATGTTCCGCGCCGAGTCAGCACTCTCGTCGGCCCCTTCGGGCTGCTCACCTACGTCAGTTAGCTCACCGGACTCCGTCCCGCCCATGCCCTGAGCCTGCCTCCTCGCGTTCGCCAGGCCAAGTTTTGCCGTCGAAGGGGCGGCAGGTCGGCGTACGTGGGCAACCGTCAGCACTCGGCCCGGAACCACTCTGGCGGCAGGGTGGACCGCTGCAGATCAGCTGGGGGCGTCGATGTTGGAGCGGTCGAGGCGCAGAATGCGGTTGAGCCGAGTCACCGCAAGCACGCGACGGATCTCAGGGGAGCAGCTGTGCAGCACCAGCTGGCGACCGGCTCGCTCACAGCGCAGATGTGCTGCCGTCAGCAATCCGAGGCCGGTGGCGTCGATGAATCGCAGTTGCGACATGTCGACCCGGATCTCGTCGGTCGACGCCTCCAGACACCTGTCGAACTCCACGCGGACCGCTGCGACATTGCGCGCGTCGAGGTACGCGCCGACGTTGACAGTGCAGGAAGCCGCGGGTGACTCCAGGTCTGTCGTTACGGTCATGAAAACCTCTTGCTCCCGATCGCTGCCCTGACGACTGGATGACGGCTCATGTACCCAAAAGGTTGCCTCGCCACCCGCTTCCCTGTCGAGGGAGTTCTGGTGTCGGTCCGATAACGAATCCGCGACCGCCTTCTGTCGCCGAGACGCCACTTCCGCACCGACACGCCGACGAAACCCGCGCATTTTCGCCGTCTCGGCTGGAGGGGGCTAGCGGGGGGCCATCCGGAGGGCGCCGTCCATCCGCACCACCTCGCCGTTGAGGTAGTCGTGCTCGACCAGCATGGTGACCAGCCGGGCGTACTCGTCCGGGCGGCCGAGCCGCTTGGGGAACGGCACGCCGGAGGCGAGGGTGGCGCGGAACTCGTCGTTGATGCCGGCCAGCATCGGGGTGTCGATGATGCCGGGCGCTATCGTGCACACCCGGATGCCGACGCTGGCCAGGTCGCGGGCGGCCGACAGCGTCAGGCCGACGACGCCGCCCTTGGAGGCCGCATACGCCACTTGGCCGATCTGACCGTCGTACGCCGCGATCGACGCGGTGTTGACGATCACCCCGCGCTGGCCGTCTTCGGCCGGCTCGGCGGTCGCGATCCGCTCCGCGCCGAGGCGCAGCACGTTGAAGGTACCGATCAGGTTGACCTCGACGACTTTGCGGAAGCTCGCCAGGTCGTGCGGGCCCGAGCGCGACAGGATCCGGCCCGCGGTCGCCACCCCGGCGCAGTTGACCAGCACCCGCAGCGGCCGCTGCCCGGGCACCTGGTCGAGAGCCCCACGCACCTGGTCCTCATCGGTGACGTCGGCGCCCACCAGAGTCACGCCGGACGGCGGGGACGCGGCCTTCACAGCCGCCGGCAGGTCGATCCCGAGCACCTCTGCCCCCGCCGCGGCCAGCGCCGTCGCCGTCGCCTGCCCGAGCCCCGACGCGGCCCCGGTCACCACTGCCGCACAGTCGTCGACACGCATGCGGCCGACACTAACGTGCCGGCCCTCCCCATCGGAAAGGACGGCTCGGCGGCGTTGAGTCACCTAACGGAGCGTCAGCCGATCGCCTTCCAGTGCGAGTACTGACGGATCATGTTGTAGACGAGGCTCGGGCAGTGGAAGTCCGCCAGTGGGACGTCGTAGTCGTGTCCGGCGTTGGTCGGAGTCGCCCGGACGAGGCTCCCGTCGACACCGACCATGATGTGCCGGGCCTCGACCCGCCGCCCTTCGAGGTCGGCGCAGGCGTAGCTGACGCCCTGGCTGTCGAGGTTGGAGTACAGCTCATAGATGTCCCAACCCTCGGCGAGGCCGACCTGCGAGGTGCCGTTCTGACTGAAGAATGACTCCCAGTCACTGGCCTTGTAGTTGTAGAGGTAGGCAGTCCAGGTGTTGTTCGACGGGTCGGTCTGCACGATCTGGACCGAGTAGTTGCGGTGCAAGGTGTAAGTCTGCATGAACGACTTGTCGATCGTCACCTGAGCCACGAACGTGATCGCCTTGCACCAGTCCCACGCCGCCACGACCTGAGAGGTGTGGAAGTAGGCGGTGCTGACCTCGATGCACGAGCCTCCCGACGGATACATCGTCGGCGTGTAGAGCGTCGTGTTCGGGTCGGCCGGCTTGATCTTCGTCGAGACGCTCTGCGTGGCCTGGGCGCCCGAGGTCGATTCGTCGAACGACGTGCCGACGTACTCGTGGATCACCGCCGGCCGCGTCCCCGAGATCTGTCCACGCATCTGCTGGTGCAGGGCCTTGAAGGCGTGCACGGCGTGCGGGTTGTCGATCGGGATGTCCGGGCCGTACTCCGCCCCTTTGACGTGACCGACGTGCGGCGCGTCGGGCAGCGGAGTGACGCCGGACGACCGGCTGGGCGACGCCTGGTCGGGGCGCGCCGAGGAGCCGAAGCTCGCCGAGCCGGCGGAGATGGTGACAGTGGCCACGGCTAATGCGGCAGCAGTGATGAGGGCGATCCTGCGTGGTGTTGGCATGCCCGCTTTCATACCACGCCGTCACCCGTCCCTGCAGCGCCTACCGCGCGGCGGCCGAGCGCTCGCCGCCGGGTCGCCACAGCACGTCTCCCACCTCGTGGTTGGCGGCCCGGGCGAGGATGAACAGCAGGTCGGACAGCCGGTTCAGGTACTTCATCGCGATCACGTTCATCGTTTCCCCGTGCTTCTCGTACGCCGCCCAGGCAGCGCGTTCCGCCCGCCGGACCACGGTCCGGGCGACGTGCAGCAAGGCGGCCCCCTCCGTGCCGCCGGGCAGCACGAACGAGCGCAGCTTCGTCAGCGGCTCGTTGTAGGCGTCGCACCACTGCTCCAGCCTGTCGACGTATTCCTCCTCGACCCGCAGCGGCGGATGCTTGGGGTTGTCGACCACCGGGCACGCCAGATCGGCGCCGACGTCGAACAGCTCGTTCTGGATGGTGGTTAGCACCTCAACGACGTCCGGGGAGAGGCTGCCGAGGGCGATCGCCACCCCGATCTGCGAGTTCGCCTCGTCGACGTCCGCATACGCGACCAGCCGTAGGTCGTTCTTGCTGGTGACGCTCAGGTCTCCCAGCCGGGTTGTTCCCGCGTCGCCGGTCCGGGTGTAGATCCGCGTCAGGTTGACCATGCGGTCACTGTACGGCGACGACTTCTCGCCGGGTCAGGTCGCGCCCGAAGCACCGGGTTCTTGTCAGCTGAGCAGCCGGTCGTGCCCGGGCGGGGCGGCCTCGGTCCAGGCAAGGAAGCCGGTCAGCGCCTGCTGGCTCATCGCCATCTCCACCGTCTGGCCGTCCTCGAGCCGGACGGAAACCACCACATGCCCGGCGTAGAGCGAGAACGACTCCGCGCGGTGCGGCGAACGGCGAGTAACCACCTCAAGTGACCGGTTGAACACCCGCCGGGGCCGTGGGGAGAACGAGAACATCCGGAACCACTGGAGGTCCTCCCCGCTGTAGCGGCCAAGACCCAGCGTCCACCCGCGCAGACTGCCGGCGGCACCGCCACTCTTGCGCCGCATCCGCAGGCTGCACTCGAAGGTGCCGCCCGCACGGCTGAGCAGGAATCGACGGGCGAACAGGTAGACGAAGCAGGCCAGCACGAGCAGCGCGATCAGGCCGACGATGTCGATGACGTCAGCCCACCACGGCATCGGCGCCTCCCACCCGACTGTTCGACGTGCCTCCGGACCCGTGCGCAGTCGCCGGCGTCCCAGGAGGCACTAGGAGGCGCGCTCTGCCGCTGCCACCCGAGCCTGGGCGGCAAGCAGTCGCTGCTGCGCCTCCTGCACAACCTTCTCAGATTCGCTGCGCAGCTCGCCGGCGTGTTCGGCGCTCTCGACGTCCGCGCGCGCCTGCTGAAGGTCGATGTCCTGGCCGAGCTCGATGTGCTCAGCCAGGATCGACACTCTGTTGTTGGCGACGGAGAGGAACCCTCCGTCGACGGCAGCCACGAGGTCAGCACCCTCGACCGCCCGAACCTCTACTGTGCCTGGAACCAATACCCCCATCAGCGGCGTGTGATGCGCCATCACACCGAGCTCTCCTTCGGTGGTCCGGGTCAGCACCATCTTGGCCTCCCCCGACCAGACGACCCGGTCGGCGGACACCAACTCGAGGTGCAGGTCGTCTGCCATCAGTCGGCCTTCTGGATCTCGGCCCACTTGCGCTCGACGTCGTCGAGACCTCCGCACATGAAGAATGCCTGCTCGGCGACATGGTCGTACTCGCCGTCGCTGATCTTGGTGAACGCCTCGATCGTGTCGTCGAGCGGGACCGTGGAGCCCTCGAGGCCGGTGAACTGTTTGGCGACGTAAGTGTTCTGCGACAGGAACCGCTGGATCCGGCGAGCTCGCGCCACGATGACCTTGTCCTCTTCAGACAACTCATCGACACCGAGGATCGCGATGATGTCCTGCAGCTCCTTGTTGCGCTGCAGGATCTGCTTCACCCGGGTGGCGGTGTCGTAGTGCTCTTTGCTGATGTAGCGCGGGTCGAGGATCCGCGACGTCGAGGTCAGCGGGTCGACCGCCGGGTAGATCCCGAGCGAGGCGATGTCGCGTGACAGCTCGGTGGTGGCGTCGAGATGGGCGAACGTCGTCGCCGGCGCCGGGTCGGTGTAGTCGTCGGCGGGCACGAAGATCGCCTGCATCGACGTGATCGAGTGACCACGGGTGGAGGTGATCCGCTCCTGCAGCACGCCCATCTCGTCGGCAAGGGTCGGCTGGTAGCCGACGGCCGACGGCATCCTGCCGAGCAGCGTCGAAACCTCGGAGCCGGCCTGGGTGAACCGAAAGATGTTGTCGATGAACAGCAGGACGTCGAGCTGCTGCTTGTCACGGAAGTACTCCGCCATCGTCAGGGCCGAAAGCGCCACTCGCAGACGCGTGCCAGGCGGTTCGTCCATCTGGCCGAACACCAGGGCGGTCTGCCCGATGACCTCGGTCTCCGTCATCTCAGCGATCAGGTCGTTGCCTTCCCGGGTACGCTCGCCCACACCGCCGAAGACGGACACGCCACCGTGGTCGCGAGCGACCCGCGCGATCATCTCCTGGATCAGCACTGTCTTGCCGACGCCGGCGCCCCCGAACAGACCGATCTTGCCGCCCTGGACGTAGGGGGTCAGCAGGTCGATGACCTTGATCCCGGTGTGGAACATCTCGGTCTTGGACTCGAGCTCGTCGAACGGCGGCGCCTGGCGGTGGATCGACCACCGCTCCTTGATGTCGAGCTCCTCGCCGTCCTTGAGGTTGAGGCAGTCCCCGATCGTATTGAAGACGTGCCCGAGGGTCACGTCACCGACCGGCACGGTGATCGGGCCCCCGGTGTCGGTCACCGATGTCCCGCGGACCAGGCCGTCGGTCGACTGCATCGAGATCGCCCGGACCATGCCCTCACCGATGTGCTGCGACACCTCGAGGGTCAACGTCCGCTGGATGTCACCGACCTCGACATCGACGTGCAGCGCGTTGTACATCTTCGGCATCGACTCGCTGCGGAACTCGACGTCGACGACTGGTCCGGTCACCCGGGCCACCCGGCCGACCTCTGCCCGGCGCTCGTCGGTCTGCTCTGTCATCGTCGCGGTCATTCACTCTCTCCCGGCATTGGCGTCGGCGAACGCGTTCACGCCGCCGACGATCTCGCTGATCTCTTGGGTGATCCCGGCCTGGCGGGCCTGGTTGGCGACTCGGGTGTACTTCTTCACGAGCTCCTCGGCATTGTCCGTAGCCGACTTCATCGCCCGCTGCCGTGCGGCGAGCTCCGACGCCGATGCCTGCTGCAACGAGAAGAAGAGCCTGCTCTCGACGTACTTGGGCAACAGGGCATCGAGGACCTCTTCGGCGCTCGGCTCGAAGTCGTAGAGCGGGAGGATCTCGTCGGCAGCCGGTTTCTCCTCGCCCTCCACGACCTCCAGCGGCAGCAGCCGGACCGTTGCCGGCTCCTGCACGAGCATGGTGCGGAAGCGGGTGTAGACGACATGCACCTCGTCGACCCGCTCGTCAGCGTCGTCGTCGGCGGTGAAGGCAGCGATGAGCCGCTGGCCGATGTCTCTGGCGGCCTGGTAGGTCGGTGCGTCCGAGAAGCCGGTCCAGCTGGCGACGATTGGGCGGTTGCGGAAGCGGTAGTAACCGACGCCCTTGCGTCCCGTGACGTACAGCAGCGTCTCCTTGCCATCCTCGCGGAGCAGCTCACGGAGCCGCTCCGCCTCTCGCAGCACGCTGGAGGAGTAGGAGCCGGCGAGTCCGCGGTCGCTGGTCACGACCAAGACGGCCGCACGAGTGGGGTTCTCCGGTTCAGAGGTCAACGGATGGTCGACGTTCGAGTACGTCGCCACGGCGGACACCGCGCGGGTGAGCTCGCGGGCATACGGCGCCGCCGCCTGGGCACGCTGCTGGGCCTTGATGATCCGCGAGGCCGCGATCAGCTCCATCGCCCGGGTGATCTTCTTGGTCGCCTGCACGGACTTGATCCGGCCGCGCAGCTGCCGTAGGGATGCCGGCATCCGCTAGCCCCGCTTCTGCTTCACGATCTGCTCCTGCTCGACGTCCTCGTCGGGCAGGGCCTCGAACTCCTCGCGCCCGGCCTTGATCGACTTGCCCTCGCTCGTCTCGAACTGCTCGACGAACGCCTCGTAGGCCTCGCGCGCCGCCTTCTCGGTCTCCTCGGTCCAGTCCTTCGACTCCCGGATGCCGTCGAGCACCGCGGACCGCTCGTGCCGGAGGAACTCCAAGAACTCCCGCTCGAAGCGCAGCACGTCCTCGACCGGCACCGGGTCGAGAAGGCCGCGGGTGCCGGCCCAGATGGACACCGCCTGCTCCTCGACCGGATACGGCTGGCCCTGCGGCTGGCGCAGCAGCTCCATCAACCGTCCGCCGCGGTCTAGTTGGCGACGAGAGGCAGCGTCGAGGTCGGACGCGAACATCGCGAACGCCTCCATTTCGCGGTACTGGGCGAGCTCGACCTTCAGCGAACCGGTGACCTTCTTCATCGCCTTGGTCATCGCGTTGCCGGCGACACGCGACACGGACTGCCCGACGTCGATGGCCGGGCGCTGGTTGGCGTTGAACAGGTCGGACTGCAGGAAGATCTGACCGTCGGTGATCGAGATCACGTTGGTGGGGATGAAGGCGGAGATGTCGTTGTCCTTGGTCTCGATGATCGGCAAGCCGGTCATCGAGCCGGATCCCATGTCGTCCGACAGCTTCGCGCAGCGCTCCAGCAGCCGGCTGTGCAGGTAGAAGACGTCGCCCGGGTAGGCCTCGCGACCCGGCGGACGACGCAGCAGCAACGACACGGCCCGGTAGGCCTCCGCCTGCTTGGTGAGGTCGTCGAACACGATCAGGACATGCTTGCCCTGATACATCCAGTGTTGACCGATCGCTGATCCCGTGTAGGGGGCAAGGTATTTGAAGCCGGCCGCCTCCGAGGCCGGGGCCGCGACGATCGTGGTGTACTCCAGCGCGCCGGCCTCCTCGAGCGTGGCCCGGACGCCTGCGATCGTAGAGCCCTTCTGGCCGATCGCCACGTAGATGCAGCGAACCTGCCGGCTGGGGTCGCCGGACTCCCAGTCCTCGCGCTGGTTGATGATCGTGTCGACGGCGATCGTGGTCTTTCCGGTCTGCCGGTCGCCGATGATCAGCTGCCGTTGGCCACGACCGATCGCTGTCAGAGCGTCGATCGCCTTCAGTCCGGTCTGCATCGGCTCGTGGACGCTCTGCCGCTGGACGACCGACGGCGCCTGCAGCTCCAGCTGCCGACGCCCGTCGGTCTCGAACTCGCCGAGGCCGTCGAGCGGCTGCCCGAGCGGGTTGACGACTCTGCCGAGATAGCCGTCACCGACCGGGACCGACAGCACCTCGCCCGTCCGGCGGACCTGCTGGCCCTCCTCGATCCCGGAGAAGTCGCCGAGGACGACGACTCCGATCTCACGGACGTCGAGGTTCAGCGCGATCCCGAGAGTGCCGTCTTCGAACTCCAGCAGCTCGTTCGCCATCGCCGACGGCAACCCCTCGACGCGGGCGATGCCGTCCATCGCCTCTGCGACGGAGCCGACCTCCTCGCGGGTCGCGGCCTCGGGCTTGTATTCGGAGACGAAGCGCTGCAGCGCCTCCTGGATCTCCTCGGGACGGATAGTCAACTCGGTCATCGTCCTCTGCCTAGCTCTCGGGGACTGGGGCTGCTTCGGTGCTCATATCTGTGATCCGCGCGGGTGTCATCCGGTCACCCTTCGCTGAGCCTGGGCAAGTCTGGTCTGGACGGTGGAGTCGATGAGGTCGTCGCCGATCGAGACCCGCACGCCGCCGAGCACGTTGGGATCGACGAGGACGTCGAGGTGCACGTCCTGGGAGTACTCCGCGGCCAGTGCGCGGGCGAGCCGCTCCCGATGGTCGGGGCTCATGGGGGCCGCGACGACGACAGTGGCGACCAGCCGGCCGGCGTACTCGGCGACGACCTCCTGGTAGTAC
>JAICMS010000115.1 GCA_025929075.1 Propionibacteriales bacterium
CCGAAGGTGTTGCTCTCCTCGACGGTGATGACGCCTTCCTTGCCGACCTTGTCCATGGCCTCGGCGATGATCTCGCCGACGCTCATGTCACCCGCCGAGATGCCGGCGGTGGCAGCGATCTGCTCCTTGGTCTCGACGTCCTTGGCAGCGGCGAAGAGCTGCTCCACGACCGCCTCGACAGCAGTCTCGATGCCGCGCTTGAGCCCCATCGGGTTCGCGCCGGCTGCCACGTTGCGCAGACCCTCGCGCACCATGGCCTGAGCGAGCACGGTGGCGGTGGTGGTGCCGTCACCAGCGACGTCGTCGGTCTTCTTGGCTACTTCCTTGACGAGCTCAGCGCCAATCTTCTCGTAGGGGTCCTCGAGCTCGATCTCCTTGGCGATGGACACACCGTCGTTGGTGATGGTCGGTGCGCCCCACTTCTTTTCGAGGACAACGTTGCGGCCCTTCGGGCCGAGTGTCACCTTGACGGCGTCGGCGAGGGTGTTCATCCCCCGCTCGAGACCGCGGCGGGCTTCCTCGTTGAAAGCAATGATCTTGGGCATGTACGCGAGTCCTCCCGCGCTTGACGTGTCGGAGTCGACCGGCCGGTGCCCGCGACGGACGAACAACCAGATGCCGTGGACCCTTCCCACGGCCCCGGGGCTCTCACCGAGCCCGGTCGCTTGTCACTCTCGTGCCGAGAGTGCTAACCCATTTTTAGCACTCGGCACAACCGAGTGCAAACGGCTGGAGGCGTCGACGGGCGCCGGCCCGAGGACGGCCGGGAGAGGCTTGCAGGTGCGTCGGGCGTTCTGAGGTATCGGCCGCCGCTACCCACTCGGCACGGAATCCGTAGCCCGTTCGGGTCATTTCCGCGTCGTCCCCTTGTCGAACGGGTGATTCGCCACTAGTTTCATCGTCACCTCGTGGGTGCGACGAGGTTTTGACTGGGGCGCGGATTCCGCGCCCCAGTCGCCTTTTCAGCAGCCATTTCCCCCGGTACGGCGAGCGCCGCACCGACAAGGTCAGCCGCCCGCGACCGCCGGGATCACCGACAGCTGTTGCCGCTCCTGGACCGGGGTGGCGAGCCCGTCGACGTACCGCACATCGTCGTTGTCGACGTACACGTTCATGAATTTGCGCAGCGCGCCCTGCTCGTCCACGATGCGGGCCTTGATGCCCGGGTAGGCGGCGTCGAGCGCGTCGATGACCTCGGCGACGGTGGCGCCGTCGGCCTGCACCGTCGAGGCTCCCGATGTGTAGGTGCGCAGGATGGTCGGCACCCGGACCTGAACGCTCATGGCACTCCTCGTGTCAGCCGCTCCTCGTGTCGGCCGCTCTCCTGTCGGCCGTCGCCGTTTGGCGCTGTGCCTTCAGCATGCCGCTCACGTCCAACTCTCCGCCAGCGCCTCGACGAACTCCGCCACGCCGGCCGGGCCGTCGACCACCAGGTCGGCCCGGTCGGCCAGCTCCGACACCTCCGCCGACCCCGAGCAGACAGTCAGCCCGAGTCCGCCGGCCGACCGCCAGCGCTCGACCTCGTCGAAGGCAGGCAGGTCACCCAGGTCATCGCCGGTGAACACCACGACGGCCGGATCCTGTTCGGCGATGAGCCTGGCCAGTGACCGCCCCTTGTCCATCGCGGATGGTCGCAGCTCGATCACCCGTCGCCCCGGCTGGGCGATGAGCCCGGCCCGTCCGGCGAGCCGATCCAGCGGGTCACTCAACGCGGCGAGGGCCGCGTCCGGGTTGTCGAGGCGACGAACGTGGACTGCGACGGACAGGCCCTTGTCCTCGATATCGGCCGCCTCCAGTCCCAGCTCCGCCAGCAGCGAAGGCAGCTGGTCGTGCACCGCGGCGAGTCCGGGGTTGGGCTCTGCCGCGATGATCTCGCGATCGGCTGCCGACCAGCGCTCGAGGCCGTAGTGGCCGGTGACCACCAGCGGGCCGGCGCTCCATTGTCCGAGCCCGGCCAGCTCGAGCAGCTGTTTCACTGGGCGGCCGGTCACGATGGCCAGGCAGCCCACCTGCGACGCCACCGCCTCCAGTGCTGCCAGCACACCGGGCTCGGGGAAGGCCTTCGAGGGATCGGCGACGATCGGGGCCAGCGTGCCGTCGTAGTCGAAGGCGAGCAGGGCCTGATCGGGACTCGCGATGAGCCGTGACAGACCGCTCCTCCCGGCTTCGGTCGTCGGCTCTATCACGCGCGCGTCAGGGCGAGGTGAGGATGACGGTCAACCTGTCGAACTGCATCGGCGACACCGCGGGATGCAGCCGGGTGATGTCGAGCACCTTGGCCAGCTGTGCGGCTGCGGGCCGCATGCCTGGCGGGTAGTAGACCGTGCTCTCCGGGATGTCGCCGTACCAGTTGTCGACGGCGGCGACGTGCCATCCGGCCCGTTCGAGGATCGAGGCCTTGCTGGCGGCGAGCCCGGCGACGCCGGCGTTGTTGTAGACGACGACGAGGACGTTGGGGACGGCGGTCGGGGTGGAGTGTCCGGTCGGTGTCGGCGTCGTCGGTGCGGTATGGGTGGCCTTGGGATGTGGTGATGGCCCAGTTGTGGACGGTGTCTGGTCGGGGCTGTGCACTCCGGTGCCCGCATGGTGCGCGGCTGTGAGCTGCTCGGGCTGGGTGGTCAGCACCAGCAGACCGACTCCGGCGGCGAACACCAGGATGAGGCTGCCGAGGGTGACCGACGAGGGCACCGCCATCGGCTCAGACCTCGAGGCCGAGCCGGCGCGCCGACCGCTGCCGCTGCCGGGCCGAGCGGAGTCGGCGCAGACGCTTGACCAGCAGCGGGTCGAAAGCGAGCGCCTCGGGTTTGTCGATCAACGCGTTGAGGACCTGGTAGTACCGGGTCGACGACATCCCGAACTGCTCGCGGACGGCCTGCTCCTTGGCGCCGGCGTACTTCCACCACAGCCGCTCGAAGGCGAGGATCTGCTGGTCTCGCTCGGAGAGCTCGTCGGCGGCACGGGCGGAGGCGCCCGAGGTGACGACGTTCGAGGTGTCCATGCGGTCGGCTCCTGTGACTGCTCGCGGCTGAACGGGACGGGTCCGCTCGAGTCGGTCGAGTCCATCGTAGGCGAGGGACTCACATCGATGTGGTTCGGCTCGCCGGTGCTCGACCGGCTGCCCCATGCCGCTCGCCTCCCTTGTTGCCAACCCCCGACTTCTTCCTGCTCTTACTAGTCTGAACGCGTGCCCAAGTCTCCCACCAGCGCTTTCGTCGTGGCCGCCAACCGGCTTCCGGTCGACCGGGTGGAGAGCGAGGAGGGATCTGCCTGGCGGGTCTCCCCCGGCGGCTTGGTCACAGCCCTGGAGCCGGTCCTCCGGCAGAAGCACGGAGTATGGGTCGGCTGGCCAGGTGCCGCCCTCGACAGCTACGCCCCCTTCACCGAGGACGGGCTCGCGCTGGTGCCGATCAAGCTCACAGCAGCCGAGACCGACCGCTACTACCACGGCATGTCGAACTCGACGCTCTGGCCGCTCTACCACGACCTGATCGCCAAGCCGGCCTTCCACCGTGAGTGGTGGGAGGCCTACGTGAAGGTCAACCAACGGTTTGCCACGGCCGCGGCGGAGGCGGCGGAGCCCCACGCCACAGTGTGGGTGCAGGACTACCAACTGCAGCTCGTCCCGGCGATGCTCCGTGAGCTGCGGCCTGACGTCCGGATCGGCTTCTTCCTGCACATCCCGTTTCCGCCGACGGAGCTCTTCAAGCAGCTCCCTTGGCGCAACCGCATCCTCGAGGGACTCCTCGGTGCCGACCTGGTGGGCTTCCAGCGCCCGGGAGGAGCGTCGAACTTCGCCAGGCTCGTCCGGCTCCGGCTGGGCCACAAGACCCATCGCGACCGAATCGTGCTGCCTGACGGTCGACAGGTGCACGCCCGCAGCTACCCGATCTCGATCGACTTCGCCAGCCTCGACGCGCTGGCTCGCCAGCCCGAGGTCGCCGAACGGGCCAAACAGCTCCGCGCCGACCTGGGAGATCCCGAGCACATCCTGCTCGGCGTCGACCGGCTCGACTACACGAAGGGCATCAAGCAGCGGCTGCGCGCTTTCGGCGAGCTGATCGCCGACGGCCACGTCAACGTCGAGGACGCCGTCTTCGTCCAGGTGGCCTCACCCAGCCGCGAGCGGGTCCAGCAGTACCAAGAGGTGCGCGACGACCTCGAACGCTGGGTCGGCCGGATCAACGGCGACCTCGGACGCATCGGCCACCCGGCCATCCATTACCTGCATGCCTCCTTCCCCCGCGAGGAGATGGCCGCACTGTTCCTCGCGGCGGACCTGATGGTGGTGACGCCGTTCGCCGACGGCATGAACCTGGTGGCCAAGGAGTACGTCACCTGCCGGTACGACGACACCGGGGCCCTGGTGCTGTCGGAGTTCGCCGGAGCCAGCGACGAGCTCAAACAGGCGTTCCTGGTCAACCCCCATGACATCGACGGACTCAAACACACCATGCTCGCCGCAATGCGCGCTCAACCCCGGGAGCTGGCCCGACGGATGCGCGCGCTGCGCCGCCAGGTTCGAGAGCACGACATCGCCGCCTGGGCGGAGAGCTTCCTCACCGACCTGGAGACCTCGGGCGACCACCACCGGGCGGCAGGCTCGCGGTGACGCGTCGACCGCTCTCGGAGCTGGTCTGCGGGGACTGGGTCGAGGCGTTGACCCCCGGGGCGCCGTTGCTCGCCGAGCTCGGGGACTTCCTGCGGCAGGAGGTCGCGGCGGGGAGACGCTTCCTGCCATCCGGACCGGCCATCCTACGAGCGTTCTCCCAGCCGATGGCCGACGTCAGGGTGCTGATCGTCGGACAGGACCCGTATCCCACTCCCGGGCACCCCGTCGGATTGTCGTTCTCCGTCGACAAGGCGGTCCGACCACTCCCCGGCAGCCTCGTCAACATCTTCCAGGAGCTCACCACCGACGTCGGCGTCCCACCGCCGACGCACGGCGACCTGTCGGCATGGTCGGAGCGCGGCGTGCTGCTGCTCAACCGGGTGCTCACCGTCCGGGCGGGATCACCCGGATCCCACCGCGGACACGGCTGGGAGACTCTCACCGACCTGGCCATCCAAGGCCTGGTCAAGCGTGGCGGCCCACTGGTCGCCGTACTGTGGGGGCGCGACGCGCAGTCGCTTCGCCCGCTGCTCGGTGACGTGCCGTGCATCGAAAGCCCCCATCCGTCGCCGCTCTCGGCAAGCCGGGGCTTCTTCGGCTCCCGGCCGTTCAGCCGGGTCAACGATCTCCTCGCCCACCAGGGCGGTCAGCCGATCGACTGGCGGCTATGACGCCCGCGCCCCCGGCATGGAGGCCCGCTGATGTGGGTACGATGCGGCCACCTCCGCGGCGCGGTCCACACCAACCGGTCGCGTCGGCGGAGGGCCAGACCACCCGATCCCTTCAAGGTCAGGACGGATGAGCCAGTTCCCCGAGGATGTCCCCGACACCAGCGAGCAGGTCGACATACGCGACGAGCAGGACAGCCTGCTGCAGGACGCGACCGACGACCCGCTCGACGTCGGCTACTCCCCACCCGAGCGCTGGTCGCCTGCCGAGAAGTTCGGCAACACGCCTTTCGAGGAAGCCGTCGGTGAGACGCTCGATCAGCGGCTCGCCCAGGAGGAGCCGGAGGAGACGGCATGGGACGACGGTGACGAAGTGCTCGACGACGAGGTAGGAGACGAGCGGGCCGGCCGGCTGGTCGACCCCGACGAGGGCCTCGGCGAGGACACCGACTCCGAGCTGATAGGGACCGACGTCGGCGTCGACGGCGGCGCCGCCAGTGCCGAGGAAGCGGCGGTCCATGTCGTCGACGAGACCGACCCCGAGCAGCTCTGACCCTCGCCATGGCTGAGCGGTCTGAACCGCAGCAGGGAAGCAAGGAGTCGACCCGCACGGTGCTGCTTGCCGGTGGCGCCAATCTCGTCATCGCGATCGCCAAGGCGATAGGTGGGCTGCTGTCCGGCTCGACGTCGATGCTGGCCGAAGCCGCACACTCCGTTGCTGACACGCTCAACCAGGTCTTCTTACTGACGGCGCTCAAGCGCAGCGAGCGACCTGCCGACCAGAGCCACCAGTTCGGCTACGGCAAGGAGCGGTACTTCTGGTCGCTGCTCGCTGCGGTGGGCATCTTCGTGTTGGGCGCCGGCTTCTCCGGTCTCGAGGGCGTGCATGCCATCTTGTCGCCGGAGAAGCTGACCGACCTCTGGCTGGCCTACCTGATCCTCGGCGTGGCCTTCATCTTCGAGGGCATCTCCTGGCTCCGAGCGGTCCGCCAGCTCCGCTCGGAGGCCAACGACCTCGACCGAGGCACCGTGGAGCACCTCCGACGCAGCACCGATCCGACCGTGAAGACGGTGGCGTTCGAGGACACCGCTGCCCTGGTCGGCCTGGTGCTGGCAGCCCTCGGCATCACGTTGCATGCGGTCACCGGCCTGGGCTTCTTCGACGGCGCTGCATCGGTGGCCATCGGCATCCTGCTGGTCGGAGTCGCCTACGCCCTGGGCAGGGAGAACAAGTCGCTGCTGATCGGGGAGTCGCTGGAACCTGAGATGCAGGAGGGAGTACGTCGAGCGATCTGCGCCTCGGAGGGAATCGACGAGATCGTCGAGCTGATGACGATGCGACTGTCCCCCGACGAGGTCCTCGTCGCCGCCAGGGTGGACCTCGACGACACCGCGAGCGGGGACCGGCTGGAACAGGTGGCCGACGAGGTGGACCAGCGGATCAGGGAGGAGTTCCCAGAGATCCGGCATGTCTTCCTCGATCCGACCGACGCACCGAACTCCTGACGGCTGCCGGGCCGACATCCTCCCGCCCGCCCCCTCACTGCTCGACCGAACACCTGGCGCGGGGCCGGTCAAGGTGCTTCGGCAGGGAAGGCGGGGGCGTCAGCGGCGGGCTTGGTAGATGCGGCGGACGACGTCTTCGATGTCGGGCTCCTCGATGGCGAGGTCACGCACCGTGGCTCGGTCGGTGACCGCGGCCAGCACCTCAGCCGCCGTAGTGGTCTCGGAGTCGAAGGCCAGCCGCTGCCGCAGACCCTCGCCCTCACTGCCCAGGTGAGTCGTCCCGGGGATATCGGCGAGGTCCGGCGACGGTTCGGCCAGGTCGACGACCAGAACGCGCTGGGCGCCGACCGTTCGGGCCAGCCCTGGCAGGGTACCGTCGTACACGAGCCGACCGCGGTCGACCACGAGCACCCGGTCGCACAGCCGCTCGATATCGCCCATGTCGTGCGTGGTGAGCAGCAGCGTGGTGCCGCGCGCCTCGCGCTCGGCCTTGAGGAACTCGCGCAGTCGCTGCTTGCTCAAGACGTCGAGGCCGATGGTGGGTTCGTCCAGGATCAGCAGCTCTGGGGAGTGC
>JAICMS010000023.1 GCA_025929075.1 Propionibacteriales bacterium
TGAAGTTCGGCCAGGCGCTGTCGATCTTCGAGTCGGCGCTGCCCGAGGCGATGATGGCGCCGTACCGCGCGACGCTGACCCGGCTGCAAGATGCGGCGCCGCCGATGCCCGAGCAGATGGTGCGCCAGGTGATGTCGGCAGAGCTCGGATCGCGGTGGCGGCGCAAGTTCAAGGAGTTCGACCTCGAGCCGTCGGCGGCTGCCTCCATCGGGCAGGTGCACCACGCGGTGTGGCGCGACGGGCGGGAGGTCGCTGTCAAGATCCAGTACCCGGGTGCGGGGGACGCTCTGCTGAGTGACCTTAAGCAGATCGGGCGGGCGGCGAAGCTGTTCGCGGTGCTGATCCCAGGGATCGACGTCAAGCCGCTTGTCGAGGAGCTGCAGGCGCGCGTGGCGGAGGAGCTCGACTACACCCTGGAAGCGGACGCGCAGAGCCGGTTTGCGGCGGCGTTCGCCGACGACCCGGAGATCGTCGTACCACCTGTCGTCACCAATACCGGTCGGGTGCTCGTGACCGAGTGGCTGGACTCTGACAAGTCACTCGCCGCGCTGATCTCGGGCGGCTCCAAGCGTGACCGGGACAGTTACGGCGAGCGGTATGTGCGGTTCCTGTTCTCGGGGCCGGCGAAGGTTGGGCTGCTCCACGCCGACCCGCATCCCGGCAACTTCCGCATCTTGCGCGACGGCCGGCTCGGCGTCGTCGACTTCGGTGCCGTGGCCCGCTTGCCGGACGGCGGGCTGCCGCTGGTCATCGGCACGCTGCTGCGGCATGCGGTGTGCGACGAGTACGACGAGGTGCTGGCCGGGATGCGCGAGCAGGGGTTCGTCCGGGATGGCGTCGCGATGACCGCCGACGAGCTCCGCGACTACTTGGCGCCGTTCGTGGCGCCGGCCCAGGTGGAGACCTTCCAGTTCTCGCGGGCGTGGATGCGTGGCGAGTTCGCAAGGATCAACGATCCGCGCCAGTCGGCGTACTCGACGATGATGCGGACCAACTTGCCGCCGACCTACCTGCTGATCCACCGGGTGTGGCTGGGCGGGATCGGCGTGCTCTCCCAGCTGGAGGCCGAGGCGCCGTTCGCCTCGATCCTGGAGGAGTCGCTGCCGGGGTTTGCGGCTCCAGCCGCCTGACCCGTGCTGACGAGACGTCACGAATGCACCGACACGCCGGCAAAACCGGCGCATTCTTGCCGTCTCGGCGGAAGTGCGGGGTGCGGGTCCGGGCGGAGGGTGGGGGCGGGGGCGCTCCGGGTGGAGAGCCCCCGCCCCTTCGTGTGACGCCGGCTCGGTCAGGCGGCGCGGGTGCGCTGAGCGCGAGACCGCTGACGATCACGCTCGATGCGGGCCTCGCGACGCCGGGAACTGATGAGCCGTCGGCTGCGCCGCAGCTCGCGCGCCTCGGCGAGGCGCGCATCGATATGGGCGCGAGCCAGGTCTTCATGGATGAGATTCATCTCGGTGCTCCTGTTCGAGTCTGTGGTCATCGGTGGTCTTTCGTTGGTGGGCGCCTCGGACAAGGCGCCGAAGTCTGGGTCAGTGCGCTGCAGCGGCTGCTGAGTCACCGGACGGTCTCGCAGTCGGTGGAGTGGGAACCTCACCGCTGTCGCGCTGTCAACCGGGCCGGCGGGCCGATCAGCTCGGCTGGTCGCCGTACTCGATCATCGAGTTCGATCCAGCGGTCAGGCCGCCACCTCGCACTTGCGGGGCCGACCTCGCGGCCGCTTGCGTGGAACGACGACGCCGGCCACGAACAGCTCGCCGCCCCACACACCCCAGGGCTCCCTGCGGTCGAGGGCCCCGGCGAGGCACTCGTCGCGCACGGGGCAGGACTGGCATAGCGACTTGGCGTACTCCACGTCGGCTGGTGACTCCGCGAAGAACAGCTCTGGGTCGTTGGACCGGCATGGCAGGCTCTGCGCACTGACACCTGTGCCGTTCAGCGCATCGAGGACGCTGAGGGTCATGTTTGTCACCTCCTTGAAGCCTTGTCGACGGGCGGGAAACAAAAGAGCCGCGGATCCCTAGGCGGGGTCCGCGGCTTGGAGGTGCCGGTCAACTTTCATTTCTAGACCGGTGGACTCCAAGCACGGACGGCCGGGAAGACGTCCTTGTCAGGTGCGGGCACAGTGGTCCCGTAGACGGACGCAGCAATGCCCGCGATAACGCGGGGACCCTCGATGCCGAGGCCAGCCACTCCGGGCAGGAGGGACGGCAGCATGCGGGCACGCGCCACCGACGGCGTCACGTGCTGGTTGCTGATCATCGTCGGCTGCCTCCTTCCTCGATCGGTGTCGCTGGCAGCTCTTCGCCGGTCAAACGCGTCCGATGAGCGGACATGCCTTCGCGGTGCTAGAAGCGTACGCGTCGACGGAGAGGAGGCGCAAACCAATTTCGCCGATGGTGACCGGCTCGTTATCAAGCGGGCCGCCTTTCCCCGTGCGGTGTCTGGTGCGTGTGGCGGGTCAGGCGTCGGTGGCGGTGCAGAGGGCGACGATCGCGTCGCCGTACTTGCTGACCTTGGCCGGGCCGATGCCCGGCACCGCCGCCAGCGCCTCGAGAGAGGTTGGTCGGGTCTCAGCAAGTGCGGTCATCGTGGCGTCGGTGAAGATGCAGTACGCCGGCAGCGCCTGCTCGTCGGCCTGCTGCCGCCGCCAACCACGCAGGGCGTCGAACAGCGTCTCGTCGTACGTGCTCTCACACGTGACGCAGCGGCCCAGCTTGCGCTCCTTGGCCTCGGTGAGCGGCCGCGAGCAGACCCGACATGTGGCTAGGTGCGGCTTGCCCGACCGGCCACCTCGAGATCCGGCGCCGCCTCGACGGCCGCGGCCGGACACCGGTTCGCGGTCGACCAGCCCGGCCAGGAACCTGCTGGCCTGGCGCTGCGAGCGACTCCCCGGCGACCGCGCCGCCGACCACGACACGTAGAGGCTGTCCTTGGCACGGGTGATGCCGACGTAGAGGAGGCGGCGCTCCTCGTCGATGGCGGCCGGCGTGTCGGCGTAGACGATCGGCATCGATCCCTCGTTGACGCCGACGAGGAAGACCACGGGCCACTCCAAGCCCTTCGCCGCATGGAGCGTGGCGAGGGTGACGCCGTCGGCCAGCGGAGCCTGCTGGGCGTCCCGGCGCCGTTCGAGCTCAGTCACCAAACCGGCCAGGTCGAGGCCTGGCTGCACGGAGGCCAACTCTTCCGCTACGCCCACCAACGCACGCAGCGACTCCCACTTGTCGCGCACAGTGCCTCGAGAAGTGGGCGGCTCACGCGTCCAGCCGAGGGAGGCGAGAACGTCGACAACCTCCGACGCCAGCGTGCTTGTTTCGGGCTGCCCTCTGTCGGTGCCCGCGCCCCGTCCTTCGTCGGTATCGGCTGGCGGCGTCTCGACGCTGGGCCCGGCCATCGGCACGGACCCTCGGGCAGCGCCCTTGAGCAATGCGACCGCCTGTCGCACCTCCGGCCGCTCGAAGAAGCGCTCCACGCCGCGGACCACGAAGGGGATCGCGCGCTCGCTCAACGCCTCCTCGAACCCCTCCGACATCGCGTTGGTGCGGAACAGTACGGCGACGTCGCGGGCCGCCAACCCGCGGCTGAGCAGTCGCTCGATCTCCGCCGCAACGGCAGCCACCTCAGCGACCTCGTCGGGGTAGGGCGTGAGGGCCACCTCGGCGCCGTCGGCCCGAGTGGGTCGCAGCCGCACCGCACCGCTGCCGATCTCACCGGCCATGACGCGGTTGGCCACGGCGAGCACCTGCGGCGTCGAGCGGTAGTTGCGGCTCAACGTCAGCGTCGTGGCGCCGGGGTGGCGGGCCGGGAACGTCAGCAGATAGTCGGCTGACGCGCCAGCGAAGGAGTAGATGGTCTGGGCCGGGTCGCCGACAACGCAGACTTGGCCGCCATCGCCTAGCCAGAGGTCGAGCAACGCGACCTGGATGGGGCTGACGTCCTGGTACTCGTCGACAACGATCCAGCGGTACTGCCGACGGACCTGGGCAGCGGCCCGCTCGTCGTCGGACAGTACGGCGGCGGCGCACAGCAGCACGTCTTCCATGTCGATCCGGTTGCGCTCGCGCTTGACCTCTTCGTAGGAGTGAAAGATCCTCCCCACGGTGGCGGCGTCGTAGCCGTCGACGGCCCGATGGGCAGCGACCGCGAGCCCGGCGTAGCGGTCGGGCAACACATTGCTGACCTTCGCCCACTCCACCTCACCGGCAAGGTCGCGCAGGTCGGCCTGCGAGGCGCGAAGTCGGTTGCGGCCGACGGCCTCACCCAGCAGGGCGAGCTTGGAGCCGATGAGCACCGGCAGATCGTCGCCATACACCTTGGGCCAGAAGTAGCGCGCCTGCCGCAGCGCGGCGGAGTGGAACGTGCGTGCCTGGACGCCGGGGGCCCCGAGGCCCGAGAGCCTGCTGCGAAGCTCCCCGGCGGCCCGGGTGGTGAAGGTCACCGCGAGCACTTCGCTCGACTGCATGGTGCCGGTGGCGACGGCGTAGGCGATCCGATGGGTGATCGCCCGGGTTTTGCCGGTGCCGGCACCCGCCAGCACCCGCACCGGCCCGTCCAGCGTTGTCGCGACCGCCCGCTGCTCCGGGTCGAGAGCCTCCAGGAGCCGGTCCGGATCAGGTTGGCGTTGCGCCGGCGGTGTGGGCAGAGTGCCGTCAACGCGCTGGCTCATGCCGGCCATGCTCAGTGCGTTCACCTCCCCGGACCTCGTCTGTGCTGCAAGCAGCCTGCGGGAAGCAGTTAGGGGCCGCTGGCGTTGGCAACAGTGAGAGCCTAGAGGCCAGGAAGGACACTCGGAGATGTCAACGCAGTTCACCATGTACAGCACCCCGTGGTGCGGCTACTGCCACCGGCTGAAGAGCCAGCTCAGACGAGAGGGCATCGACTTCGATGAGGTCGACATCGAGCAGGATCCTGACGCCGCCACGCTCGTCGAGCAGGCCAACGGCGGCAACCAGACGGTGCCGACGCTGGTCTTCGCCGACGGCACCGCGTTGACCAACCCCAGCGTCGCGCAGGTAAAGGCTCAGCTGGCCGCCTAAGGCGGGTCCGTACGGCGAGGGCACGCTCAATTCGTCAGGATGCCGGACAGCCACCCGGCGTTCTCTACCGGGACGGGCTGGTAGTTCACTACCGAGTTGTCGACATGGATCAGGCTCACCTCGATCGCTGTGACCGCACGCCTGTCAACCTCCACTGTGGCCACCAGCCCGTACGGCGGCCGGGCGCTGTGAAACCGGCCGGGGCTGCCGAACGCACCGTTGCCCAGGCTGAAGAACACTGGGACACCGTCAACCCGACGGACCGGTTGCGGGATGTGCGGATGGTGGCCGACCACAAGGTCGGCACCGGCGCCAGCCAAAGCGTGCGCGAGGTGCTGCTGCCGCTCGGTCAGCGGTCGATAGTTGCGGCCCCAATGCACCAGGACCACACAGAGGTCGACCTGTTCGCGAAGATCAGCCATCTGGGCCTTCAGGTTGCCCACGTCGAGCAGTGCCGGCCCCGGATGACAGGAGCTGGCGTACAGGTCCTCGTCGATGTAGGTCTGGTAGCGCTGCATGACCGAAAAAAACGCGATCCGCAGGTCGGAGACCGTCACGAGAGCCGGACGGCTGGCAACCTCGTCGTCCCAACCGGCTCCGCAATGGACGATTCCAGCAGCATCCAGCGCGGTCATGGTGTCGAGCACCCCACCAGTGCCGAAGTCAGCCACGTGGTTGTTCGCCAGGCTTACGACGCCGACGCCGTGGGCCGCAAGGGTCTGTGCGGACTCCGGGTCGCCCTTGTACCAGTAGCGCTTCTTGCCAGTGTCCTTCTTGGCAGCCGGATGTTCCGCCTTGGTCAGTGGCGCCTCGTGATTAGCCACGACAAGGTCGGCTCCTGCCCAAAGATGCCTGATTTTCGCCAGCGGATAGTCGTATCCGTACTCGTCTATCAGCGGCTGAGCGGTGCCACCGAGCAGCGTGTCGCCGAGAAAGGCGATGCGGCCCGTCATCGTCTGGCTTCGGTGATGTCTCGTACGGTGACATCGCCGACGATGCTCGTGCGAGTCACCGCCGCGGTCTCCCAGACAACCGAAACGTCGACGACATCGTCCGGCGCGTCAGTCGTGAGCACCACGACGCCTGGATAGCTACGGAGCAGGTCGCGCATCGTTGCTCTGCCGGCCCGCCCCAGATCCGCGTCGAGGTGGTCGAAGACCAACAACGGGGGCTCGTTATAGAGAGCGCGAGCGAGCGTCAGCCGAGCTCGTTCCGGGATGGTGAGCGGCTCTCCACCATGCTGCAGCAGAGTCTCGAGTTGCCCGGGGAGACGCGCCACGGTGTCCTGCAGACCGACCGCCGCGAGCAGCGGCAGCACCTCGTCGCCCGGCGGCGTGGGACTGCGATATCCGACGGCCCGCCGGACCGTTGTTCGGGCGTGCAGCATGCCCTGGCAGCCGTACCCGACGAGTCGTCGGCGGCGTCCGGGACTTGCGTCGGTGAGATCGACCCCGTCGAGGCGGATGCGTGCGCGGCCGACGCCGGCGATGCCTGCCAGCTGGTCCAGCACCACGCTGTCGGCGCGCCGATCACCGGTACGGACCAGCACGCGATCTCCCCTAAAAGCAGTAAGCGTCGGCATGTCGCGGTCGCCGTCGTACTGCATACTCTCGACAACGAGGACAGCGGATGACTCCTCCGCGACATCTGGCGGGACGGTGGGCCGTGACTCGATCCCGTCGCCGCGACGGCGCCCCGGCGGTGTCGGCCCCACTCCAGCCGGGGCTCTGTCGACCGCGGGGCCGATGATCCGCCGGGCGGCGCGGTAGGTCTGGCGGAACTCAGCCGCCCGGCCGAGATCCTGGATCGGCGCGGACAGGAGCCCGGTGACTGTCAGTGCGGCTGCCACGTGGGATGCCGGCATCCCGACTGCTAGACCGATCCCGACCGCGCTCGCCGTCGTCAAGCCGGACGAAGCCGCTGCCATGCCGCGAAGCGCGCCAGCCGAACGAGCGCGTCTGGTCGCAGCGGCCACCAGCGACGTGCTGTACTGCTCCACCCTTTTGAGTTCTCGGGAGACGCCTCCACCTGAGCGGATCGCGCGCGAGGACAGGATGGTATCGGCGACCTGTCCAGCCAACTTGCCTCTCGCCTTGCGCAGCGCCCTAGTTCGCGCGTACGCGGTCGGCGTCACCCATCGCAGTCCGATGAGCAGGAGCGCCAGCGGCGGAAAGAGAGTGATGGTGAGCACGGGGTCGATGAGCAGCATCGCTATGCCGGCACCAAGAATGAGCGGGATGCCCACGGCCAACGGCGTCACACCTTGCGAGATCCAGCTCTGCACCGATCCCAGGTCGTTGGTGGTGCGCGCGACCGCGACGCCTAGGTTGCGTACTCGACCATCGGCGAGGTTGCGTCGGATCAGCCCGACTCGGATCTCGTGGACATAGTTCTGGCTCAGCACCTCGGAGATGACGCGCTCCACCATGCGCAGGGCACCGACGACCAGCGCTGACACCACCAAGATGCCGAACAGGAGAATCTGATGACTGCTGGCGCCCCCACGCAGCAAGTGAATGACGAAGTGGGCGCCCAGGCCAGCGGCCGTCGCCTGGCCGAGACCGGCGCCAACCAGGATGCTGAGCTGCCCGCGGCGCTTCCCCGCCCACAGCGGTGGAAGACCGCTGGTGCAGTCAGACGGCGACGCGCTCATCTGGCAGCGAAGCGCCGACCGCACGGGCAGGCGTGGGAAGGAGGGAGATTGCGGCAGCCGGAGTAGCGAGGTCCTCCATAGTCAGGACCGGCACACCCACGGCCGCGGCGGTTTCCGCCATCGCCAGTGGGGACGACGTGAGCAGGCCGCTGACCGCGGCAACGTCGGTGGCGTTCTGGCGCAACGTCGTGACCCCGCCAAACGCGCCCAGGGCCTCACCGGCGGTGAACACGACCCGATCGACCGCTCGTGAGAACAACGGATCTGCCACCAGCCGGCTGGTCTCGACCTGGAAGAGGCCGTCGGCAATCTCGAGCACGATCACGTCGGGCTCCCCGCTAGAGAGCTCGGCCTGCAGTGCGAACAACAGCGAGCGGACCTCATCATGGGGGAGCTTGTAGGTGGAGGGGTAGCCGAAGTCCGTGAAGTCGAGGACCCGAGCGGCCCCGGAGTCCTTGAAGAATCCGGGATCGCCCCCAGCGCCGGTGCCCGTGACCTTCCCCGCTACCACATCCAACCCGGCAGCGGTGAGGCCACGGACTATCGCGCCGACCGTCGTGGTCTTACCCGAGTTCATCGACGTACCGACTACCGCCAAGGTGGCGGGCCTGTTGCCGGTCCGAAGCAAAGGTTCTTCCGCAGGCAGCTGGTACGGCGAGCAGCGGCGAAGTGTCATAACCCCCCTGGAGTCGGCGAGCAGTCCGACCGGCTCGAGAGCCGTTGCCGGCAGCATGCGCAGGTGGCTGCTCAACACTCTGCCGATCAGGCCGCCGGCGGCACCCAGGTTGGCCGGACCGAGGTTGGGCGGGATCTCGGCCTCAAACTGGTCAGGGGCGTAGCGACCGCCGTAGGCCACCAAAATCTCGTCCCCCTCGAACAACCGTGCCTTGCGGCCGCAGGCCAGCTCGAGGCGTTGATGCTGACCGATCTCTGCCACCGTTGCTAGAACGACGTCGCCGGGCCGCGGAACCACATGCTCCCCGACGACAAGGCCATAGCCCTCTGCAGACACCTGCCGCAAAGCGTCGACAAAGCGGGTCGTGTAGGCCGTCTTAGCGCGCCGAAAGCGGCGCGAGTCAAGGGGCAGTTGCGGCGGACCCTGCGTTATGACGTTTGGCGAAGCCGTAAGGCCGGCCGCCTCCGGGGACAGCGCTTTCACAAGGACCTCCGTGGGCATCAGACGAATCGTGCCTGGGTCATCGTCAGGTGCGCGCAAAAGTTACGCACTATGCCAAATCCATCCCATTCGGGCCTTCACGTCTCGCCCTGACCGGCGGAGCCGTCCTGGTCGCCGCCGAAGCTGTCGCCGCCCTGGTCCTGGCCTCCTTTGCTCCCGTCACCGCGGTGGCCAGCGCCGTCATCCTGACCCCGGTAGCCGTCACCTCGATCCTGAGAGCCGCTCTCTTGGCCTTTGGCCTCGCTGCCCTGGTCGCGGCTGCCCTGGGCCTGGGACCCGATTGAATCCTTTGCGTCCGAGCGGCTTCTCGTGGATCGGAGCGTCGGATTGGCGGCCCCGGAACCGCTTTGGGACACTGTCTTGGCGGCGTCGCCTCGATGCGAGACATCGTGCCCGGGACGGTCGCCGGGATCGGATGCGGTCGGTACGAAGAGTGCCAGCGCCCGCTGGGGCCGGGTTATTAGCAGTCGGTTCGAAGGCTGAGGCAGTGGTCGCTGGCCTGAACCGGCGTTGACAGAGGGCCGCGGCAGGCCACCAGTCGACGTCTCGTCACCAAACTGGTGTCCATCGTCTAGCGAGGACCTGAACCCCATGGCTTCGATGACGTAATGCAGCACCATGTGCAGCGGCGCTCGGACAGTCTCGGACGCGGCCGCTGCACCGCCCAGTCCAACAGCCACTCCAATCACTGTGGCCGCTGCGGCGAGGCGCATCGTCTGACGCCGCCTTTGGTTCCGCAGCCGACGACCCGTGAGCAAGAGGTCAAGGTCCGGCCTGGGAGGCGGTCCGCTCTGTGAGCCGAGCGCCACCACCGCGTCCAGGAACTCGGCCAGCGCAGAGTCACCGGCGCCGAAGCCGGTCAGCAGCGACTCCCACTTCGCGGCGTCTCTCAACTGACGGCCCTCGTCACGCATGGCATCCGGGTGATCGCGGTCGAGGTCAGAAGGTTACAGCGCGCCGCTGAAGCACCTGCTCCCGCAGCTCGAGCAATGCCCTTCGCTGCAGCTGCTTCACCGCGCCGACCGATGTGCACAGAACAGCAGCTGTCTCGCTAAGGGAGAGTTGGCCGAGGACACGCAGTGTCACCACCGCGCGTTTCCGCTCGTCTAGTGCCCCCAGCAGGGCAACCACCTCGGCGCTGTCCCAGCGCGCGATCGCTTCCTGCTCGGCAGACAATTGCGGTCGCTCATCCTTGGCCTCCTCGAGCCGTGCAGAGAGTGGTCGCCGTCGCCTTTGCCGAAGCTCGTCGACCAAGCGGGCGTGAGCGATGCTGAAGGCCAGTGTCTTGAGGCCAGACACTCCGCCTCGAAGCCTGCTCAGCCGGGGCAGCAGCGCCACGAACACGTCCTGCGTCAGGTCTTCCCAGTTCTGACAGCCATGTGAACGCAAATAGCCGCCGACTCCTGGCGCCAACTGCTCGTAGATGCGGTGCAGCGCAGCGCAGTCCCCGGCTGCCCCCGATGCGACATCATCCTCTGTGAGGCGCATCATCGATTCCCTGGTCTAGCGGCCCAGTGATCCACAGGTTAGGGCAGACGCACGCCCCTCGCATCTGCTGGCTTGAGCCGCCTCTCGCCCGTCAGCGCCGCCGGTGATGCGGCCTCAGGGTCGCTCACGGGCAGCGCTTCACGACGTGGTCGCTGCACCGTCGCGTTCGGGGAGCGAATCGCCGTACCAGTGCTCGACCAGCGCGTGCGAGATGGAGATCGGCGTCGGAAGAAAGATCTCGCCGACCGCGACCGCGAAGTCGAGTTGTGGGCGGGAGAACCAACGAGCTTCGGCGATCTCCGTTCCGTCGACGGTCAGCTCGGTGGTCTGGGCCCGGGCAAGGTAGCCGAGCATGAGCTGCGACGGGAACGGCCACGGCTGGCTGCCGACGTACTGCACGGCACCGACCTCCACTCCGGTCTCCTCGGCAACCTCGCGGACAACCGCATCCTCCGGCGACTCCCCTGGCTCGACGAACCCGGCCAGCGTGGAGTAGAAGCCGCTCGGCCGACCGGCGTTGTGGGCGAGCAGGCATCGGTCGTCCTCGTCGACGACCAGCATGATCACCGCGGGGTCGGTGCGCGGGAAGTGCAAGGCGTCGCAGGCCGGGCAGCGACGGGAGGCGCCCGCCTCGGTGACCAATGTCGGCGTGCCACAGGCAGAGCACCGCGGGTGTCGCAGGTGCCAGCCAGCCAAGGCAACGGCGTGTACGGCGAGTGATGCCTCCTCTGGCGAGAGCCCGGTCGCCAACCTCCGCAACGAGCTGAAGCCGCCGGGCGCCAGGCTGTCGTCGGAATGCAGCCGAGATGTCGGCGGAACCGACAGGTCCGGTGCCACCGCAGCACTGCCTTCGAGGACGAGGAAGTAGACGGTGCCATCGAGTCTGCCGAGCAACATCCGGTCGCCTTCCGGGGCCTGGTCTGGCGAGAGGAAGCGCAGCCTTTGCGCCACACGGTGCTGTTCGGTGTCGGTGCGCAAAGGAACTTGGCCGGGGTCGTAGTCGGCGGGCTCGCTGGCCACGTCCATGTCACGCATGACGAGTACTCGAGTGGAAGAGTTCGCCCACGCCTTGGCCAAGAAGTCGGCATCGTTGCGACGGTCGGCGAGCCGATCATGCGCGTCGTGTCGGAAGGGGAAGTCGCCGAGGATCTCGGCACGCGAGACTTCGATCGGGCACATTCAGCGGTCAACGAACGGCGTGGCGAGCAGTGCCTCCAGCGCGACCTCCACCATCTCGGAGAACGTCTGTTCACGTTCCTGGGCGGAGGTTTGCTCACCGGTCCGGACGTGGTCAGAGACAGTGAGCACAGTCAGCGCTTGCCTGCCGTGCTTGGCCGAGAGCGTGTAGAGAGCATGGCACTCCATCTCTACCGCGACCACGCCGTAATCGGCCATCCGCATCATCAGCTCCGGCCGGTCGGCGTAGAAGGAGTCGGCGGAGAACACCTGTCCGACGACGATCGGCAAATCCCGGGCTCGAGCCGCATCGTCGGCGGCACGCAACAGCGGGTAGTTGGCGGTGGCGGCGTACTGAAGCCCTTCGAAGCGGATCGAGTTGATGGCTGAGTCCGTGCCTGCGCTCATCGCCAAGACGACGTCGCGGAGCTTGAGTGACTCCGAGATGGCGCCGCATGAGCCCACGCGGACGAGCTGCCGGACGTCGTACTCGGTGATCAGTTCGTGCGCATAGATCGAGACGGACGGTTGGCCCATCCCGGTGCCTTGGACGGAAACCTGCTCACCGCGATAGGTGCCGGTGAAACCGAACATGCTGCGCACCTGCGAGTAGCACGTCGCGCCTTCGAGGAAGTTCTCCGCGATCCACTTGGCTCGGAGCGGATCCCCGGGTAGCAGGACTCGAGGGGCGATCTCACCGGCGGCTGCGGCGATGTGCGTGCTCATGACCTGCGATCCTGCCAGACGCGCCCTATCAGGTGTCGGCGCTCTCGACGAAGCGACAAACCAAGGGCCCGGCAACGCCGCAAACGTGGCCGCTCAACGCTGCAAGCCTGGCCGGTCAACGCTGCAAACCTGGCCGGTCAACGCCGCAAACCTGGCCGGTCAACGGGGAGGAGGGATTCGAGGGCGGGGCGGTCGGGCAGGTCGGTGTGGACCACGACGTCGTTAGTGCGCACGTAGTAGAAGGCTGCCGCGACCTGGTCGACCGGCAGACCGTTGAGCTCCGCCCACGCCAACCGGTAGATCGCCAGCTGCAGCGGATCCGCGGTCTCGGCGACGTTGGTCTTCCAGTCCACGACGAGGCAGCGCGCCTCGGCCGGGAGCTCGCTCGGGGACCGAGCGCCGCTGTCGTTGCCGTCAGCGCGCACCGAGATGCCGGATCCCGCAGCGCCCCCGCCAGGCAGTGAGTACACGGCATCGATCCGGCCGCGGACGACCTGGCCGGCCAGCACGAGCGAGAACGGCGTCTCGAACCGATGTGGCGCCCACTCTCCGAACGGCCCGGCCAGGAAGGTACGCGTGAGCTCCTGCAGCTCGGCCTCGTCGGCGATTCCCTCATCGGCTCGACCGGGCAGGTCGTCGGCGTCGATCAGCTGCTGTTGACCGAAGTGCGCCTCGAGCAGAGCGTGGAAACGGGTGCCGAACCGAGCGGCTCGCGACGGCTTGCGCGGCATCGGCCGGGCCAGGTCATGAGCGAGCCGCTCCGGGTCGTCGGCTAGCCGCATCAGCGTCGTCGCCGACAGGGTTGCCGGCAGCGGGACGACGATCTCGTCGGCACTAGCCGCAACCGCCTCCTCGACCAACCGGTCGAGCTCGCGGTCCCAGGAGTCAACCTTGACCCGCTCGGCGGCCGTCAGCTCCTCGTCGGCAGCCCGGCTTGCCTCCGCCCACCCATCCGCGAGCGCCTTGCCGACCAAGTCAGCTGCGGCGCGACGATGTGCCACCTCGTGGGGGCGGGCTTCCACCGGCCATGGCTTCGGTTCACCGGCAGTCGTCAAGAGCGGGTTGACGGAGTCGTCCTCGGGTTGGGGCGTGCATACCTCAGGCTGCTGGCCCCAAGCCGCCATCGCCGCAACGACGTCCTCGAAAAACTCCGACGGACCCCGCACCTTGCTCTGGGTGGGTCCCCACCAGTACGCCGACACCACCAGCTCGGACCGCGGCCGGGTCACCGCGACATAGCCGAGCCGGCGCTCCTCGAGCAGGTCGTGGCGTTGACAGTCCTCCTTGAAGGCCTTCAGCGAGGCTGAGCTGAGCGGCTCGTCGAGCGTCGGCAGGTCATCGGCATCACCGCGCAGCGGCCAAGGCAGCTCACTGGCGTAGGTCGTCCAGCGGTTGCGACCCTGATCGCTGGGAAAGACGCACTTGGTCATGCCGGGCACGAACACCACGTCCCACTCCAGGCCCTTCGCGCGGTGGACGGTCAACAGCTTCACCGAGTCCGACTCGCTGGGGATCGCCAGCTGCAGCCCCTGGCCGTACTGCTCCTCCGCTTCCAGATACGCGATCAGACCGCCAAGCCCTGCCTCAGCGTCGACGCCGGCGAACGCCGCGACCGCGTCGACGAACGTGGCGAGGTTGTCACGCCGCACGGCGGCCAGCGGCGACTGCGACGCCGCCAACTCCACGTCGAGGCCGATCGTCTCGATCACCCGGTGGACCAGGTCGAGCAGCGGCTCACCCACGTGCCGACGCAGCTCCCGGAGCTCGGACGACAGGGCGGCAAAGCGCTCCCGCGCCGCTGCAGAGAACTCGAGGTTCCCTGGCCGGTCGAGGGCCTCGACCAGCGAGACGACGTCGGCCGGGTCAACACCTGCTACGGATTCCGCCAGCCGCTGCCGCAGCTCCTCCTCCGGCGCCTTCGGGACCAGGTCATCGCCGCTGTCAGCACCCGGATCGGCACGGTCGGCGTCTCCCACGTCGTCGGCAGCCGCGCGGTCGCCGTACCGAGCCAGCTGCCTCGCCCGCTGACCGAGCAGCGCGAGGTCGCGGACACCGACGGCCCACCGCGGCCCGGTCAGCAAATGCAGCAGCGCGGCGTTGTCGGTGACATCTTCGAGCACCTCCAACGTGGCGACGACCTCGCGCACCTCGGGCATGCTCAGCAGACCGCTGAGCCCGACCACCTCGACCGGAACATCGGCAGCGGCGAGCGCCTCATGGACCCGGCCAGCTGTCTTGTTGTCGCGTACCAGGACCGCGATGTCGCTCCACTTCCGGCCCGGCTCTCGGGAGTGCGCGGCCGGCACTTCGCGGGCGAGGAAGGCCAACTCGTCGTAGATGGTCTCGAAGAGGGCGGCCCGGACTCGACCTGCATCGGCGCCCTCGTGCGGCTGCAGTGGTTCCACGCCGTGGAAGGCAGAGTAGAGATCGGTCGCGACCTGGTTGGCCGTGTCGAGGATATGGCGCCGCGACCGACGGTTGATGCTGAGCGGGAATCTGGCGGCCACTCGCTCACCGTGGTCGGCGGGCCAGCGGAAGTCGTCAGGGAACCGCTCGATGTTGCTGACCGACGCACCGCGCCAGCCGTAGATCGCCTGGCACGGGTCGCCGACCGCGGTCACCGGGTGGCCGCCGCCACGAGCGGACGACGGGCCGGAGAACAGGCGCTGCAGCATCCGCGTCTGCGCCACCGAGGTGTCTTGATACTCGTCGAGCAGCACGACGCCGAAGCGGCCCCGCTCGAGCTCGCCGACCTCATGGCACTGCTCGGCGAGCCGCGCCGCGAGCGACATCTGGTCGGAGAAGTCCATGACGCCGAGGTGCTGCTTGAGGTCGCGATACTGCTCCACCAGGTCGAGGAGCTCCAGCCGCGCGAGCTGGCAGTTGACCGCCTTCTTCGGCTCGGCGGTGGTCGCTGAGCACATCCACCGCTCGGCCGTCTGCGCGGTGAACCGGCGTACCTCGTCAACGCTCAGCAGGTGGTCGTTGAGCTGTGCGTCGAGCGCGAGCAGGTAGGTGACCACCGTGGGGAGATGGGTCGAGAGCCGTGCGAACGGCCCGGGATGCGCCGCCACGACACGGGCCGCGAGCTGATAGCGGCTGGCGTCGACGATCAGCCGGGTGTCAGGTTCGTGGCCGATCCGGATCCCGTGCTCAGCGAGCAGCCGACCGGCGTACGCGTGGTAGGTCAGCACCGTCGGCTCGACCTGCTCCTCGCCATCGTCGGGCTCCCCCGGGCGCTGCAGCGTCCGGGGGAGGTCCGACGACTGCAGCAGCCCGGCCCGACGCAGCGCTGTCGCGATCCGCTGCTCGAGCTCAGCGGCCGCCTTGTTGGTGAAGGTCAGGCCGAGTACGGCGTCCGGAGCGACCTGCCCGCTGGCGACCAGCCACACCACGCGGGCAGCCATGACCGTCGTCTTGCCGGTGCCAGCGCCAGCGACGATGACCCCAGGCTCGAGCGGGGCGGTCGCCGCGGCTAGCTGCTGCCCACTCAGGGGAAGGCCGAGCAGGTCCGACAGTTCCCCTGGGCGACGGATGCGGGCGTCGGGCATCAGAGCACCGGCCCCGCGGGCTGCCCGACCGGACACATCAGCTTGTAGAGACAGTGGTCGCAGTAGTCGTTGCGAAGCCCGTCGAAGGTCTCACTTCGCAGCGTGGTGGCGGCGTGATGCAGCTGGCGGTCGATGAGCCGCAGGCCGCCGTCGTCGGGCTCTTGGCGCTGCTGTCGACGTACCGGCGGCGGACCGCCGTCGTCCCCGCAGCGCAAGTAGACGAGCTCCGCCCCTCCGGACTCGGTCGGCGCGGCGTTGTGCGGCATCGCGCCGGACGTCGGGAGGCCACCCTGCTCGACCACGAGCTGGTAGAGCCCCAGCTGGGGATCGGCGGCGGCCTTCTGCTTCGTCGTCGGCTCCTTGCTGGTCTTGAAGTCGACGACGACAAGCCGGCCCTCGTCGTCACGCTCGAGTCTGTCGATGCGGCCGCGGAGCACCGCGGTGTCACCGCCGGCGAGCCTCACCTCGGTTTCGAAGCCGACCTCGGCACCGACCAGGGTGCGCTTGTTGTGGTCCAGCCAGTAGGTCAGCCGGTTCACCGTGCCGACGGCGGTCTCGTGGTCGCGGTCGGCGATCCAAGGCGACGCGTGCGCCACGCCGGGCCAGACGGTGTCGAGCCAGCTCAACAGTTGGTCCGCAGTCACCTCGGGAACCTTCGCAGCGTGCTCGGCGAGCGCGTGCACGATGCTGCCGAGGGTCAGCGCACTGCTCCGGCTCGACTCTCCGGCTGCCTCGCGGCTCAGGAACCACCTCAGCGGGCACTCCTGAATCCCATTGACCGAGCTCGCGGAGAGCGTCAACGGCTCGTCGGTGGGCCGGACCGGCACTTGGGCAGCCGACCGCGTTCGGAGTCCCCACCAGGTGGCCGGGTCGGCAGCCGGCGCCACGGGCTCGTCTCGGACGCGCAGCTCCGTGAGGCGGGCGAGCCGGGCCGCGGCCGCGTGTCGCATGGGCTCTGACACCGCCTGGTCACCGGCGACCCGGCGGAGCTCAGCGACCAGCCCCGCCAACGAGATTGGCCGGGCCGGCCGGCCGGGGCGACTGACCACCTCAACGCCGAGCTCACCGAGCAGACGAGACGGCTGGTCGCCGTCCGCTTCGGGTGAGGCGACCGCCGTGACGACCAGCCGCTCACGCGCTCGGGTGACGGCGACATAGAAAAGACGGCGCTCCTCCGCGAGCAGCCGCGAGGTCGGCACCGGTTCGGTCAACCCGTCAGGTCCGAGCCGATCGGCCTGCAGCACGCTGCCGCGCCGGCGCAGGTCCGGCCAGCTGCCCTCTTGAACGCTGGCGACGACGACGAGTCGCCACTCCAGACCCTTGGCTCGGTGGGCGGTGAGCAGCCGGACGGCGTCCCCGCGGACGCCACGCTCGGCGAGCGTGTCCGCGGGAATCTGCTGGGCCGCGATCTCGTCGAGGAAGACCTGCGGCGACGTGTGGTCCTCGCGCTCCTCGGCCCGCGCGGCCGCCTCAAACAACGCACACACCGCGTCAAGGTCGCGATGGGCGGTGCGGGCCGCCGCTCCCCCACGCTCGACAGCCGCCCGCAGACGTCGCGGCCACGGCGTGCCCGACCAGAGCTGCCAGAGCGCCTCCTCAGCGGTCGCCCCCCCGTCCAGGTTGGCGCGCACCTTGCGAAGGAGCTCGCCGAGTCGGCGCACCCGCTCTGCCTGCCAGCCCTCGACATCGGCGAGCTGCAACGGCTCATCGAGCGCATCGCGGAGCAGTT
Source organism: Propionibacteriales bacterium (assembly GCA_025929075.1). Lineage (GTDB taxonomy): Bacteria > Actinomycetota > Actinomycetes > Propionibacteriales > Nocardioidaceae > JAICMS01. The sequence continues at coordinate 17,540 of JAICMS010000023.1, forward strand.
CGACGGACGGCGGAGCGAGCTGAGGCGCGGTCGCCGGATCGGCAGACTCGCTCGCTTCCGCGCGCCGGGCAGCACGATCTAGCCGTCGCAGCTCGCGTCCGAGCCACCGCAGTGCGGGCGCATCGAGATCGGCGAGCGGCGACGCCAGGAGCGACTGCGCGGCGCCGACGGTCAATTCGTCGAGCCCGGCGGCGACGCGAAGCGCTGCCAGCAGCGGCGCCACTGCTGGCTCCAGCCGCAGCGGGACCTCGTCGGTCGCCACCTCGACCGGCACCCCCGCGCCCACCAACCCGCGTCGAAGGCTGGGGATCGAGCGCACCCCGGACCTCACCAAGACGGCGATCTCCGACCAGGGCACACCGTCCTCGAGGTGGGCCCGCCTGACCAGGTCGGCGATGTGCGCGATCTCGTTGCCGCTCGACGAGAACGCGAACACGTCGACCCTGCCGTCGCCGTGGTCTCCTGCCGCTGCGGGGTCGCGGAACCGGCGGAACTGCTCGATCGGGATCGCACCCGACGCGCCAATGCCCGCAGCAACCCGCCGCGACGCCGCAAGCAGCTGCGAGCCGAACCGTCGTGTCGTCTGCAGGGCCACGACGTCGGCCGGGCTGCCATCGGCGCGCGCGAAGTCGGTCGGGAAGTCGAGGATCCCGCGCACGTCAGCGCCCCGGAACGCATAGATGCTCTGGTCGGGGTCGCCGACCACGACCAGGTCGCGGCCGTCGCCCGCCAACGCCTTCAGCAGCCGGACCTGGCTGGGATCGGTGTCTTGGTATTCGTCGACGAACACCGCTTGGTACGTCGACCGCAGCTCGGCTTGCACGTCGGGGGTCTCGGCCAGCTCGACCGCTGCATGGACGAGCTCGGAGTAGTCGAGGGCGCCTTGCAGGCCGAGCACCTGGAGGTACTCCTCCATGAACTGACCCACCGCCGCCCACTCCCGAATGCCATCGGCTTCGCCGAGCTTGGTGAGCTGCTCCGGATCGAGTCCCTGCTCGCGCGCCCGCGACATCACGGCATGCACCTCACGCGCGAAACCCCGCGTCGGCAGCGCCCGAGCCAACGCGTCCGGCCAGTCGGCTTTGCTGCTCTCGCCCGAGTGCTGCAGCAGCTCGCTGAGCCGGGCGTCCTGCTCCGGGGCGGAGAGCAGGCGAAGGGGGTCGACGTACCCGGTCGGCGGCTGGAACCGGCGCACCATCGCATAAGCGAAGGAGTGGAAAGTCGAGGCCATCGTCGACTCGCTGGTGCGGCCGAGCCGGCCGTTGATCCGGGTGCGCAGCTCGTCCGCGGCCTTGCGGCTGAAGGTCAGGACGAGCACAGCGCTCGGATCGAGGCCGCGTCGCTCGACCCGGTCCACGACGGCCTCCACCAGCGTCGTCGTCTTGCCCGTGCCGGGCCCGGCGAGGACCAGCAGCGGGCCGCCGGGATGCGCGACGACCGCGCGCTGGGAAGCGTCGAGGTCGGGGGCGACCGCACGCCCCGCAGGGCGTGGTGCGAGGTGGTAACGAGCCGGCATGGGAGCCATTTCATCAGCGTCCGCCGACACTGGCGCCCGGCCTTGCCTATTGAGGCCAGCCCATCGGCTGCCGCCCAAGACGGATGTTGAGGGATTCGGGTCGCCCGAGCCACCGCAATCCCTCAGGATTCGTGGGGCAGCCCCCCGGCAGGCTGCCTAGCACCTGGGTTAGCCTGCGTCACGCTCGGCGAGTGCCTCGGCGTCGTTGGCGGCTGGCGTCCAGAGTGCCTGCTCGAGGTCGATCCGGAGAGTGGCGGCGTCGGCGATCGAGCCGCGCAACGGCGTGTCCTCTTCGCGATAGTGCGACAGCGCGGACCGTTGGTGGCAGGTCGGCAGCCGACCATCAGCCCGCACCACCCGCCACCAGGGCACCGGGCCGCCGTACGTCGCCATCACTCGACCAACGCCGCGTGGCCCACCGCGCCCGACAGCAGCCGCGATCAGGCCGTAGGTCGTTGCTTGCCCCGGCGGGATCGCTTCGACTATCCGCAGCACGGTCTCGACGTACCGCTCACGCTCCTCTGAACCCGCCACCCCCTCAGTCTGCCGCGCGGACACTACCCTCGAAGCGTCAGCCGCCTCCGACATCGAACTGCGAGAGAGCCTGTGACAGCTGCCAAGAGCGTCGGCCGTCCGGTGTTCGTCGTCGACGCGGTGCGCACGCCGTTCGGCAAGTACGCCGGCGCGCTGGCCACCACCCGGCCCGACGACCTGGCCGCCGGCACCCTGCGGTCCTTGCTCGACCGGCATCCGGGCCTCGACCCGGCACGCCTGGACGACATCTGGTTCGGAGACGCCAACGGCGCCGGCGAAGACAACCGCAACGTCGGCCGGATGGCCGCCCTGCTCGCAGGAGTACCGACCTCGGTACCGGCGAGTACGGTCAACCGGCTCTGCGGCTCGGGGCTTGAGGCGATCTTCGTTGCCTCCCGAGCGGTCGCGCTCGGAGACGCCTCGATCACGGTCGCCGGCGGCGTCGAGTCGATGAGCCGAGCGCCCTGGGTGCTGCGCAAGCCCGAGCGACCGCTACCACGCGGCAACGACACCCTGTACTCCACGACGCTGGGGTGGCGGATGGTCAACCCACAGATGCCCGACCGGTGGACGGTCGCTCTCGGCGAGGGCGCGGAGATCCTCGCCGACCGCTACCGGATCACCCGCGAGGCGCAGGACGAGTTCGCGCTCAGCTCCCATCACAACGCCGCCAAGGCCTGGGCCAACGGCGTGTACGACGACGAGATCGCCCTCGTCGAAGGCAGCGACCTGGAGCGGGACGAAAGCATCCGGCCGGACACCTCGCTTGAAGCGCTGGCCAAGCTGAAGCCGGTGTTCCGGCCCGACGGCACGGTGACGGCCGGCAACTCCTCGCCGCTCAACGACGGCGCTGCTGCGCTCCTGATCGCTGACGAGGACGCCGCCGCGTCCATCGGCGCGCAGCCGCTGGCCCGGATCGTCTCCCGCGCATCGGCCGGCGTCGACCCGGACCTGTTCGGCATCGGACCCGTTCAGGCGGCACGCGACGCGCTGGCCCGAGCCGGGATCGGCTGGTCCGATCTGGTGGCCGTCGAACTCAACGAGGCGTTCGCCGCACAGTCGCTGGCCTGCCTCGCCGAGTGGCCCGACCTCGACCCGTCGATCGTCAACGTCAACGGCGGCGCGATCGCGATCGGCCACCCGCTCGGCGCCTCCGGAGCTCGCATCGTCGGCTCCCTCGCGCATCAGCTGCACCGTCGTGGCGGCGGCTTCGGACTCGCAGCGATCTGCATCGGCGTCGGTCAGGGGCTCGCGATGGTCCTGGAGGCCTGAACCCCGTCGTACGACGACCGATCACCATCAACGGAGCGGCTCTCAACCATGTCCTACGACCGACTGGCCGAATGCCTGCGGCTCATCGAGCACGGCCCACCGGCGGTGACGCCCGAGCGGCTCAGCCGGCGGGTGCGCTATGTGCCGCTTGCCGTCGATGTGGTGGGCGACGTGGCGGCCGCGATGTTCGTGCGACGGAGCGTGAGTGGCACGGCAGAGGTCGAGGACCATGCGCTTCAGCGAGTGTCCGGCCAGTGGCAGATGCTCGGCGGATCCGGCGGAAGCGCGCCCGATAACGCCCTGTCTGATCGGCCGCCGGCTGCCGAGCTCGGGGGCTTGGTGCAGGGGCATGGGCAGGCCTCCACGGCGCTCGGTGGGCGAGTCGGTCGAAACAGGTTCCGGCCGCCGTTTCGGTACCTCATGTACGGCGACTACCGGCTCGCCAGCGAGGTGGCCACGGTGGTGGTCGTGCGCTCGCGGCTTCTGGCGCGGCGCCGGGCGTGCGGCGCGAGACCGTTGTGGTCACCGGGGCGTGGGTGGGTGGCTGAGGGCAACACAGGGCGGGGCGCCAACATCTCCTCGGCGGTTGGCCGCCTGGTTGGCGGCCGGCCGATCGCCGTACCGCGTCATGGCAACGTCGTGGTCGCCTGGACGTCGCGGTGGCCGCCCTGGTTGGTTCCGCTCGACGGTGACGGTCGGCCGCTGGCCGTCCGGTCCGCCGCACCTGCCTGGCCGCCCGGGCACCGTCCGCCGATGCGCTACCGCGTTGTCATGCGACATCCGTGGCCACGCCCGTTTTTGCGGCGCCGTCGCCGCGCGACGCCTGGGTGGGCGCCGTTGCCGCCCCCGGCTCAGGGTCCGGACGACGGCGGCAATCAGGGCGGCTCGCGGCCGTGACCGTGATGCACCTGGTGCGGCATGGGCGACCGCTCATCAAGCCCGGCGTACCGGCCTCCGACTGGCAGCTGGACCAATCGTCCTCGGTACAGCTGACCGCCCTGCGAGAGTCAGGTGTCCTGCCGAGTCAGGGATGCTGGACGAGCTCGCCGGAGCCGAAGGCGTTGGCGACCGCCCGTGCGCTTGCCGACGAACTGGTCACGGTGGACGACGATCTGCGCGAGGCGTTCCGACCGGCGGGATGGGTCAGCAAGGGGGAGTTCGAGCGACGGGTCGTCGCCTCGATGACCGATCTCGAGCACCCGGGCGCCGAGGGGTGGGAGACCGGTGCCGCGACTGCTGCTCGAGCGCGGGCCGCTGTCAGCCGCGCACTCGACCGGCCCGGCGGGGACGACCTGGTGCTGGTCGGTCACGGCACGTCGCTCACGCTTCTCGTCGCAGAGCTACTCGGCCAGCCGCCCGACGTGGCGGCGTGGCGCCATCTGCGGATGCCCGACCACTGCGCGATCGATGTGGAGGTACGTCGAGTGCTCAGCCCCTGGGGAGCCTGGACCGCTGCACTCGACTAGCCACCCCGACTGGTGCGCTGGTGGACGCGTCTCGAGGGGTTTCGGTCGCCCCGGCAACCGTGATCACTCAAGGTTTCGAGCCGGCGCGGCAGTATGGACGCCGATCCAACGGATGTTGAGGAGTTGTGGCGGCCGGAACGACCACAAACCCTCGAGATGCGTCAGCAGCAGCCGCCGACGCCGAGCGGCTCACCGACTGGATGCGGACGGATATTTCGGGCCGGGCTAGCGCTCCTACTCCTCCGGGTGAAGCGGGGTGAGGACGAAGAGGGGGATCTCGCGGTCGGTCTTCTGCTGGTAGGCGTCGTAGTCGGGCCAGGCCTCGGCGGCCCGCTTCCACCACAGCGACTTCTCCTCGCCGTACACCTCCCGCGCGGTCATGTCCTGCTTGATCGGCCCGTCCTGCAGCTCGACGTGCGGGCTGGCCTTGAGGTTGTGGTACCAGACAGGGTGTTTGGGGGCGCCGCCCTGGCTGGCGACGACGGCGTACTCGCCGTCGTGCTCGACCCGCATCAGCGGGATCTTGCGCAGCTTGCCGGACTTGACGCCGACCGTGGTCAGGATGATGACTGGCTTGCCGCGCATGGTGGTGGCTTCAGTGCCGCCCGACGCCTCGTAGGTCTCGACTTGGTCCCGAACCCACCGCTCGGGGCTCGGCTGGTAATCACCGTTCAATGGCATGACTCCAGTCTGACAGCACCTTCAAACACCCTTGAACGACGACTGGCTGTCCCAGCCGAATGGCTGGCCTTGTCCGGTCGCAGCCGATCGACAGAACTGAGCCGACCTCGCGGTGGGCGCTCAGCGCGAGTAGCTCGACGGCAGGTGCAGGGCCTTGAGCACGGCCGCATCGACGCGGTCGGCGTCGCTGAGCTCGGGTTGCCTACGACCATCGACGGTGACGGAAACAGTCGAGCAGCCGGTGATATCCGCCTGCATCGCAATGTCCGGGCCGGGCACCCGGAACACCAGAGAGTCGACGAACCCTCGGTCCATCGGGCAGTTGTAGGTGCCGGGCGGGAAGACTGGGAGCTGGTTGACCACGTCGGCAAGCGCCGTGGCGTGACGGCCGGTCACGACGCGGTGGACGGTCGGGGCCGATCCTGGTCTGCGGACGGTAACGGCAACCGACTTCACATCAGCCGCGATGTGCTCGGCCGGCGAGCGCCCAGGGAGCCACAGCGCCTCTGCATCCGCTCGGACCGCCACTCCGTCCCCGTCCCGGGCAACAGCCATCACCAAGCTGAGTTGGCTGTACACACCGGTTTGGCGGCCGTCAAAGGTCACGCCCTTCGCCGCAGCATCCGGCCAGGTCAGCGTCTCGCCGCCGGAGGAGTGGAGCCCTGTGGGGGGATGCGCCCGCAGGTAGCTCAGAGCCGCCGACACCGTGCCGGGCGCCGTCCACCAGCGGGTCGCTTTGAGGAAGTTCGGCGACTGAATCGACTCCATCGGCTTGCGGAGGAGGGCCACCGGGGGACGGGCGGCAAGGTGGGCGCCGGGCAGGACCGGGGCCTCGGCGAGAACGCGACGCACCGTGCGCCAGGTCGCCGACTTGTTCGCCGGCGGCGGGCGATGCGCCGCACCTGGTCCGGTGGTCGCCGCCAGCGGTGGGACCGGGTTGCGAACCTGCCCGCAGCCAGCAAGCGCGATCGCGACGGCGACCGCAGCGACGCCTACCGCCACCCGTTTGGGCACCACACACCTCCGGCTCCTCCCCGTATTGACGCGCAGATCACCGTTTCCGTTGCGCGCCCTGGTGTCGGAGCCAGGGGATGAGCCCGCCAGCCAGCAGTATGTCCACTTGACGAGCCGACAAGCGGTGGCGGGCGGCGTACTCCTCGTCCTTGGTCGTGTTGCGAACGGTCAGCTCCGCATCGGCTTGCACCGCCTCGCGCACCTGTTCTACTCGCAGTACGTCGTCGACGTCGATGCGTTCGCGGTCCGCCGGGTCGGCGAACTCCAGCGCGAGCACCCCGAAGTTGGCGAGATTCTGCCAGTGGATCCGGGCGTATGACTCGGCCAGCACCATCCGCAGACCGAGGTAGCGCGGCGCGATCGCAGCATGCTCGCGCGACGACCCTTGGCCGTAGTTGGCGCCGCCGACGATGATGTGGCCGCTGTCGTCCTTCGAGGCCAGACCTCGCTTGGGGTAGTCCGAGTCGACGTCGGCGAAGCAGAACTCGGCGAGCTTGGCGATGTTGCTGCGGAACGGCAGCGCCCGCGCCCCCGCCGGCATGATCGTGTCGGTCGAGATGTCGTCGTCGACGCTGATCAGCACCGGCGCCTCGATGGTGTCGGGCAGCGGGTCGAGGTCGGGCAGGGAGCCGATGTTCGGGCCCTTCACCAGCTCGACCTTCGTCGCCTCTTCCGGCGGCAGCGGCGCCTCCAACATCGAGGTGTTGACGCTGGCCCGCTGGGGCAGGTCGAGTGTCGGGTAGTCGATCCCGAGCTGGCTCGGCAGCTCGCGGGGGTCGGTGATGACGCCGGTCAGCGCGGCGGCTGCCGCGGTCTCCGGTGAGCACAGGTAGACCGCGTCGTCGGGAGTGCCGGAGCGGCCGGGGAAGTTGCGCGGCATCGTCCGGAGGCTGTTGCCACCGCGGGCGGGCGCCTGCCCCATCCCGATGCAGCCCATGCAGCCCGACTGGTGCAGTCGAGCCCCCGCCGCGATCAGATCGAACGTGCTGCCCATCTTGGTGAGGTCCTGCAGGATCTCCCGCGACGTCGGGTTGATGTCGAACGACACACCGGGCGCCGCCTGCCGCCCACGCACGACCGCGGCCACGATGGCGAAGTCGCGCAGGCCGGGGTTCGCCGACGAGCCGACGACCACCTGCGACACGTCGCGGCCGGCGACCTCGGCGACGGGGACGACGTTGCCGGGCGAGCTGGGCAGCGCGATCAGCGGCTCCAAGGTCGAGAGGTCGATCTCGTCGGTCCGGTCGTATCTCGCACCGTCGTCGGCCCGTACGTCGACGTACACATCGCCTCGCCCCTCTGCCGCCAGGAACTCCCGCACCCGCTCGTCGGCGGGGAAGACCGTGCTCGTGGCGCCCAGCTCCGCGCCCATGTTGGCGATGACGTGTCGGTCCATGGCGGAGAGACCGGCGAGGCCGGGGCCGTGGTACTCGATGATGGTGTTGACGCCGCCCTTGACGCCGTGCCGGCGCAGCATCTCGAGGATGACGTCCTTGGCGCTGACCCAGGGCGGCAGCGCACCGGTGAGGCGGACCCCCCAGACCTCCGGCATCCGCAGGTAGATCGGCTCGCCGGCGATGGCTCGTGCGACCTCGATGCCGCCGAGGCCGATGGCGAGCATGCCGAGCGAGCCGGCGGCCGGCGTGTGGCTGTCCGAGCCGACCATCGTCTTGCCTGGGATGCCGAAACGCTGCATGTGCGTCGGATGAGAGACGCCGTTGCCCGGCTTGGAGTACCAGAGCCCGAACCGTTGGGCTGCCGACCGCAGGAAGTCGTGGTCCTCGGCGTTCATGGCGTCGCCTTGGAGGAGGTTGTGGTCGACGTACTGGACCGAGACCTCAGTCTTGGCGCGGTCGAGGTCGAGCGCCTCGAGTTCGAGCATCACCATCGTGCCGGTGGCGTCCTGGGTGAGCGTCTGGTCGATCCGCAGGGCGATCTCGGCCCCAGGCGTCATCTCGCCGGAGACGAGGTGGTCGGCGATGAGCTTCTGCGCGACGTTGAGTGGACCCGTGGGCTGGGTGGGGCCCGACCGCTGCGGCTCGTCCCGCGGGTCGCTCTGGCGGTCGGACTGTTGTTCTGTCGCCGCGTCAGTGTGCTGCCTGGTGCTGGTCGCCATGAGCCGCACCTCCCGACTCCCACGCTAGCCATCGACGCCTCGACGCATCACCGCCCAGGGTTGCAGCGTTGACCGGCCAAGGTTGCAGCGTTGAGCGGCCAAGGTTGCAGCGTTGAGCGGCCAAGGTTGCAGCGTTGAGCGGCCAAGCTTGTCGCCGTACGACGACGACGGCCGGCCACACGGCGAGGCCAACCCGGGCATCCACCGCCGGACCTCCAGCCGAGACGCCACTTCTGCACCGACACGCCGACAAAACCGGCGCGTTTTTGGCGTCTCGGCAGAAGGGGGCGCTGCTTCAGTAGGAGGGCTGGGAGGGGTCGATCTGGTTGACCCAGGCGACCACTCCGCCGCCGACATGGACAGCATCGGAGAAGCCGGCGCCCTTCAAAACCGCCAGCGCCTCGGCCGAGCGGATGCCTGACTTGCAGTGCAGGACGACCGGCTTGTCGTGCGGCAGCTGCGCCAGCGCAGCTCCGCTGACCACCTCACCTTTCGGGATCAGGACCGACCCGGGGATGCGGTTGATCTCGTACTCCGCCGGCTCACGGACGTCGACAAGGACGAAGTCGCGTTCGCCGTTCTCGCGTTCCTTCAGCCATTGGGCGAGCGTCTGCACGCTGATCGTCGAGGCGGCTGCTGCGGCGGCGGCGTCGTCGGAGACCACGCCGCAGAAGGTTACGTAGTCCTGCAGCCCGGTCACCGTCGGGTGCTCGCCACAGATGGCGCAGTCGGGGTCCTTGCGGACGGAGAGCCTGCGGTACTCCATCGCCAGCGCGTCGTAGATCATCAGCCCGCCGAGCAGCGGTTCGCCGATGCCGGTGATGAGCTTGATCGCCTCGGTCACCTGGATCGCACCGATGGATGCACACAGCACGCCGAGCACCCCGCCCTCGGCGCACGACGGCACCATCCCTGGCGGCGGCGGCTCGGGATACAGGCAGCGGTAGCAGGGGCCGTGCTCTGCCCAGAACACCGCTGCCTGCCCGTCGAACCGATAGATCGACCCCCACACGTACGGCTTGCCGAGCAGCACGCATGCGTCGTTGACCATGTACCTGGTCGCGAAGTTGTCCGTCCCGTCGACGATCAGGTCGTAGCCGGAGAAGATCTCGAGCACGTTGTCGTTGTCGAGTCGCTCGTTATGTACGGCGACCTCGACCAGCGGGTTGGTCTCCGCGACCGCCTCGCGAGCCGACACCGCCTTGGGCTTGCCGATGTCGCTCTGCCCATGGATCACCTGCCGCTGCAGGTTCGACTCGTCGACCTCGTCGAAGTCGATGACACCGAGGGTGCCGACTCCGGCCGCTGCAAGGTAGAGAAGCGCGGGGCTGCCGAGTCCACCGGCGCCGATGATCAGCACCCTGGCGTTCTTCAGACGCTTCTGTCCGGTCATCCCCACGTCGGGGATGACCAGGTGGCGGCTGTAGCGCCGCACCTCCTCCGGTGTCAGGTCGGACGCCGGCTCGACCAGCGGCGGCAACGGCATGGCGCCTCCTCGGAAAACTGCTGGCGGCGGGTTCCGGGTGGGCGGCGCCCGCCGAGCGCGCCGGCCGCGCTCGTCACCTCCTACCCAACCAGGCAGCGCAACCCCGTGTTCCCGGCCACCTCAGGGACCGGACACCGGAGGCGCCCTGAATTCGGGCATAGCGGGTACGAATTCGGGCCGCTGGAGGGGTCGGTCGGGGATGGGGCGGGCAGAGCGAGGGGCGGTTCCCGACCTCGGCGCGCGGGTACGGTGCCCTCATGGCGGCCAATCAGGTGACTGTCGAGGTCGGCGGACGCAAGCTCAAGCTGACCAATCTCGACAAGGTGCTCTATCCCGAGCACGGCTTCACCAA
>JAICMS010000069.1 GCA_025929075.1 Propionibacteriales bacterium
AGCGCCTGGGTGCCGACCGAGCCGGTGGACCCCAGCACCACGACGTCCCGCACCTCGGTCACCCGCCCATTCTCCCACGCACCCCCTCCCCCCCTTCCTCCGCCGAGACGCCAAGAAAGCCGCAACTCTGCCGGGGTGTCGCTGCAGAAGTGACGCCTCGGCAGGTCTTGACCGCGGTGTCGGCGGCGGCAAAGGGTGGTCAGCTAGCGGAGGTGATCGCCATGTCGGTGGAGCATGTCGTGGTCTTGTGTCTGGAGAACCGGTCGTTCGACCACATGCTCGGCTTCTTGCCGCACCCGGATCCGACCTTCGAGGGGCTGCGGGACGGCGGTCCGTACACCAACCCGACCGCCGACGGGACGCCGGTGGCCGCCTCGCCTGACGCCCGGCCGGTGATCCCGTTCGGGCCCGACCACTCTCATGACGGGGTGCTGCAGCAGCTGGCGAGAGGCGGCCCGGCGCGCCGCGGCGAGCCCACCAACCAGGGCTTCATCGCCAGCTACGCACTCAAGGCCGCCGGCCGAAGTCCCACCACGAAGGGCGGGCTGGTCGCCTGGCTCCTCGGTTTCGTCTCCCGCCTCAAGTCCCCGTCGAGTCCACCCCCCGGGACGACAGCATGGGGGCCACTCATCATGCGCTCCCAACCACCGGAACAGGTCCCGGTGCTGGCCAGGCTCGCCACCGACTTCGCGGTCTGCGACCACTGGTTCTGCTCGGTCCCTGGCGAGACTTGGCCCAATCGCAACTTCCTGCACGCCGCCACGTCCGACGGCGAGACCAACATCGAGATCCGCCCCTACTACAACCGCACCATCTTCGAGCTGCTCGAGGAGAACGGCTCCGACTGGCGGATCTACCACGACGACACACCGCAGGCGTGGGCTTTCCCCAACCTCTGGGACACGGCCGACCGGCATGCGAAGTGGTTCCCGATGACGGCGTTCGCCGGCCACGTTGAGGCGGGCGACCTGCCGCCGTACACCTTCATCGAGCCCAACCACCGGCCGCCCCTGCACACCCTGGACCGGATCGCAGCCCTCGGCGGCCAGCCCGGCCAGTCCGACAGCCAGCACCCGGAGAACAACCTCGTCAGTCCGCCGGCGTACGAGTCGTACGCCGGCGGAGTGGAGACCGACTTCGAACGCGGCGAGCGGCTGATCGCCACCATCTACGAGGCCCTGCGAAAGAACTCAGACCTCTTCGCCACGACCGTCTTCGTCATCACGTACGACGAGCACGGCGGCTTCTACGACCACGTGCCGCCGACCGAAGGCGTCCCCGCGCCCGGGCAGGCCGGCCCGAACCTGCTCACCCGCCTCTTCCGGTTGCTCTGGCGCACCAACGCCACCGCGTTCGACTTCACCAGCGTCGGTATCCGGGTGCCGGCCGTTGTCGTATCCCCCCTGGTGGCCGCCGGCGTCGTCGACCACACGTTCTACGAACATGCCAGCGTCCCGGCCACTCTCCGCAAGCTCTTTGCCCCCGCCGCGGCGCCGCTGACCGCCCGGGACGAGGCTGCCGCGACCTTCGACCAGCTGTGGACGTTGCCACAGCCCCGCGCCGATCTGCCGGACCTCTCGGCGTACACCAAGCCGGCGCAGCTGGCACCCGAGGCGCCCTCGGCTGTGGACCGCGCAGTCGCCCCGCCGCCGGCATTGGTGCCCGGCGAGGCGGAGCCGCAGGTGCCGGACTACTACCGCGAGTTCGTCCAACAGGCGGAGCTCGTACGACGACACCTCGACGCCGTCGGCGAACCCGAGACCCAGCCCCTCGCACCCGCCACCTCGCCACAGGACGGCCACGACGTCACCGTCGCCTTCAGCAAAGCCGCCGCCCGCCACCGCGGCTGACGACCGACGCGCCACGGCGAGACGCCGAGACGCCGAGACGCCGAGACGCCAACCCATGCCGTCGAGACGGCACCACCGCACCGACACGCCGGCAAATCCGGTGCGTTAGCGCCCTCTCGGCGAGCATTGGGCCCGTGGAACCGCCGGGGTGGTTGACGAGCCGGTGGGCCTCGGCCGTTGCAGCCACCGCGGTCGCCACGGTGCTCAGCATCTGCTGGCTCGTCCTCCCCCACGGCGGCAGCGACCTGGCCGCCCAGGTGGCGCACGCCGACTTCTTCGCAACCCACGGTTGGACTCCGGTGGACCTGCGATGGTTCGGCGGCACCGACGTCCTCGGCTACAGCGTCCTTTCGCCGGCTGTGATGGCCGCCATCGGTGTCCCGGCCGCCGGGGTGCTTGCGACGATCGTCGCCAGCGGCGTCTTCGGCGCCCTCCTGGCCCGGGCCGATGTTCCCTATCCCGGCGCCGGCGCAGTGGTGGGCGCACTCTTCATCACCGCCAACCTCGTCGTCGGCCGCATCTCCTTCGAGATCGGCCTCGCGGCGGCGCTGGTGACGCTGCTGATCGCATCCTTCCCGGCCGCCGGCTGGCGCCTCGCCCTCATCGTCGTCGGCACGGTCGTCACCTGGGCGCTCAGCCCGCTGGCGTTGCTGTTTCTCGCGATGGTCGCCGTGGCTCTCCTCGCCTCCGGCCGGGCGCGTGCGGCGATCGCAGTCCTGGCTCCGACCGCTGTCGGGTTCGCGGCCATGCTCGCCGTCGGGGGCAGCGGGATCATGCCGATGAGCGCCTGGGACCTGGCCCGCGCGCTGATCGCCTGTGCGGTCGCCGCTGCTCTCACCCGATACCGATCCGTGCGAGTGGTGGCCGCGCTCAGCGGGCTGTCGGTCGTCGTCGCGTACGCCCTCAGCAGCCCGCTCGGTGTCAACGCCACCAGGTTTGCGGCGATCTTCGCTGTGCCGGTGGCGGTGTCGACCTGCCGGCTGGACTGGCGACGCGCTGCCCTCCCGCTCCTCGTCGCGGTGGTGATCCTCCCGCCGCTGACCCCTGGTGACCTGATGTTCTCCGCCGCGCCCGCCGACCAGGCGACGTACTTCACCCCGTTGACCGACGAGCTCGCACGGCTGCCGCTGAGCGGGCGGGTCGAGGTGGTGCCCACCCGGAACCGATGGGAGGCGACCTACGTCGCCCGGCGCGTCCCACTCGCCCGCGGCTGGATGACACAAGAGGACCGCGTGCGGAACCCGCTGTTCTTCGGCGGTCGCATCCCGCCCACCGACTACCACCGCTGGCTGCGGGCAAACGCCGTGCAGTACGTCGCGCTGAGCGACGCCACGCCGAGCTGGGTCGGCGTCGACGAGCGCAACCTGGTGCTGAGCCGGCCAACGTACCTCCGGCAGGTCTGGGCCGGCCCGCACTGGCGACTCTTCACAGTCGTCCACCCCACAGCGACCGTCGAAGGGGCGCGACTGCTGACCCAGACCGCGGCCGCCGTCCAGTTCCAAGCGGATCGGCCCGGCAGGGTGCTGGTCAGGGTCCAGTGGTCGCGCTGGCTGACTCTGCAGGGTCCGCCGGGACAGGGGCAGCCCGGCTGCCTGGCGCCCGCTGGCCGCTGGACAACCGTCACTGTCTACCGCTCCGGGACCTTCGAGGTCGGTAGTCGGCTCTTCCCGGGTGACCGGCACCAGGTCTGCTAGCCGAATGAACCATCCGCCGCCGTGGTGCGTCTAACCCACGTGTACGGCGACAGCTGGGCCGGTTCCGTGCCACCGGGGGCCCCTCCGGTGGACCATGGAGCCGGAGGAGCGCGATGGTGACGCGAGAGGCCGACCTCATGCGCACGCTCCACGACGAGCATGCGCCGGCGTTGTGGTCGTACGCGGTGAGCCTGACCGGAGGCGACCGCGGCCGGGCAGAGGACGTCGTACAGGAGACGCTGCTGCGGGCGTGGCGCAACCCGAAGGTTCTCGAGCAGAGCCAGGGGTCGGCGCGTGGCTGGCTGTTCCGCGTCGCCCACAACATCGCGATCGACCAGTGGCGCGCCCGCCGGGTGCGACCGGAGTTCAGCGCCGCCGACCTACCAGAGCCGACATCGGCGGACGAGACGGACGAGATCGTGCAGTCCTGGATGATCAGCGACGCGCTGAGCCGACTGTCGCTGGCCCACCGGCAGGTGCTGGTCGAGTGCTACTACGGCGGCAGGACCACCGCGGAGGCGGCGGAGCGGATCGGCGTTCCGGAGGGCACGGTGAAGTCTCGGCTGCACTACGGCCTCAACGCACTCAGGCTCGTGCTGCAGGAGATGGGGTTCACACGATGAGCGACGACTACTCGACGTTCGACGCTGCCTATGTGCTCGGCGCGCTGACGCCGGAGGACACCGCCGCTTTCGAGGCGCACCTGGCGACCTGCGCCGACTGCCGGCAGGCCGTCGACGAGCTGACCGGGCTGCCGGATCTGCTGTCGCAGGTGCCGCCAGCCGAGGCGGTGGCGGCCACCGCACCGACCAGCCGCGACACCAACGACGCCAGTGTCGCGGTGCCCGACACTCTCCTTCCCCGGCTGCTCGACGAGGTGGCCAGGTCCCGCACCCGTCGCCGGTGGGGCGTCGCAGCAGTCGGTCTGGCTGCCGCCGCGGCGCTGATCGTCGCGCTGGTCGCCGTCTGGCCGTCCTCCAACCCGCCGACGAACCGCCCGGTCGCGATGACCGCGGTGTCGGCGAGCGTCCCGATCCACGCCACTGCCCAGTTCGACGACAGGTCGTGGGGCACGTTGATCCGACTGCGGTGCACGTACGACGCCGCAACGAGGGGTCACTACCCGGCTGGCGGCACCTCGACCAGCTACAGCCTGGTGGTCACCGACACGAACGGGCGGACCGAGCAGATCGCGACGTGGAAGGTCGTCCCCGGACGGGAATCGACGGTCGAGGGCTCGACCGGCCTGCACGAGGATGAGATCGCTGCGATCCAGGTGCGCAGCAGCCAGCACGCGCCCGTCCTGAGACTGCGGCTCTGACGACCCCAGCGGACACCAGGAGCTCCTCGGGGCCGGGTTGACCCTGTCGGCGGCATCGCGTAGCGTCGTCTGTGGTTGCAGTTGCACTCCGGCTTGTTCGAGAAACACCCGCAGTCTGACTCGCGGGTGCTTTTTCTTCTAGGCATCTCGTGCGCAAGACGTCTCGTCGCAACCCGGGGCAGCGAAGCAGTCTCGACAAACCACGTTTGAAGGACAGGGAATGGCACAAGGAACCGTCAAGTGGTTCAACGCAGAAAAGGGCTTCGGATTCATCGAGCAGGACGGTGATGGCCCGGACGTCTTCGTCCACTACACCGCCATCGATGCATCCGGCTACCGCTCGCTGGACGACGGCCAGCGGGTCGAGTTCACCACCACGCAGGGCCCGAAGGGTCCGCAGGCCGAGAACGTCCGCCCCGTCTGAGCGACGCGCTCAGCGCACCACACCTGCAGGGTCACGGCTGATGCCGTGGCCCTGCTTGCATGTCGGCCACCTCCCGTGCTCCCCCGGCGTTGGTGGGTGCTGCATCGTCGCAGCGTGCAGCCAATTTTTCCGTGATTGAGCAGCGCGGCTTGGGGTATTGCCCCCTCGGCGGACCCATGAGTAACTTTGGGGCTCGAAAGGGGACAACCGATGGCCAACCTCAGCCGCTTGCCGACGCCGGTGCTCGAACACTGGGAGTGGCAGTACCAAGGGCTGTGTCGCACGGTCGATCCTGAGGTGTTCTTCCCGCCGGACTCCGAGCGCGGGCCCGTACGCCAGCGCCGGGAGTCGCAGGCCAAGAAGTACTGCCAGGTGTGCCCGGTGCTGACCCGTTGCCGAGAGCACGCGTTGCTGGTGCACGAGCCGTACGGCGTCTGGGGCGGCCTGACTCCGCGTGAGCGCGACCGGATCCTGCACGGACAACCGGCGCTCGCGGGCGCCGCGTCCGGCTCCAGACACTGACCGTCGCCAGCCCGTCAGCCCGACCAGAAGACCGCGTCGACCGCGGCTCTGGCGTGCCGGGCAGTGCGTAGGTAGTCGTCGCCGAACCGGCCCGCCTCCCCCAGCCGGTAGCCACACAGCATCGCGACCGCCGCTCGCTCCCGCGGCTCGGTCGGCAACACGTCCGCCGGCCTCCCCCGCACCAGCATCACCGCGTTGCGCACCCTGCTCGCCAACCGCCACGCGGCAGCCAGCGCCGTGCACTGTTGCTCGTCGACAAGTCCCACCTCGCGAGCAGCGTTGAGCGCGGCCAGAGTCTGGGGGGTTCGCAGTGCAGCGACGGCATGGGCGAAGCGCAGCTGCAAGAGCTGCACGGTCCACTCGATGTCGGCCAGACCACCACGCCCGAGCTTGACGTGCGTGGCGGGGTCGGCACCCCTTGGCAGCCGCTCGGCGTCGACCCGGGCCTTCACTCGCCTGATCTCCGCCACGTCCGCCTCGGCCAGCCCGGCGGCCGGGTAACGGACCGCGTCGGCCAGCCGCAGGAACCGGCCGGTGAGCTCGCCGTCCCCGGCGAGCGGACTCGCCCGGAGCAGCGCCTGAGCCTCCCAGCCATGTGACCAGCGCCGGTAATAGGACTCGTACGACGACAGGCTGCGCACCAGCGGCCCCTGCCGGCCCTCCGGCCTCAGGTCGGCGTCGACGCTCAGCGCCGGGTCGGGGCCAGGCAGCGCGAGCAGCCGTCGCAGTTCGGTGGCCACCGCAGTCGACGCGTCCTGGGCCGCCTGGTCGCCAGCACCGGTGACGGGCTCGTGCACGAACAGCACGTCGGCGTCGCTGCCATAGGCCAGCTCGGCCCCGCCCAGCCGACCCAGCCCGATGACCGCCAGCCGGCTCGGCAGTCGCTCGCCGATCTGCCTCTCCACCTCCGCTGTCGCGGCAGCGAAAGCCGCCCGCACAGTCGCCGTCGCCACCCCGGTGAGGGCCCGCCCGACCTGCTCCACGTCGAGCAGCCCGGACAGGTCACCGGCCGCAACCCGGAAGAGCTCCCTCCGGCGGAGCGCCCGCACGGCGGTGACCGCGTCAACCGGATCGTCGTGCCGACCGGCGACCTCCTCGAACTCCATCGCCAACGCGGCGCCGTCTCGAGGCAGCAACATCTCGTCCCGTGCCAACAGGTCCGTGGCCTCGGGCGCCCGCATCAGCAGGTCGCCCGCGTACCGGCTCGTCGCCAGCAGCCGGGCGAGCCGCTGCGCCGAGGCGCCCTCATCCCGCAGCATCCGCAGGTAGCCATGGCTGTTGCCGAGCGCCTCGCTGAGCCGCCGGAACCCCAGGAGCCCGGCGTCGGGGTCGGGCGCCTCCGCGAACCAGCCGAGCATCGCCGGCAGCAGGGCGCGCTGGATAGCGGCTCGTCTAGAGACCCCGCCCGTCAACGCCTCCAGGTGGCGCAGGGCGGCCGCCGGGTCGGCGTACCCCAGCGCCTCCAAGCGTCGCCGAGCCGCTTCCGGGGACAATCTCGCCTGTTCGGAGGGCAGCGCGGCGACCGCCGTGAGCAGCGGTCGGTAGAACAGCTTCTCGTGCAGCCGGCGGACTTCCCGTGCCTGCGCCTGCCAGGCGTCGACGAGCTCCTGCGCGGGACGGCTGGTGAAGCCGAGCGACCTGCCGAGTGCGCGCAGCGCGGCGTCGTCCGACGGTACGACGTGGGTGCGGCGCAAGCGGCGCAGCTGCAGCCGGTGCTCCAACGTCCGGAGGAAACGGTAGGCCGCGCCGAGCGCGGTGCCATCGTCGCGGCCGACGTAGCCGCCGGCGGTGAGCGCCGCGAGCGCCTGCAGCGTGTGGGGTACCCGCAGCGCCTTGTCGGCCCGGCCATGGACGAGCTGCAGCAGCTGGACGGCGAACTCCACGTCGCGCAAGCCACCAGGACCGAGCTTGAGCTGACGTTGCGCCTCCCCGGCCGGCAGCTCGTCGACGACCCGCCTCCGCATCGCCTGCACGTCGGCGACGAAGCCCGCACGGTCCGCAGCCGACCACACCAACGGCGACACCGCGTCGGTGAAGGTAGTGGCCAGCTCCATGTCACCGGCGATCGGCCTGGCCTTGAGCAGCGCTTGAAACTCCCAGGTCTTGGCCCACCTGTCGTAGTAGGCCCGATGGCTGGCCAGCGTCCTGACCAGCGGTCCGGCGTCGCCCTCGGGCCGCAACCCGGCGTCCACCGGCCAGAGCGTCCCCTCGCGAGTCTGGCCCGAGCAGATCCGCATGGTGGCTGCTGCAAGTGCGGTAGCCGCCTTGAGCGCATCAGCCTCGGCAGCGCCTGGCGCCGGTTCGGCTACGAAGAGTACGTCGACGTCGCTGACGTAGTTGAGCTCGCGGGCCCCGCACTTTCCCAGCCCCACGATTCCGAGTCGACAGGATGCGGCCGCGTTGCCAAGGTCCTCGCGGGCCAGCCGGAGCGCGCCCTCGAGCGCGCCAGCCGCGAGGTCGGCGAGCTCGCCGGCCACGTCGTCCACCTCGAGCCGGCCGCCGAGGTCGCGGGCAGCAAGCCGCAGCAGCAGTCGGCGGTAGCTCCTGCGAAGCCGGTCCGGGTCGCCAGCGGCGGTCAGCTCGGCTGCGATCGCGGCGGCCGTCGGTCTGGTGTCGTCGAGATCCTCGGCTGCCAGCTCTCGCCAGTCCTCGGGGTGGCGCGCGAGGTGGTCGCCCAACGCGGCACTGGCGCCGAGCACCATCGCCAACCGACGGGCGAGGCCGTCGGAGCGTGTCAGCGCGGTCCGCAGCTCCTCGGCAGCCGGCCCGGCCGCTTCGAGAACCCGCACCAGCGACCGTACGGCCAGGTCCGGGTCGGCCGCCTGCGCGAACAAGCCGAGCACAGCATCGTCTGGGAGCCCGACGGACCGCCATCCCGTCTCGGCCGCCGACGCGTCGGCGAAGCCCAGCCGGGCGAACCTGCCGACAGCGCTGATGCGCCCCTGCCGCGGCGCGGCCGCTGGGTTGCCGTCGGGGGCCGTCACGGGACCGGCAGCGGTTGGCGCACCAACACCGCGAACCGGGCGGCCAACGGCGCCCACGCCTTCCGCAGCTCCGCCTCGGCAGCGTCGACCAGAGCGGCCGCCGCCAGCGGGTCGATCTGTTGGCGAGGAGCGTCGGTCGGCGCGTGCCGGGCCCAGCCCCGAAAGACTCGCGGCGAGACCTCGGGGTGGAACTGCACGCCCCACGCACGCCGGCCATAGCGGGCGGCGGAGACCGTACCGTCAGGGGCCCAGGCGAGCACCGTCGCTCCCGCCGGCAGCCGGGTCACCACGTCGTCGTTCCACTGGACGGCCAGCACCCCGGGCTCGACGACGCCGAGCAGCGGATCGCGTCGCCCCAAAGCGGTCGGGGTGATCGCCGTCAGCCCGGACGCCCGGCCGCGGGGGTTGCGCTCGACCTCACCGCCGAGCGCGACCGCGGCCAGCTGGTGGCCGAGGCAGATCCCGAGGAACGGGCGACCCGCCTCGACGGTGGTAGCGATCAGCGCCCGGGTCGGGGCCAGCCAGTCGTAGTCGTCATCGTCGTTGGCGCCCATCTCCCCGCCGAGGACCAGCAGCCCGACGTACCCCTCCATCGACGTCGGCACCGGTGACCCGCGGTGAGCGGGCAGCACGTCGAGTGTCAGACCGCCCGCGGCGAGCCACTCGCCGAACCACTCGACCGGACAGCCGTCCTCGTGCTGCACCACCAGCAGCCGCCCACCGTCCATGCCCCCGAAACTACCGACCGAACACGCGGGGCGGCCCATTTCCCGGCGTGACATGTCCGGATTCCGGCTGCGGGACGTGTTCGGTCGAGGGTGGGAGCGTCGGGTCAGATCACCGGGAGCATGCGGGCGCGCTCGTACTCGGTGACCTGGCGGCGGTACTCGTCCCACTCCGCCCGCTTGTTGCGCAGGAAGTAGTCGAAGACGTGCTCACCGAGCGTCTCGGCAACGAGCTCGGAGCGCTCCATCACCGCGATCGCGTCGTAAAGGTTCTGCGGCAGCGGCGCGATGCCCAGCGCCCGGCGTTCGGCCTCGGTCAGCGACCAGACGTCGTCCTCGGCGCCCCGGGGCAGCTCGTAGCCTTCCTCGATACCGCGCATACCGGCCGCGAGCATCACCGCGAAGGCCAGGTAGGGGTTGGCGGCGCTGTCGATCGAGCGCAGCTCCACCCGGGTCGAGTTGCCCTTCTGCGGCTTGTACATCGGCACCCGGACCAGTGCAGACCTGTTGTTGTGACCCCAGCAGACGTACGACGGAGCCTCTCCGCCGCCGGCCAGCCGCTTGTAGGAGTTGACGAACTGATTGGTGACCGCCGTGATCTCGGCGGCATGGGTGAGCAGCCCCGCGATAAACGCACGGCCGGTCTTGGACAGCTGGTATTCGGAGCCAGCCTCGAAGAACGCGTTGCGGTCACCCTCGAAGAGCGACAGGTGGGTGTGCATGCCAGAGCCCGGGTACTCGGTGAACGGCTTCGGCATGAAGGTCGCATAGCTGCCTTGGCTCAGCGCCACCTCCTTCACCACGACCCGGAAGGTCATGATGTTGTCGGCGGTGGTGAGTGCGTCGGCGTAGCGCAGGTCGATCTCCTGCTGCCCCGGCCCTCCCTCGTGGTGGCTGAACTCCACCGAGATGCCCATCGACTCCAGCATCGTGATGACCTCGCGCCGGAAGTCGTGGCCCTGGCCTTGCGACGTGTGGTCGAAGTAGCCGCTGCTGTCGACCGGCACCGGTGGCTCACCGCCGACGGGACGGGACTCGAGAAGGAAGAACTCGATCTCAGGGTGGGTGTAGAACGTGAAACCACGCTCGGCCGCGCGGGCGAGCGTGCGGCGCAGCACGTTGCGTGGGTCGACGTAGGACTGGCTGCCGTCGGGCATCAGGATGTCGCAGAACATCCGTCCGGTGGCGGGCCCCTCGCCGCGCCAGGGGAGGATCTGGAACGTCGCCGGATCCGGCTTGGCGAGCATGTCGGCCTCATAGACGCGGGCGAAACCCTCGATCGCCGAACCGTCGAAGCCGATACCCTCGGCGAAGGCGCCGTCGAGCTCGGCCGGCGCGATCGCCACCGACTTCAGCGAGCCGATGACGTCGGTGAACCACAGCCGAACGAACCTGACGTCGCGCTCCTCGATGACCCGCAGCACGAAGTCCTCTTGCTTGCCCATGGCGGCCATCCTGCCGGGCCGATGTTTCACCGGAGTTAACGCGGACCGTCGGCCGGAACGGTCGCGAGAGGTGCGTCGCAATAGGCTGGCGGTATGCCGCAGCTGCGCGTAGCGCTGGCCCAGGTGGACCCGACCGTCGGCGACATCGAGGGCAACTGCGAGGTGGTCGTCGACGCG
Source organism: Propionibacteriales bacterium (assembly GCA_025929075.1). Lineage (GTDB taxonomy): Bacteria > Actinomycetota > Actinomycetes > Propionibacteriales > Nocardioidaceae > JAICMS01. The sequence goes on from JAICMS010000069.1 coordinate 11,143, forward strand.
GCGCGGCGCGCCGACGCGGCCGGTGCCCACCTGATCGCGCTGCCCGAGATGATGGTCACTGGCTACCCCATCGAGGACCTGGCCCTGCGGTCGTCGTTCGTCGCGGCGTCGCGAGCCGCGGTCGATCGGCTGGCGGTGCGGCTGTACGACGAGGGGCTGGGCGAGGTGACGGTCGTGGTCGGCTACCTCGACCGCGACACCGAGGCGGTCGACAGGCTGGGCCGGCCCAAGGGCTCGCCGCAGAACGCCGCTGCGGTCATCTGGGGCGGCAACGTGGTCGCCCGTTACGCCAAGCACCACCTGCCGAACTACGGCGTCTTCGACGAGTTCCGCTACTTCGTCCCCGGGCTGCACGCGCAGGTCGTCCGCGTCCACGGAATCGACGTCGCCCTCGCGATCTGCGAGGACCTCTGGCAGGACGGGCCGACCTTGGCGGCCCGGTCGGCGGGCGCCGGGCTGCTGGTGGTGATCAACGGGTCGCCGTACGAGTGCAACAAGGACGACGTGCGGGCCGACCTGTGCGCGCGGCGGGCCGCCGAGGCGGGTTGTCCGCTCGCGTACGTCAATATGGTCGGCGGTCAGGACGAACTGGTCTTCGACGGCGACTCGATGGTCGTCGCGGAAACCGGCGAGGTGGTCGCCAGGGCTTCGCAGTTCGAGGAGGCGCTGCTCGTCGTCGACCTCGATCTGGCGCCGGCGAGGTCGGGCGACGGCTCAGCCGGCAGCGGCCCAGCTGTGTCGAGGGTCGATCTCGGACAAGGGCCGGTGCCGTCGTACGCGCCGCTCACGCCAACGGTGACGAGCCGGATCGGTGACGAGGCGGAGATCTACGGTGCGCTGGTCGTGGGACTGCGCGACTACGTCCGCAAGAACGGTTTCCGCAGCGTGCTGCTCGGTCTCTCCGGTGGCATCGACTCATCGCTCGCGGCCGCTATCGCCTGTGATGCGCTGGGCGCTGACGGCGTGTACGGCGTCTCGAACCCAAGTGAGTGGTCGTCGGAGCACTCCCGCAGCGACGCCGCCGAGCTGGCTCGGCGGACCGGGTTGCACTTGCAGACCGTGCCGATCGCGCCGATGTTCGACGCCTTCCAGGCCGGGCTCGAGCTGGACGGGATCGCCGAGGAGAACCTGCAGGCCCGCATCCGGGCGGTCGTCTGGATGGGACTGTCGAACCAGCACGGCCACCTGGTGCTGGCCTGCGGCAACAAGAGCGAGCTGGCTGTCGGATACTCAACGATCTACGGCGACGCCGTCGGCGGCTTCGCGCCGCTGAAGGACGTGCCGAAGACGCTGGTCTGGCGGCTTGCCGAGTGGCGCAACAAGACTGCGGCCGATCGGGGCGAGACGCCGCCGATTCCGGAGTCGGTGATCAGCAAGCCGCCGTCGGCGGAGCTGCGGCCGGGCCAGCTCGACAGCGACACGCTGCCCGACTATCGAGTGCTCGACGACATCCTCGACGACTACGTCGAGCAGGACCGAAGCGCCGCCGAACTGGTCGGACAGGGGTTCGACCCGCAGGTGGTGGCCAAGGTACTGGCGATGGTGGATGCGGCCGAGTACAAGCGACGGCAGTATCCACCCGGCCCGAAGATCACCAGCCGCAACTTCGGACGCGACCGCCGACTGCCGATCACCAACGCCTGGCGCGAGCATCCCTGACCCAACGTCCTGCACCTGGCGCGCCATAGCGCGCCGGTTGCAGGACCTCCGTGGAGTAGTGCTCGGGACGTCCTGCACCTGGCGCGTCATAGCGCGCCGGTTGCAGGACGTTGACCGGATGTTGCGGGCTTAGTCGGCGGCGCAGCGTTCAGGCAGGGCGACCCCAGACAGCGCCGACGGCTCGCCGGCGTCCGACTCGGGGCGGGTGCGGCCCGGCCGGCGGTTGACCAGGTAGGA
>JAICMS010000170.1 GCA_025929075.1 Propionibacteriales bacterium
GGTGACCCGATCATCGGCACCACCCATATCGACTGCCTGCGAGCCTTCGAGGACGACCCGGAGACCGACGCCATCGTCATGATCGGCGAGATCGGCGGCGACGCGGAGGAGCGCGCTGCCGACTTCATCAAGGCGAACGTCAGCAAGCCGGTGGTCGGGTACGTCGCCGGGTTCACCGCGCCCGAAGGCAAGACTATGGGCCACGCCGGCGCCATCGTTTCCGGCTCGTCGGGAACCGCTGAGGCCAAGAAGGTGGCGCTGGAGGCGGCCGGCGTCCAGGTGGGCAAGACACCCTCGGAGACCGCCCGCCTGATGGCCGACCTGCTCGCCTCGCGCTAGTTCGATCCGGTCGGCCCGGTCACCGGCTCGGAAGTCGGTCGGCGGCGCGGCGGGCGAGGGCGAGGAAGACCCGCGGGCTGACGTCGGCGCCATGGGCCGGTGTGAACCGCACTTGAGCCACCTGGTCGCCGCGGCGCACGAGCGCCATCCGGAACATCTGCACCGCCGACTTCGAGGTGTGCACCGACACCTGCCACGCCTGTCCGGTCTCCTCGACGCCGTTGGACTGCAACGCGAAACTGCCCATCCGCCGCGCCTGCATGCTCAGGTCGCGGGCTGAGCATGAAGCGAGGGTGGCGCTGACCTTCTTGACGAAGGCGGTGGCGGCGCCGGCATTGGCGAAGCGGCCGACAGTCTCGTCGAGCCCGAACGCCGGAGAGACGCTCACGTCTGTCGGCACCAGGTAGCTGCGGCTATGGACGCTCCTCGCCCCCGCCCGCCGGAAGTCGGCTTGGTCGCAGGGAGTGGCGGCCGGGTTCTGCGTTGGCTGACTAAGGCCGGTGGCGGCCCAGGGCGCCGTCACCGCTGCGAAGACCGGGAGGTCGATGTCGGCGAGGAAGCCGGTCGGCTGGTGCGATGGCAGGCTGGCTGTCGCGATCTCGTACGTCGAGGCGTCGCACCCCGACGAGGGACAGCGCTCCATCACCTTTGCCAGCAGGTCGACCACCTGCGCGGGCGGCAGCGGCCAACCGCTCGCCGTACGCACGACGACCGACCCCACGAACTGCCCGCTCCTCGCCATCGCCACCTGAACCGTCTGCACCGCGTGGTCCGCGGGACGGCGCAAGGTGACGAGGTCGGCGGCGGCGCCGATGCCGTGCACGGCTCGCAGCGACAGCAATTGGGTGCCGGGGCAGGAGTCGAGGTCGTGGACGAGACGGTGCCAACCGCTGGTGGCTGCCGCCGGACCGGGATAGCGGATGCGGGCCGCCTGCACCGAGCGGTTGGGCTGGCGGCCCTCGTCAGCGACCGAAGCAGCGACCGGTGCTCCCTGCGTCGGCGTGCAACCGGGGAGGACGGCGATCCGGCCGACCGCGCCCGCTTGTGAACCCGCCGAGCCTGCACGGTCGAGACCGCCGGGCTGCTTCTGGGAATCCCTCGAGCCCAGGCTGATGACGCCGACAACTACCAGCGCGGCCACTGCCGCGAGCGAGGTGACGAGGGCAAGTCGTCGGCCGCGCATCGACCGCGACACAGCTCGCCGTGACCCACGCTGCCTCACGTCGTATGACCGTAGCCCAGTCGGCGCCGCGAGGTTTCGTCGGAAGGTCGGGACCTTGTTCCCCCGAACGGGTGTCCGCCGGCCCTGCTCCGAGGAGCTGGACGGGACGAGGCTGAAGGTGACAAAGAGATTAAGAGAGCCGGAGCGGCTCAAGCACAAGGAGGCAGCGCCATGACCACCCTTCACAGCCAGCAGCACGAACAGCTGGACGTCCTTGTCGAGAAGGACATCATCACTCATGAAGTAGCCCGCAGGGCCTTGGCGGTCTTGCGCGTGGTCTTCGGACTCACGTTCCTCTGGGCGTTCGTCGACAAACTCTTCGCCCTCGGCTACCACACGGGTGTCAACGATCAGACCGGCGTCACCGACAGGTTCGGTCCGGACGCCTGGATCAACGGCGGCAGCCCGACATACGGGTTCTTGAAGTACGGCGTTTCGACCGACAACCCCTTCCAGGGCTTCTTCGGAAGCTTCGCGGGAGCCGGCTGGGCCGACTGGCTGTTCATGGCCGGCCTGCTCGGCATCGGGATGGCCCTCACACTCGGCATCGGCATGCGGGTCGCTGCCCTCGGCGGCGGTTTGCTCTACATGCTGATGTGGATGGCTTCGCTGCCAATGCAGAACAACCCGGTGATCGACGACCACGTGCTCGGCCTGGTGGCTGTCATCGTGCTGGCGGCGACGCTGGCCGGCGACACCTGGGGGCTGGGCAAGAGGTGGGCACAGACGTCACTCGTCCGCCGCTTCCCGATCCTGCGGTAGTAGCACGCGCCTGCCGCAGCAGCCCCCCGAACCGGGTGGGGTCATTGAGATCCCACCCGGTTCTCCTTGTAACCGGGCGTGTCCGGCCGCTCCTGGCCGGTGGCACCGGCGACGATGGAGCCGATGACCGATCTGCTGACCCGGCCCATCCTGCGGGTGCCCGCGTCCGAGGCGGGACCGGCACGACCTGTGGCCCTTTCGGCGGCCATGGCGGCCGTCGTCATGGCGCTGGGCGGTCTGCTGCTGTGCATCGCGACTGCCGTCGCCGTGTGGCTGACCGGCGACTCGGGCTCGATCGGATCCGCGATCCGGGCAGGCGCTTTGGCCTGGCTGGTGGGCAACGGCGCCGGGCTACATGCCGGGACGACCGCGGTGACGGTGCTGCCGCTCGGTTTCCTCGGCGTTGTCGGGCTGGTGCTCTACCGCGGCGGTCGCTGGGCGGCGGTCACCTCGGCAGAACCGAGCGACCGTGGCTTCATCGGCGGCGTCGCCGCGATGGCCGTCGGGTACGCCGTCGTGGCGGCCGTCTCGGCTGAGATGGCGGGGTCGGCGCAAGCAAGTGCGCCGCTGCTGCGAACCGTGGTCGCCGGGCTGCTGCTCGGGGGTGGCTGCGGCGGCCTCGGTCTGGCACTGGCGACCGGACGAGTTCAAGCCCTCGTTGGCCGGCTGCCAGAGGAGGCGCGTGCGGCGGGCTTCGGCGCGGCCATCGGTGCGTGTGTCATGGCGCTGGCCGCAGCGGTGCTGCTGACCGGATCGCTCGCTGTTCATTTGGGCCGGGCGCTCCAACTGGCCGACGGCCTCCAAGCCGGCGTCGTCGGTGGTGCGGTGGTGCTTGCCGCCGGTGTCGCGCTGCTGCCCAACGCGCTGCTGTGCTCGGTGTCGTTCGTCGCCGGTCCTGGCTTCTCGGTCGGCGCAGCCACCACGGTGAGCCCGGCTCGGGTCCGGCTCGGCCCGCTGCCCGACTTCCCGCTGTTGGCGGCGCTGCCCGGTGGGACGCATGGCTGGGAGGCGCTGCTGATTGGAGTTCCGGTGCTGGCCGGCGCCGCTGCCGGGCTGTCGGTGCTGCGGCGCTACCCGGTCTTCGGCCTCGACCATGCGGCGCTGCGCGGTGGACTCGCCGGGCTGGCCGGAGGCGTCGGGCTCGGTCTGGCGACCGGCCTGGCCACGGGGTCAGCGGGCCCGGGGCGGATGGCCCATCTCGGGCCTGCGTGGGCCGCGACGACGCTCGTGTGCAGCGTCGCGATGCTGCTCGGCGGTGCCGTGGCGGCGGTGGCTTGGCGGTGGGTAGCCGACCTGCGGCGTGGTGGGTCCCAGCCGGTAGGGTGAGGCTCGCCTCGTCGCCGTACCGCCCGGTGAGCGACGGCGACCGTCCCAGCCCGGATCTGAGGTCTTGGTGCCTGCACGACTCGTTGTCCTCGTGTCGGGGACGGGTTCGCTCCTGCAGGCGCTCCTCGACGCTTCCGCTGACCCCGGCTACGGCGCCTCAGTGGTCGCCGTCGGGGCGGATCGGGCCGGCACTCTGGGTGTGGAGCGGGCACGCCGCGCCGGCATCGAGACGTTCGAGCTCTCCGTTCGCGAATTCTCGACCCGCGAGGACTGGGACGCTGCGCTGGCCCGGGCAGTCTCGTCGTTCGAGCCCGACCTCGTCGTCTCAGCGGGCTTCATGAAGCTGGTTGGCGCCACGTTTCTCACTGAGTACGGCGGCCGCTACCTCAACAGCCACCCGGCGCTGCTGCCGTCCTTTCCCGGCATGCACGGGCCGCAGGAGGCGCTGGACTACGGCGTCAAAGTCAGCGGTGCGACGCTGTTCGTCGTGGAC
>JAICMS010000035.1 GCA_025929075.1 Propionibacteriales bacterium
CGGAGCCAGATGGTGCCGAGCGGGGGGAGTTGGAGGACGGCGGATGCGGGGCGGCCGTGCCAGGGGCTGTCGTCGGCGTCGATCGAGCCGAGGTTGCCGACGCCGGAGCCGTAGTACATGTCGGCATCGGTGTTGATGACCTCCTGCCAGCTGCCGTCGACCGGCAGACCGACCCGGTAGTCGCGGTGCGGGACCGCGGAGAAGTTCGCGATGCAGGCGAGCATCGAGCCGTCAGAGCCGGTCCGCAGGAAGCTGAACACGTTGTTGGAGGAGTCGTTGGCGTCGATCCAGCTGAAGCCGTCGGGGTCCTGGTCGAGCGACCACAGCGCCGGCTCGTCGACGTACGTGTGGTTGAGGTCGGTGACGAGCCGCTGGACTCCGCGGTGCTCGATGTGGTCGAGCAGCCACCAGTCGAGCTCGCCGCTCTCGGCCCACTCGGCCTCCTGGGCCAGCTCGGTGCCCATGAAGACGAGCTGCTTGCCGGGATGGGCCCACATGTAGGCCAGGTAGGCGCGGACGTTCGCGAGCTCGCGCCAGCGGTCGCCCGGCATCTTGCGCAGCAGTGACCCCTTGCCGTGCACGACTTCGTCGTGGGAGATGGGCAGGCAGTAGTTCTCGGCGTAGGCGTACATCATCGAGAACGTCATCTGGTGGTGGTGGTACTGCCGGTGGATCGGGTCGTGTGCCAGGTAGCTGAGCGAGTCGTGCATCCAGCCCATGTTCCACTTGAAGCCGAACCCGAGGCCGCCGACGTGGGTGGGCCGGGTGACCCCCGGCCAGGCCGTGGACTCCTCGGCCACGGTGATGACACCCGGTGCCCGGCGGTAGCAGGTCGCGTTGACCTCCTGCAGGAAGGAGACAGCCTCGAGGTTCTCCCTGCCGCCGTAGATGTTCGGCCGCCACTGTCCCGGTCCTCGGGAGTAGTCGAGGTAGAGCATCGAGGCGACCGCATCGACCCGGAGACCGTCGGCGTGGAACTCCTCCAGCCAGAACAGCGCGTTGGCGACCAGGAAGTTGCGCACCTGCGAACGGCCGAAGTCGAACACGTAGGTGCCCCACTCCGGGTGCTCGCCGCGGCTCGGGTCGGCATGCTCGTAGAGTGGCGTGCCGTCGAACCGGGCGAGTGCCCAGTCGTCCTTCGGGAAGTGACCGGGCACCCAGTCGAGGATGACGCCGATGCCGGCTTGGTGGAGCCTGTCGATCAGCAGCCGCAGACCGTCGGGTTCGCCGAAGCGAGCGGTGGGGGCGAAGTACGACGACACCTGGTACCCCCACGAACCACCGAAGGGATGCTCCATCACCGGCAGCAGCTCGATGTGGGTGAAACCGAGCGTGGAGACATAGTCGACGAGCTCGTCGGCGAGCTCCCGGTAGGAGCGCCCGCGGCGCCAGGACCCGAGGTGCAGCTCGTAGACACTCATCGGGCGCTGAACGGCGGGCGCCTCGGCGCGGGCGGTCAACCAGTCGGCATCGTCCCACTCGTACGTCGACGTGTAGACGATTGACGCGCGCTCCGGCGGCGCCTGGGTGTACTGCGCCAGCGGGTCAGCCTTGTGCCGCCACACGCCGTCGGCGCCGCAGATCTCGTACTTGTAGAGCGTGCCGTCGCCGACGCCGGGCACGAAGATCTCCCAGATGCCCGACGACCCGAGCGCACGCATCGGGTGAGCGCGCCCGTCCCAGTAGTTGAAGTCTGCAGCCAGCCGCACTCCCTTGGCGTTGGGAGCCCAGACGGCGAACGACGTGCCGGTGACGGGGCCGGTGGCCGACCGGTAGTCGTGGACGTGCGAGCCGAGCACCTGCCACAGCAGCTCGTGGCGGCCCTCGTTGATCAGGTGCTGGTCGAGCTCGCGCACCGTCGGCAGGTAGCGGTAGGCGTCGTCGACGAGCTCGCCCGCAGCGCCGTCGTACTCGACCTGAAGGCGGTAGTCGCCGACCTCGGCGTCGGGCAGCACCGCTACCCACACGCCTTCGAACTCGTGCTGCATCGGCACGGTCTCGCTGCCGCTGCGCACGTCGACCGACTTCGCCATCGGTCGCAGCGTGCGCACAGTGACGGCGCCGTCGTGTGGATGCGGGCCGAGCACGTCATGCGGATTCTGGTGGACGCCGGCGACCAGCCGGGCGAGCTCGGAGCGGTCGACGGGGTGCGCTGCCTTAGTGCTGGCCATGTCAGTCCCCGGCTGCAATCCGCCCGATAGCCCGCAGGGGGATCGGGAGCCACGTCGGCCGGTTGCGCGCCTCGTACACCGCCTCGTAGACGGCCTTGTCGGCCTCGTACGCCAGCAGTAACGGGTCGGCTGGGTCGAGCTCGGCTCCCGACGCCGCGGAGTAGCCGTCGAGGAACGCTTGCTGGTTACGGGCCGTCCACTCTTCGGCTCGGTAGGTGAGCTGGGCGGTGCTGCCGAAGCCCAGCAGGCCCGAGCCCGCCGCGTAGGCATAGGAGCGGATCATCCCGGCCACGTCGCGGAGCGGGGAGTCGAGCTTCACCCGCTCGGCGAGCGACTTCACCGGCTCACCCTCGAAGTCGATGAGCTTCCAGTTCTTGACAGTGCGAAGGGTCTGCCCCAAATGGAGGTCGCCGTGCACACGCTGCACCGGCACCGGGACGGACCCCGCGGCGACGGAATCGAACCGACGACGCAGTCCGGCCTCGAACTCCGCAAGCTCCGGCACCTCCGCCAACGCCCGATCGAGCCGCGCCCTCATCCCGTCGACGATCTCGCCGACAGCCTCGGCGCCGAGAGAGTCGGTGGAGAAGGACCGGGCGAGTTCGACGTGCACCAGCGCGGTCGCCTCTCCCAGCCGCTCGGACTCGGCAGCGAAGTCGCCGCCGACCTCGTCCGGGTGCAGATCCTCCTCGACGAAGAGGTCGCGGACGCTCGCCAGGGCAAGACTCCAACCGTCGGCCGCCGTCCGCAAGAAGACCTGCAGCATCGCCAGGTCCGCCTGGTGCGGCTCGCCCTCGCCGTCTGACCATCGGCCCTCGAGCCAGCCGAGCAACGGCGCGACATGCTCGCAACCGTCGCGGGTCAGCGCGTTGTGGATCTCGATGTCCGGGTTGTGACCGTCGCCGATCCGGCGGAAGAGCTTGAGGATGGCGTCGTCGCCGTACGCCACCGAAGTGTTGGACTGCTCCGCTGTCATGAGGGAGCCGACGGCATCGGTGGGCAGTTCCGTGTCCGGCAGCACGCAGAAGGCGAGCCCGTCGTCCTGCCAGTGTTCGAGGAAGCCGCGCAGCAGTGCCTCGGTCGCCGGCTTGACGTGCACGGCGTCGTACGACGACACATCGCCCAGCTCCTCGTCGTGCAGCGTGCCGACGTAGGCATGGCCGAGGTCGGGGTCGGGGTCGATGAGGTAGGCGGTCGGGAACTGGTAGGTGTCGACGCTGCCGTCCGCGAACCGCACGGTGACCAGCTCTATGCGCACATGGCTGTCGGCGGCGTCTGCCGCTGAGGGAAGCCACGGCAGCCGCTGCACGTGCTCGACGGTGAATCGGCGCCCCTTGCCCGAGAACCAGCGCTGCCGCTCGAGGTAGCCGGCCAGCTGCTCGACGTACGACGGGACGTGCGGAGCGGAGGTCCCTGCTGTGGAGGTCACAGTGGGGGAGCCTCCTCCGCCGGCGAGATCAAGAACCAGTAGAAGCCGTGGCCGGACAACGTCAGGAGGTAGGGCAGTTCCCCGATCTGGGGGAACCTAACTCGGCCGAGTAGCTCGACCGGCGTGCTTCCCTCCCAGCGGCGCAGGTCGAGCTCGACCGGCTGGGGGAAGCGCGAGAGGTTGTTGACGCAGAGCACGATGTCGTCGCCGAACTCGCGGCTGAAGGAGAAGACGCTGGGGTTGGTCCCGCCGAGGTCGTTGAAGCTGCCGAGCCCGAACGCAGGGTGCTGTCGGCGCGCCTGGATCATCCGACGGGTCCAGTGCAGGAGCGAGGAGGTGTTCTCCAGCTGTGCCTCGACGTTGACCGCCTGGTAACCGAAGACCGGGTCCATGATCGGCGGCAGCTGCAGCCTGCCGGGGTTGGCAGTGGAGAAGCCGCCGTTGCGGTCCGGCGTCCATTGCATGGGGGTGCGGACGCCGTCGCGGTCACCGAGCCAGATGTTGTCGCCCATGCCGATCTCGTCGCCGTAGTACAGGACCGGAGAGCCGGGCAGGGAGAGGAGCAGCGCGGTGAAGAGCTCCATCTGGTTGGTGTCGCTCTCGATGAGCGGGGCGAGCCGACGGCGGATGCCGAGGTTGGCCTTCATCCGCGGGTCCTTGGCGTACTCGCTCCACATGTAGTCGCGGTCCTCGTCGGTGACCATCTCCAGCGTCAGCTCGTCGTGGTTGCGCAGGAAGATGCCCCACTGGCAGCCATCGGGGATCGGCGGTGTCTGCTCGAGCACTTCAGAGATCGGGTAGCGGGACTCGCGCCGCACCGCCATGAAGATCCGCGGCATCACCGGGAAGTGGAAGCACATGTGGCACTCGTCGCCGCCGCTGGCGTAGTCGCCGAAGTAGTCGACGACGTCGGCCGGCCACTGGTTCGCCTCGGCAAGCAGCACTCGGTTGGGGTACTCGGCGTCGACCGTCTTGCGGAGCTTGCGCAGGAACTCGTGGGTCTCCGGCAGGTTCTCGCCGTTGGTGCCCGGCCGCTCGTAGAGGTACGGGACCGCGTCGAGGCGGAAACCGTCGATGCCCATGTCGAGCCAGAACCGCAACGCGTCGAGGACCGCGTCGTGCACGGCCGGGTTGTCGTAGTTGAGGTCCGGCTGGTGGCTGTAGAAGCGGTGCCAGAAGTACTGCCCGCGGACGGGGTCCCAGGTCCAGTTCGACGGCTCGGTGTCGACGAAGATCACCCGGGCGTCTCCGTAGAGATCGTCGGTGTCGGACCAGACGTAGAAGTCGCCGTACGGACCGGTTCGGTCGGTGCGCGACTGCTGGAACCACTCGTGCTGGTCGCTGGTGTGGTTGACGACGAAGTCGATGATCACCCGGATGCCGGCTGCGTGGGCGTCGTCGAGCAGCGCTCTGAAGTCGTCCAGGGAGCCGACGTCGGGCATGATGTCGCGGAAGTCGGAGACGTCGTAGCCGCCGTCGCGAAGTGGCGACGCGAAGAACGGCGGCAGCCACAAGCAGTCCACGCCGAGCCAGGAGAGGTAGCCCAGCTTCTCTCGCAGGCCGATGAAGTCGCCGACGCCGTCGCCGTTGGAGTCCTTGAAGGAGCGGACCAGCACCTCGTAAAACACCGCCCGCTTGAACCACAGCGGGTCGTCCTGCATCGGCTGCACATCGGCCGGCTCGGTCATCCGGCCGCTCCCCGGATCGAGAGCACGTGGGCCGGCTCGACGGCGGGATCGAGCCGCACGTAGTTGGTCTCGCCCCAGCGCCAGCTCTGGCCGCTGATCTCGTCGTCGACGACGAAGGACTCGTACCAGTCGTAGCCGAGCGCAGGCATCGCCAGGTGAATGAGCGTCTCCCGCGAACCGTGCGGGTCGAGGTTGACCACGACGATCACGACGTCGTCGCGGTGCTGCCCGTCGCCGCGCTTGCTGAAGCACAGCACCGCGTCGTCGTCGGTGGCGTGCACTGTCACGTTGCGCAGTCGCTGCAAGGCGGGGTGGCCGCGCCGGATCTCGTTGAGCCGGGTGATGTACGGAGCGAGGGTGCGGTTCTCGGCGGCCGCCCGATCCCAGTTGCGGGGACGGAACTGGTACTTCTCCGAGTCGAGGTACTCCTCCGAGCCCGGTCGTACGGCGACGTGCTCGTACAGCTCGAACCCGCTGTACACGCCCCAGGTCGGAGCGCCTGTGGCGGCGACCGTCGCCCTGATCCGGAAGGCCGCCGGTCCGCCGTACTGCAGGTACTCGGTGAGGATGTCGGGGGTGTTGACGAACAGGTTCGGCCGCATCACGTCGCTGGTCTCGTGCGAGAGCTCGGCGAGGTAGGTCTCGAGCTCCCACTTGAGGTTGCGCCAGGTGAAGTAGGTGTAGGACTGGTGGAAGCCGACCATCGCCAGGCATCGCATCATCGCGGGACGGGTGAAGGCCTCAGACAGGAAGATCACGTCGGGGTCGGTGCGCCGCACTTCGCCGAGCAGCCACTCCCAGAACATCACCGGCTTGGTGTGCGGGTTGTCGACCCGGAAGATCCGGACCCCGTGGTCCATCCAGTGCCGCACGATCCGCAGCACCTCCGCCGACAGTCCGTCATAGTCGTTGTCGAAGTTCAGCGGATAGATGTCCTGGTACTTCTTCGGCGGGTTCTCGGCGTAAGCGATGGTGCCGTCGGCGCGGGTCGTGAACCACTCCGGGTGCTCGGTCGCCCACGGGTGGTCGGGCGCGCACTGCAGCGCGAGGTCGAGCGCGACCTCCATCCCGTTGTCCGCCGCCGACGCAACGAACGCGTCGAAGTCGTCGAGCGTGCCCAGCTCGGGATGGATCGCGTCGTGGCCGCCGTCCTTCGACCCGATCGCCCAGGTCGATCCCGGGTCGGCCGGACCGGGGGTGAGGCTGTTGTTGGCGCCCTTGCGGTTCACCTCACCGATCGGGTGGATCGGCGGGAGGTAGACGACGTCGAAGCCCATGTCGGCGATCGCCGGCAGCCGCTTGGCGGCAGTGCGGAAGGTGCCCGATGTCCAGGTGCCCGACCGTTCGTCGTACGACGCCCCCTCCGACCTCGGGAAGAACTCGTACCACGCCCCGACCAGAGCCCGCTCCCTGTCGACACGCAACGGGAACGCAGGGGAGTGCGAGACGAGGTCGCGCAACGGATGGGCCGTCAGCGCCGCGAGGACGTCATCGCTGGTCAGGGCGTGGAGCCGGGCCGCTACTGACCGGGTCATATCGCCAGCGGTTTTCACGGCGGCGTTGAAGGTTTTGCGCGCCTTGGCGTTGGCAGCCAGGCCTTGGCTCGCCCGTCGCAGCACCAGACAGCCCTCGGCGAGCATCAGCTCGACGTCGACGTCCGCCTCGATCTTGATCTCGGCGGCGTGCCGCCACGACCCATAGGGGTCCGACCACGACTCGATCCGAAACGTCCAGTCGCCGGGTGCGTCGGGCGCGACGAGGGCCGTGAAGTGGTCGGGCTCGCTGGTCGGCTCGAGCGGGACGAGCGGGCGGTCCTTGCCCTTCGGATCGGTGAGCACCACCCCGGCGCCGAGCAGGTCGTGCCCTTCGCGGAAGACGGTCGCGGATACCGGGAGATACTCCCCGACGACCGCCTTGACCGGGTAACGGCCCTGCTCCACGACCGGGCTCACGTCGGTGATGGGGATGCGCTCGACCATTGACACGAACCTACCGGGGCGCCGATTGTCTCGCGACCCACCGCAGATCGCTCAGGCGGCGTTGTCCTTCAGGTGGTGCCCGGTCCGGTTGCGCCGGCAGGGCTGGTTGCCGCAGTGCACACAGCGCAGCACCGCGTCCGGCTCGACCCAGGTGTAGCCCGGCTCGTGTCCAACCCGGGCCGGGTCTGCGGCCCAGTCGGCAGCGCGTGGGCGCCGGCGCCTGATCTGTCGACGCGGCGCGGCGTCGCGGGTTCCTGCGAGCGTCGCGATCAGCGCTGTCCGGCTGCGGAGCTGAGTCAATGCTGCGATGGTCACCGTCTGCTCCCCTCGGGTTGTGCGCCTGATGGCCACAGTTTACTACAGAAATACTACTGATTTAGTAGACTATTGAGAAGATGCGGTCGGCCTTCGCTTCCCGCTTGGTGTGACCCAACCTGCGCTGCTTGGCAGATCGGCGAGTCGTTCGCGCTACCGTTTCCCGGTGCGCGCACTCCGACGGTTCACGGTGCGGCCGGCGTTGCCGCCGGAGCTTGGCCGGCTGGTCGACCTTGTCGTCAACCTCCGCTGGTCGTGGCACCCGGAGACCCAGGACCTCTTCGAGGCGGCCGATCCCCGCGCCTGGGAGGACAGCGGCCACGATCCCGTCCGGTTCCTGGGGCGCATCTCGACGGAGCGGCTCGCGGCGCTGGCCGCCGATGAGCAGTTCCGCGAGCGGCTCGATGCAGCGGCGGCCGACCTCGACGACTACCGTTCGGGTGACCGCTGGTACCACTCGCTCGGGCCGGACTCGCCTCGGCGGATCGCCTACTTCTCGCCGGAGTTCGGTATCTCGACAGTGCTGCCGCAGTACTCCGGAGGCCTGGGCATCTTGGCCGGCGACCATCTCAAGACGGCCAGCGACCTCGGCGTACCGATCCTCGGCGTCGGGCTGCTCTACCGGCACGGCTACTTCCGGCAGGTGTTGACGCGCGAGGGCTGGCAGCAGGAGACCTACCCGGTCATCGACCCCGACGAGCTGCCGCTCTCGCTGCTGCGCGACGACGGCTCACCGGTGCAGGTGAGCGTCACGGTGCCAGGCGGTGACCTGCGGGCGCACGTGTGGATCGCACAGGTCGGTCGGGTGCCGCTGCTCCTGCTCGACTCCGACACCGAGGACAACGTCCCATCGCTTCGAGACGTGACCGACCGGCTGTACGGCGGCGGGTCGGAGCACCGGCTGCTCCAGGAGGTGCTGCTCGGGATCGGCGGCATCCGCGCGATCCGCGCCTACTGCCGGATCAGCGGCACCGGCGCCCCGGAGGTGTTCCACACCAACGAGGGCCATGCCGGGTTCCTCGGCCTGGAGCGGATCCGCGAGTTCGTCGAAGGCGACGGCTTCGACTTCGACGCGGCACTCGAGCGCGCCCGCGCCGGGACTGTGTTCACCACCCACACGCCGGTCCCCGCCGGCATCGACAGGTTCGCCCGAGATCTGGTTGAGGAACAGTTCAGCTCGGGCTTCGCCTCGGCGGAGCTGCCGATCGAGAAGATCCTCGCGCTGGGCGCGGAAGAGTATGACGGCGGTGACCCGGACGTCTTCAACATGGCCGTGATGGGGTTCCGGCTCGCCGGGCGGGCCAACGCCGTCAGCAAGCTGCACGGTGAGGTCTCGCGCCGGATGTTCGCCGGTTTGTGGCCGGCGTTCGAGCAGCACGACATCCCCATCCACTCGATCACCAACGGTGTCCACGCTCCGACCTGGGTGGCGCGCGAGGTGCTCGAGCTCGCCGAACGCGAGTCGGTCCTCTCGTCTGTCGAGGAGTCCGACGACTGGGCGGCGGTCGACCAGGTGCCCAGCCGGCTGGTCTGGGAGACCAAGGCGCAGCTGCGCACCCGGCTGGTCGAGGACGTCCGGCGCCGGGTCCGCGAGTCGTGGCTCGAGCGCGGCGCCACCTCCGCGGAGCTGGGCTGGGTGGACTCGGTGCTCGACCCCGAGGTGCTGACGATCGGCTTTGCGCGCCGGGTGCCGACGTACAAGCGGCTGACTCTGATGCTGGCCGACGCCGAGCGGCTGCAAGGCCTCCTGTTGCACCCGGAGCGGCCGATCCAGATCGTCATCGCCGGCAAGGCACACCCTGCCGACGACACCGGCAAGAAGCTGATTCAGGAGATCGTCAAGTTTTCCGACGACCCCGCGGTGCGGCACCGCATCGTCTTCCTGCCGAATTACGACATCTCGCTGGCGCTGGCGATGGTCCCCGGCTGCGACGTCTGGCTCAACAACCCGCTGCGGCCGTATGAGGCCTGCGGTACGTCGGGGATGAAGTCGGCGCTCAACGGCGGCCTCAACCTCTCCGTGCGCGACGGCTGGTGGGACGAGCTCTTCGACGGCGGCAACGGCTGGGCCATCCCATCGGCGGAGGGGATCGACGACCCCGAGCGGCGCGACGCGGTCGAGGCTGCCGCGCTCTACGACCTCGTGGAGAAGGAGATCGCGCCGCGCTTCTACGACCTGGGCGACGACGGTCTGCCGCTGCGATGGATCGAGATGGTCCGGCACACGCTGAAGTCGCTGGGACCGCGGGTGCTGGCCTCCCGGATGGTGCGCGACTACGTGCGCGAGATGTACACGCCAGCGGCGCGGATCGCCCGCCGGCTAGACGAGGATCCGAAGGCTTCGACGGCGCTGGCGCAGTGGAAGCAGCGGGTCCGCGACGCCTGGCCCGCTGTCCGGATTGACCACGTCGAGGCGATCGGGGTCGGTGAGGCGGTGCAGCTCGGCACCCGGGTCACCGTGCGGGCCGACGTGTCGATCGACGGGCTCGGCGCCGACGACATCCAAGTGCAGCTGCTGCACGGCCGGGTGAGTGGTGACGACGAGCTGCGCGACGTGTCAGTGGTGTCGATGGCCCCGGTGGAGGCAGTCGACGCGGAGCTGCTGCGGTTCGAGGCCGACGTTGCGCCGCTGCAGACCGGCCCGTTCGGCTACACGGTCCGGGTCTGCCCGCAGAACGACCTGCTGGCCAGCCCGGCCGACGTCGGCGTGGTCACCTGGCCCCCCGAGCCCAGCCCCCTCGACCCCACCTAGCCGTGCCTACCGCCTTCCCCCTGCCCGTCCAGTGTTTGCCCCGTTAACGGGGCAGGCGCCCCGTTAACGGGGGAGATCTGCCCCGGAAACTGGGTGGTTGCCCCGGCGACTCCCGCTCGGCTTAATGGCGGCTTAAGCGGAGCGCTTCGAGCAGGATGACGGTGCGGCCGCTGACGGTGAGGGCAGTTCCGGGCGTCAATGCATTGGCCTGCGCCGGTCCGTCGATGGTCTCCCGATGCCGCGCAGCGCCGGTGTACATCGGCTCGTCGTCGGTCCGCAGGAGCAGGCGGTAGTGGTCGGCGAGACCGGCTGGGAGAGCGACGTCCACCGGGTTGTCGCCGGCATGCAGCCAGATCAGGTATGACGAGTCACGGAGCCGGTTGCCGTACGTGTTGACGCCTTCGAGCTCGTCGCCGGCCAGCAGCAGCCCCAGGGTCGTCACCGCCGGGTCCACCCAGGCCTGCGCGGTCATCTCGGCGCCCGACGGCTGCAGCCAGGTGATGTCGTTGCGGTTGCCGCCGTCCACCGGGCGGCCCTCGAAGAAGTGCAGCCGGCGCAGCACCGGATGGGCGGCGCGGAGCCGCAGCAGCGTGCGCGTCAGGTCGAGCAGCCGCTTGTCCGTGCCGGCGTCGGACCAATCCAGCCACGACACCTCGTTGTCCTGGCAGTAGGCGTTGTTGTTGCCGCCTTGAGTGCGCCCCCGTTCGTCGCCCGCGAGCAGCATCGGGACGCCGGTCGACAGCAGCAGCGTGCTCATCAGGTTGGCGACCTGGCGCGCCCGCAAGGCGAGCACCCCAGGCTCGTCGGTCTCGCCCTCGACGCCGCAGTTCCACGACCGGTTGTCGTCGGTGCCGTCGCGGTTGGCCTCGCCGTTCGCCAGGTTGTGCTTGTCGTCGTACGAGACGAGGTCGCGCAAGGTGAAGCCGTCGTGGCAGCTGACGAAGTTGACCGATGCGAACGGAAGTCGCCCGTCGTCGCCGTACAGGTCGCTGGAGCCGGTCAGTCGGTAGCCGAGGTCGCGGACGCCGCCGGCGCGACCACGCCAGAAGTCGCGGACGGTGTCGCGGAACCTGCCGTTCCACTCACACCACGGCGGCGGGAAGCCACCGACCAGGTAGCCCGCCGAGGTGGCGTCCCACGGCTCGGCGATGAGCTTGACGTCACGCAATACGGGATCCTGGTCGATCGCGGCGAGGAACGGCGCCCGCATGTCGACGCCGGCCCGGGTGCGGATCAGCGCCGGCGCGAGGTCGAACCGGAACCCGTCGACGTGCATCTCCTCGACCCAGTAGCGCAGCGAGTCCATGATCAGCCGCAACGCCGGCCGCTCGCCGGCGGCGACGGTGTTGCCGCAGCCGGTCAGGTCGGCGTAGCCACCGCTGCCCGTGCGTAGGTAGTAGCCACCGTCGTCGAGGCCACGGAAGCACAGCGTCGGACCGTCGATCCCACCCTCGGCCGTGTGGTTGTAGACGACGTCGAGGAGCACCTCGATCCCCGCAGCGTGCATCGCCTTGACCATCGCCTTGAACTCCGTCACCTGCTCCCCGCCCGAGCCACTCGCGGAGTAGCCGGCGTGCGGAGCGAAGAAGCCGATCGTGTTGTAGCCCCAGTAGTTGACGAGGCCGCGCGCCGCCACTTCCGGCTCGGTGACGAACTGCTGCACCGGCAGCAGCTCGACCGCCGTGGCGCCGAGGTCGGTCAGGTAGTGGAGCATCGCTTCGTGCGCCAGCCCGGCATAGGTTCCGCGCAGCGGCTCGGGCACCAGCGGACAGCGCTTGGTCAGCCCGCGCAGGTGCGCCTCATAGATCACCGTCCGGCTCCACGGCGTCTGCAGCAGCCGGTCGCCCGCCCAGTCGAAGGGCTGATCGCTGACCACGACACTGCGCGGCACGTACGGCGAGGTGTCGCCCGCCACGGGACGCCGGGCCGCATCCATCGCGGCCAGCGAGGGGTGCGGCGTCAGGGCGCCGTCAACCGCGCGTGCATACGGATCGAGCAGCAGCTTGTCGGCGTTGAACAGGTGACCGGCCGCGGGCTCCCACGGGCCGGCCGCCCGAAATCCGTAGCGGGCGCCGGGCGCCAACCCGTCGACGTACCCGTGCCAAATCCCGAGCGTGCACTCGGGCAGCGGCAGCCGGCTCTCCGCGCCCTCGTCGTCGAACACGCACAGCCAGACCTGCGTTGCCGCCGGCGCCCAGACGGCGACGTTGGTGCCCGCCCCGGCGAAGGTCGCGCCGAGGTGGGCATGGTGACCGGGTCGCATCGCCGCCTCGGGCTGGCTGCTCATGGCGCCATCCTGCCGGTTACGCTTCGCGACCATGGGTGAGTTCGTGCGGCTCGAGGTGAGTGATGGCGTCGGCACGATCCGGCTCGACCGACCGCCGATGAACGCGTTGAACGTCGCGGTGCAGGAGGAGATCCGCGCCGCCGCCGAGGAGGCGAGCGGGCGAGACGACGTGCGCGCCGTCGTCGTCTACGGCGGTGAGAAGGTGTTCGCCGCCGGCGCGGACATCAAGGAGATGGCCGACATGGATTACGTCGACATGGCGCGGCGGTCCGAGCCACTCCAGACCTCGTTCACCGCCGTCGCGCGGATCCCCAAGCCGGTGGTCGCGGCGATCACTGGCTATGCCCTCGGCGGCGGATGCGAGCTCGCGCTCTGCGCCGATGTGCGGTTCGCGGCCGACAACGCCAAGCTCGGGCAGCCGGAGATCCTGCTCGGCGTGATCCCGGGCGCGGGCGGCACGCAGCGGCTGACCCGGCTCGTCGGGCCCGCCAAGGCAAAGGAGCTCATCTTCACCGGGCGGTTCGTCGGCGCGGAGGAGGCGTTGCGGATCGGGCTCGTCGACAAGGTGCTGCCGGCCGAGCAGGTTTACTCGGCTGCTCTGGAGTGGGCGGGCGCTTTCGCCAACGGGCCGGCGCTGGCGCTGGAGGCGGCCAAGGAGGCCGTCGATCGCGGGTCGGAGACTGATCTGGAGACTGGCCTGCGGTTGGAGCGGCAGCTGTTCGCCTCGCTGTTCGCCACCGACGACCGCGCGATCGGGATGCAGTCGTTCGTCGAGAACGGCCCCGGCAAGGCTCGATTCACCGGCTGCTGACCAGGTCGCGGGCGGCATCGAGGGCTCCGGCGGCTGCGGCCGGGTGCGGACCGTGGTCGCGCGATGGGCGATGATGGTCGGGCGGCCGGCGTGGTGGAGGCGACTGGCCCGTCGACGTACAGGAGGTGTAGCGAGCCGATGAAGATCGTCGTCTGCGTGAAGTTCGCGCCGGACTCGACAGCACCGAGGAAGTTCTCCTCCGACGACACCGTCGACCGGGTCAGCGTCGACGGCATCCTGTCCGAGCTCGACGAGAACGCCGTCGAGGAGGCGCTGAAGATCCGCGAGTCGGCTGCGTCCGATGCGGAGGTCGTCGTGTTGACGATGGGCCCGGAGCAGGCGCGTACGGCGATCACCAAGACGCTGCAGATGGGCGCCGATGCTGGTGTCCATGTCGTCGACGACGCGATCCACGGCTCCGACTCGATCGCGTCGTCGCGCGTGCTCGCGGCAGCGCTGGAGCGCACCGGCTTCGACCTCGCGGTCTGCGGGATGGCGTCGACCGACGGCGGGATGAGCGTGGTGCCGGCGATGCTGGCCGAGCGGCTCGGCGTGCCGCAGCTGACGATGGCCTCGGAGGTGAAGGTCGACGGTACGGCGGTGACGATCCGCCGCGACGGGGAGGTGGCCACCGAGACCGTGGAGGCCACGATGCCGCTGGTACTGAGCGTCACCGACGCCGCCAACGAGCCCCGCTACCCGTCGTTCAAGGGCATCATGGCCGCGAAGAAGAAGCCGGTCGAGGAGCTGACGCTGGGCGATCTCGGCGTCGACGCCGGCGAGGTCGGCTCGGCAGCCGCCTGGACGACAGTCGAATCGATCGAGGAGCGGCCGGCGCGCACGGCCGGGACCATCGTCACCGACGATGGCACCGGCGCCGACCAACTCGTCGCGTTCCTCGCCGAGCGCAAGTTCGTCTGAGGAGAAGCGATGGCAGAGATCCTGGTGCTCGTCGACCACGCCGACGGAGAGGTCCGCAAGACAACGGGCGAGATGCTGACGCTGGCCCGCAGGCTCGGCTCGCCGGCGGCGGTGTTCGTCGGCTCGCAGATCGACACCGCGCGTGAGGCGCTGAAAAAGTACGGCGCTGAGAAGGTCTATGTGCTCGACTCGTCCGACCTCACCGACTACCTAGTGGCGCCGAAGGCCGAGGCCCTTGCTCGGCTGATGGAACAGCACGACGTCGGCGCCGTCCTAGTGCCCGCGTCCGCGGAGGGCAAGGAGATCGCCGGCCGGCTGGCTGTGCGGACCGGCTCCGGCGTGATCACCGACGCCGTCGACGTCGAGTCGGGTGACGCCGGCCCGGTCACGACGCAGGCGGTGTTTGCGGGAGCGTTCACCGTGCGAGCCAGGGTGACGCACGGGACGCCGGTCATCGCGGTCAAGCCCAACGCCGTCACTCCGGAGGCGGTCGACGGCGCGGCGACAGAAGAGCAGGTCACCGTCGAGGTCAGCGAGGTGGCGAAGGCCGCGAAGGTCGTCGACACCCAGCCGCGGCAGTCCAGCGGCCGGCCCGATCTCAGCGAGGCGTCGGTCGTGGTCTCCGGCGGCCGTGGCACCGCCGGCGACTTCGCGCCGATCGAGGCGCTGGCCGACGTACTGGGTGGAGCGGTGGGCGCGTCCCGGGCGGCCGTCGACTCGGGCTGGTACCCGCACGCCTACCAGGTCGGCCAGACCGGCAAGACGGTGTCGCCGCAGCTCTACCTCGCCGCCGGGATCAGCGGTGCCATCCAGCACCGGGCGGGTATGCAGACGTCGAAGACGATCGTCGCGGTCAACAAGGACCCCGAGGCGCCGATCTTCGAGCTCGTCGACTTCGGCGTGGTCGGCGACCTGCACAAGGTGCTGCCGGCCGTCACCGAGCAGGTCAAGGCTCGCCGTGGCTGATCCCCTTCCAGCCGCCGTACTCCCCGCCGGCCACGTATTTCTCCCGACCAGGCACGGCGTATCCGGCGTTTGTGCGCCCCGGATGTCCGAATTCGCCGGACAAGCGGTGTCCGGATGGGGGTAGCGGGGGGGTACGGCGGGTTGCTGGTCGTGGTAATGGGGGTGTCGGGCAGCGGCAAGACGACCGTGGGGGAGTTGCTCGCGCAGCGGTTGGGGCTGCAGTTCGCCGACGCCGACCAGTTCCACAGCACGGCCAACATCGCGAAGATGGCGGGTGGGGTGCCGTTGACCGATGAGGACCGCTGGCCATGGCTGGAGTCAATCGGACGTTGGCTGAGCGACCACGAGGAGAGCGGGGCGGTCGCCGCCTGCTCGGCCCTCCGGCGGGCCTACCGAGACGTTCTGCGCCGGCATGCCCCCGGACTCTGGTTCCTCGACCTGGCCGGCACGCCCGAACTCATGACGGAGCGCATCGAGCATCGGGGCCACCACTTCATGCCGGCCTCCTTGGTGGGCTCGCAGTTCGACACGCTGGAGCCGCCTGACGCGGACGAGCAGGCGATCGCGGTCGACGTGACCAAGACGCCGGCCGAGATAGTGGCTGAATTCGTCGACTCCCTTGTCGAGCGCGGCGCTGTCCCCGGCGGCAGCTGACCCGAGTTGACCGGCCAGGGTTGCCGGGTTGACCGGCCAGGGTCGGCCGGTGTCGGGACACGTAGCGCAACGGGTGACGCGGGGCCGCTCAGGATCCCCGCTGTGCTCCGAATCGTGCTGGCCAGCTCGGTCAACGCTGCAACCTTGGCCGGTCAACGGTGCAAGCTTGGCCGCTCAACGCTGCAAGCTTGGCCGGTCAACGGTGCAAGTCTGGCCGGTCAACGGATCCGGGGGTCCGTATCCTTGACTGCGCAATGACCCAGCCGGTGAGCGAGCCCGCGGCGTACCTCGACCACGCCGCCACCACACCGATCTACCCCGAGGTGGTCGAGGCGATGACCGCCCAGTTCGGGCGGCTCGGCAATGCTTCCTCGCTGCACGGCTCCGGACGCGCCGCGCGGCGCGTCGTCGAGGAGTCGCGCGAAACCGTCGCCGCCGTCCTCGGTGCCCGCCCTTCTGAGGTCGTCTTCACCTCCGGCGGCACCGAGGCTGACAACCTCGCCGTCAAGGGCCTCTTCTGGGCCCGACACAAGGCCGATCCACGCCGGCGTCGTGTGCTCGCCAGCGCCGTCGAACACCATGCCGTGCTCGACCCGCTGCACTGGCTCGCCGCCGAGGCAGGGGCCGAGGTTGAGCTGCTCCCAGTGGACGGCGACGGCGTGCTCGACGTACCGGCCCTCCAGCACAGTGTCGACCGCGACCCCGACAGCGTGGCGCTGATCAGCGTCATGTGGGCCAACAACGAGGTCGGCGCCGTGCAGCCGATCGACAGGGTGGTCGAGGTTGCTGCGGCCCACCACATCCCGGTGCACAGTGACGCGGTGCAGGCGGTCGGACAGGTGCCGCTGGACTTCGCCCGGTCAGGCGTCGACGCGATGACGGTGACGGGACACAAGATCGGCGGCCCGTTCGGTGTCGGTGCGCTGCTGCTGCGGCGCGAGGCCGACGTGGTGGCGCTGCTGCACGGCGGTGGGCAGGAGCGTGACGTCAGGTCGGGCACGATTGACGCACCGGCGATCGTCGGGTTCGCACTGGCTGCTCAGTTGGCCGTCAAGTGCCAGCCCGAGCGCGCGCCGCATCTCGCTGGCCTCCGCGATCGCCTCGTCCGCGAGATCCTTGAGGCCGTGCCCGACGCCGTCGTCAACGGACCTGGGGCGAGTGGCCGGTTGCCCGGTAACGCCCACCTGTCCTTCCCCGGCTGCGAAGGCGATTCGCTGCTGATGCTGCTCGACGCGCAAGGGGTTGAGTGCTCCACCGGCTCGGCCTGCTCCGCTGGAGTCCCTCAGGCGTCGCACGTGCTGCTTGCGATGGGCCGCGACGAGGCGCTGGCCCGCGCCTCGCTGCGCTTCTCCCTCGGCCACACCTCGACCGCCTCCGATATCGACCGGGTCGTTGCGGCCATCGGGCCGGCCGTCGAGCGGGCGCGCGCGGCTGGGGTCGGCGGCCGACCAGAGGGTGCCACTCGGGTGCGGTCGTGAAGGTCGTCGCCGCAATGTCCGGCGGCGTCGACTCCGCAGTGGCGGCCGCCCGGGCCGTCGATGCCGGTCACGACGTCACCGGCGTGCATCTCGCTCTTTCGCGCAACCCGTCGTCGTACCGCACCGGCGCCCGTGGTTGCTGCACGCTCGAGGATGCTCGCGACGCGCGCCGGGCCGCCGATGTCATCGGAATCCCCTTCTACGTATGGGACCTCGCCGAGCGGTTCCATGCTGACGTCGTCGAGGACTTCGTCAGTGAGTACGCCGACGGGCGCACCCCCAACCCGTGCCTGCGGTGCAACGAGCGGATCAAGTTCGCCGCGGTACTCGACCGGGCGATCGGGCTGGGCTTCGATGCCGTGGCCACCGGCCACTACGCCCGGCTCCGGCGTGGGCCCGACGGTGAGGTCGAGCTGCACCGCGCCGTCGACAGCGCCAAGGACCAGTCCTACGTGCTCGGCGTGCTCACCCAGGGCCAGCTCCGCGGCGCGATGTTCCCGCTGGGCGACTCGACCAAGCCCGAGGTGAGAGCGGAGGCGCATCGTCGCGGGCTTCTCGTCGCCGACAAGCCCGACAGCCACGACATCTGTTTCGTGCCCGACGGCGACACCGCTGGTTGGCTCGGGCAGCGGCTCGGCGCCGCACCGGGTCCGATCGTCGATGCAGACGGTACGGAGCTCGGCCGTCATGCCGGCACCTTCGGCTTCACCATCGGCCAGCGGCGCGGTCTCCGGCTCGACCGTCCCGCCGCTGACGGACGGCCGCGCTACGTGCTGTCGATCGAGCCGACGACCAGCACGATCACCGTGGGCAGCCGCGAGGATCTCGTCGTCGAATCGTTGACCGGCACGGCGGCGCGCTGGCGCGGGGCGGTGCCGGACAGCTCGCTGTCGTGCCGGGTCCAGATCCGGGCACACGGCGAGGAGTACGCCGCCGTTGTCCACCCGACCGCTGAGGCCGTCGAGGTGGACCTGCTGGAGCCGGCAACCGGTGTTGCGCCCGGCCAGGCGGTGGTCATGTACGACGGCACCCGGGTCCTCGGCTCGGCGACGATCGCGTCCACCGGCCGCCGTACGACGTGAGCCCCAGCCCCCTCGCGAGCGGCATCGGCTCGATGCCCGGCTCCGATGTCGGCGAGGCGCTGCGGATCGTGCTGGGTGAGATCGGCGACCTTCCCTTCTTGCCGGAGCTGCCGGCTCGTGGTCCGTCGGCCGGCATGGTCGGCCGGACGCTCGGCATGGTGCAGGAACTCGGCGCCGATCTGCAGCCCGTCGGCTGGCGGCTCACCGATACGGCCGGCCGGGACCAGCTGCGTGCCAGGTCACTGCTCGGTCACGACCTCGACGTCCTCGAGGAGCTGGCCGGCAGTCATCACGGCCGGCTCAAGGTGCAGGTCACCGGCCCCTGGACGCTGGCCGGCACCGTCGAACGCCCGCGCGGCGACAAGGTCCTCTCCGACCACGGTGCGCGCCGCGACCTGGCGCAGGCACTCGCGGAGGCGGTTGCCCGGCACGTCGAGGACGTTCGGCGCCGGGTCCCTGCTGCGACGGTGGTGGTCCAGGTCGACGAGCCGCTGCTCCCCGACGTACTGGCTGGTCGCATCCCCACCGCGAGCGGCTTCGGCCGGCACCGCAGCGTGCAGGAGCCGGAGGCGGTTCGTGCGCTGGGCTGGGTCATCGAGGCGGCTCACGGTGCCGGCGCCGAGTCGGCCGTCCACTGCTGCGCCGCCGACGTACCGCTGTCCACCCTCCAGCAGACATCGGCTGGCGCTGTCTCGTTCGACATCTCGTTGTTGCCGACGAGCCGGTACGACGACGTGGCCGCCTGGATCGACAGCGGCCGCGCCATCTGGCCCGGCCTGGTGCCGACGACGGACCCCTCAGCGACAGAGCCGATAAGCGACAAGGCGTTGACCGAGCGGCTCCTGGACTGGCTGCGATCGATCGGCTTCGACCACCCGGCCGCGATCTCCGCAGTGGTAGTGACACCGACCTGCGGGCTTGCTGGCGCGTCGCCCGGCTGGGCCAGGAATGCGCTCGAGCTCGGCGCCAAAGTCGCCGCCAACCTGGTGTCGGAGTACGACGGCAGGATGGAGTCATGACCGACGAGGTGACCGAGCTTCCACCCGCTGAGCGCAGCGTCGTCGACCCTGCGCCGGCAGCGGCTCGCGAGCGCCACGCCGACCTCGCCGAGCAGGTCGAGGAGCACCGCTGGCGCTACTACGTGCTCGACTCGCCCACGGTGAGCGACGCCGA
>JAICMS010000202.1 GCA_025929075.1 Propionibacteriales bacterium
CGGCCTGCACTTAGTGGGCCTGCTGGTGTTCCTGGATCCTCCTAAGCAGGACGCGGCCGAGGCGCTGCGCCGGCTGGCTGGCTTGGGCATCACGGTGAAGGTCGTCACGGGCGACAATCCGGCGGTTGCCGTCAAGGTCTGCCGCGACCTCGGGCTGGTCGAGGGCGGCGCGCTGACCGGCGCCGACCTCGACACCCTTGACGAAAACCAACTCACTGCGGCGATCGCCCGTACCACCGTGTTCGCCCGAGTGAGTCCCGAGGACAAGGCCCGCATCGTGCGCGCCCAACGGCTCAGCGGCGGTGGGGTCGCGTTCCTCGGCGACGGGGTCAACGACGCACTCGCCCTGCACGCCGCTGATGTGGGTATCTCAGTCGACTCGGCCACTGACGTCGCCAAGGACGCCGCCGACGTGATCCTGCTGGACAAGGACCTCAATGTGCTCGCCGATGGGGTTACCGAAGGGCGGCGGATCTTCGCCAACACGCTGAAGTACGTGCTGATGGGTACGTCCAGCAACTTCGGCAACATGTTCTCCGCCGCCGGTGCGTCGCTGTTCCTGACGTTTCTGCCGATGCTGCCGTCGCAGATCCTGCTCAACAACCTGCTCTACGACACCAGCCAGCTGGCCATCCCGACCGATAACGTCGATGAGGAACAGTTGCGCCGTCCCTCGCACTGGGACATCGGGTTCATCCGCCGCTTCATGATCTACTTCGGGCCGCTGAGTTCGGTGTTCGACTTCGTCACTTTCGGGGTCATGCTGTGGGTCTTTCACTCTGGCCCAGCGCAGTTCCGTACCGGTTGGTTCGTCGAGTCCCTGGCCACCCAGACCCTGGTGATCTTCGCGATCCGCACCCGCAGCATCCCGTTCTTTCGCAGCCACCCCAGCCTGTTACTGACGCTGGCCGCACTTGGCATCGTCGCCGTGGGCACGCTGCTGCCCGCCACACCGCTGGCCCATTCCCTGGGCTTCCAACCGTTGCCGGGTGGGTTCTTCGCGGCGCTGGCCGGCATGGTCGTCAGCTACCTCGTCCTGATCGAGATCGGTAAACGAATCTTCTACGGCTCGCTAGCCACCGCATCACCCCCGCGACGAGTCTTCAGCCCACACCACCACCTGCGCCGCCGCACCGCCTACTTCAGCACCGCCGCACGCCAGCCGGGCCTGGCGTCCCCATCAGTGACTTCACCTGGCCGTCACCGTCATTCGCAGGTTTTCGGAGTAGCGTGAAGGTATCGCTCCGGACCTCGGCGACACCGAATGAACCGATAGGCTGGCCGAGACAGGCGAATCTGCTCCGAGATGATCGGAGCCATGGCGTGCGTGGGAACCACGACTCTCCGCCGGTCCGGCAAGGGCCCATGAACACCTTGATCACCGACGCTGGAGTGCGCGACAATAAACGGGAAGCCGAGGAACATGCCAACGACT
The DNA here is from genome assembly GCA_025929075.1 of Propionibacteriales bacterium. Lineage (GTDB taxonomy): Bacteria > Actinomycetota > Actinomycetes > Propionibacteriales > Nocardioidaceae > JAICMS01. The sequence continues at coordinate 1,436 of JAICMS010000202.1, forward strand.
GAGGTGCAGCCGCCCGTTGCCAAGCAGCGTGCTGGCGAGCAGACCGACCTCACCTGTGCTGTCTGTCCGCACGCATGGGACGCCCATGATCCAGATCGGAATCAGGTACTGTTCTGCGACGGTCGCCGGCGAACTCCATCGAGGATGTGTCTGCGTCGGCAACACCCGCAACGAGGGCCGCCGGTAAACAGTACCGGTACGCGCGACGGCACGGCGATTTATCACCGATCACGTGCAAGTGCCCGACTATCGCAGTGCCTGCTGTTTATCATCGGCGTCGCCAACAATGGCAAAAGCTCAACTTCAACGTCGACAGGACCGGCACCTGCACAGGAACTCCGGGTGGCCGCGCGACGTCGAATCGCGCAGCGCCACCGCACCGTCGTAGAGGAACGCGACCTCGGCACACAGGTCGTACTCGCCCTCGCTGAAGCTGCTCTTGGCCCACTCGGCGCCAGTGATGTCGAGCGCGTACAGGTCAGTTTTGTTCATCATCTTCTCGCCGTTCAGATCGCGGACAATCGCCCCGATCGCCCGTAGTTTGATCATCGCTGTTGCGATGTCGTTGTCTTGCGGAAATTCGCGGTTCAGTTGCTGCGCGAACTCGGTCACTTCCTGGTGGGTGTGGCCTTCCGCGACGAATGTTTTGAGCCGTTGGTAGGCAGCGACGAATGGATCGCTCATCCCAGCCACGCCGTCAACGCGTCGCGGAGCTCCCGGCGTACCGAGGACCCGGTACCGAACCGGTTACGCAAGCTGTCCAGCTCCCACACCCGGCGTCGCGCCCGGCGGTCCAGTGTGAGCACCAGGTCCCGGGCTAGCGGAGGGCGAAGCCCGGCTAGTAGTACCAGGGGAACGGGGACCAGTCGGGTGCACGCTTCGCCAGGAAGGCATCGCGACCTTCGACGGCCTCGTCGGTCATGTACGCCAGGCGGGTCGCCTCACCGGCGAAGAGCTGCTGGCCGACCAGCCCATCGTCGAGAAGGTTGAACGAGTACTTCAGCATCCGCTGCGCGGTGGGCGACTTGGCGTTGATCGCGCCGGCCCACTCCAGCGCGGTCGTCTCCAGCGACGTATGCGGTACCACCGCGTTGACCATCCCCATCCGATGCGCGTCGGCTGCGCTGTACTCCCGCCCGAGGAAGAAGATCTCCCGGGCGAACTTCTGCCCGACCTGCCGGGCCAGGTAGGCCGAGCCGAACCCACCGTCGAAGGAGCCCACGTCGGCGTCGGTCTGCTTGAACAGGGCGTGCTCGGCCGAGGCCAGCGTCAAGTCGCAGACCACGTGCAGGGAGTGGCCACCGCCGGCCGCCCAACCCGGCACCACGGCGATCACCACCTTGGGCATGAACCTGATCAGCCGCTGACACTCCAGGATGTGCAGCCGCCCGGCTCGCGCCGGATCGATGGTGTCCGCCGTCTCCCCTGCCGCGTACTGGTAACCCGTGCGACCCCGGATC
>JAICMS010000030.1 GCA_025929075.1 Propionibacteriales bacterium
CGTGACGGTTCGCTGTCGTGGAAGGACCTGTGCCGGGGGCCGCACCTGCCGACGACGAAGCGGATCCCCGCCTTCCGGCTGACGAGGTCGGCGGCGGCCTATTGGCGCGGGGACGACAGCCGGCCGCAGTTGCAACGGATCTATGGCACAGCCTGGGAGAGCAAGGACGCGCTCGAGCAGTATCTGGCCCGGCTCGAGGAGGCGGCCAAGCGCGATCATAGGCGGTTAGGCGCAGAGCTGGACCTTTTCAGCTTCCCCGATGAGATCGGGTCGGGTCTGTCGGTCTTCCACCCCAAGGGAGGCACCCTGCGGCGGGTCATGGAGGACTATTCCCGAGAGCGTCACATCGAGGCCGGCTACGAGTTCGTCTACTCACCACACATCTCGAAGGCGGATCTGTTCGAGACCTCGGGCCACCTGGGCTGGTTTCGGGAGTCGATGTATCCGCCCATGCGCGTGGACGAGGAGCGCGACGCTGACGGGAATGTGCGAAAGCCGGGGCAGGACTACTACGTCAAGCCGATGAACTGCCCGTTCCACTGCCTGATCTTCAAGAGCCGCGGCCGCTCCTACCGGGAGCTGCCGTTGCGGCTGTTCGAGTTCGGCTCGGTCTACCGCTACGAGCTGTCCGGGGCCATCCACGGTCTCACCCGCGTCCGCGGCATGACGCAGGACGACGCCCACATCTACTGCACGCCCGAACAACTCCACGACGAGCTCACGAGCCTGCTCACCTTCGTGCTCGGCTTGCTCAAGGACTACGGTCTCGACGACTTCTACCTCGAGCTGTCCACTCGCGACGACTCCGCAAAGTTCATCGGCTCCGACGCGGTGTGGGAGGTGGCGACCGACACGCTGCGGCAGGTTGCTCTCGACTCCGGGCTGGAGCTGGTGCCCGACCCCGGCGGCGCGGCCTTCTACGGGCCGAAGATCTCCGTGCAGGCGCGGGACGCGATCGGCAGGACCTGGCAGATCTCGACCATCCAGCTCGACTTCAACGAGCCGGAGCGGTTCGGCCTCGAGTACACCGCCGCTGACGGCACCCGGCAGCGGCCGGTGATGATCCACCGGGCACTCTTCGGCTCCGTCGAGCGCTTCATCGGCGTGCTGACCGAGCACTACGGCGGCGCGTTTCCGCCGTGGTTGGCGCCGATACAGGTCGTCGCGATCCCGGTCGCCGAGCGCCATGCCGACTATCTCGCCAAGGTGGTCCAGCGGTTGCGCGCCGCAGGGATCCGTGCTGACCTCGACGACTCCGACGACCGCATGCAGAAGAAGATCCGCAACGCCCAGCTGCAGAAGGTGCCCTACATGCTGATCGCCGGGGACGCCGACGTCGACGCAGGAGCTGTGTCGTTCCGCTACCGCAACGGTCAGCAGGACAACGAAGTCCCCGTCGAGGAGGCGGTCAGCCGGATCAAGGAAGCCGTCGACACTCGGACCCAGGTGTGACGGAGTACGTGCCCCAGCACGGGGCGGGCGATCCCGACGCCTTCCAGCGGATGTGGACTCCGCACCGGATGGCCTACATCCTCGGCGAGAACAAGCCGCCGTCTGCCGAGACCGTCGACTGTCCCTTCTGTACGACGCCTGGCCGGCCCGATGACGAAGGGCTGGTCGTCAGGCGCGGCGAGGCGGCCTACGCGGTGCTCAACCTTTACCCGTACAGCCCGGGCCACCTCATGGTCTGCCCCTACCGGCATGTGTCGGACTACACCGAGCTAGCCGCCGACGAGGTCGCCGAGGTGGCGCGGCTCACCCGCGAGGCCATGGCGACCCTCCGGGCGGTGTCCAAGGCCGACGGCTTCAATATCGGCATGAACCAGGGCCAGGTCGCCGGGGCCGGCATTGCCGCCCACCTGCACCAGCACGTGGTGCCCCGCTGGTTGGGCGACACCAACTTCATGCCGCTGGTCGCCCAGACCCGGGTGCTGCCGCAGCTGCTGGCCGATACCCGGTCGATGCTGGCCGACGGCTGGCGCGGGGACACCTAAGCCGACAAGTGTCTGGTTGCTAGTCGGTCTTCTCCGCGGCGAGCTTCGCGGCGACGTGGGAGGGCATGGCCTCGTAACGGGCGAAGGTCCGGCTGAAGGTTCCGGTGCCGTGGCTGAGCGAGCGGAGCTCGGTGGCGTAGCGGAGCAGCTCCAGCTGCGGCGCCTCGGCTTTCACCAGGGTCCGAGCCCCCGCGACCGGCTCGGTGCCGAGCACCCGTGCCCGCCGTACCGAGAGGTCGCCCATCACTGCGCCCATGTAGTCGTCGTCGATCAGGACGTCGACGGTGTCGATCGGCTCGAGCATCGTGACCCCGGCCGCGTTGGCGGCCTCGCGCACCGCCAGCGACCCTGCGGTCTGGAAGGCCATGTCGCTGGAGTCGACGCTGTGCGCCTTGCCGTCGAAGAGCGTGACCCGGACGTCGACGACCGGATAGCCGGCCGACAGTCCCCTGTCGAGCTGAGCGCGCACACCCTTCTCGACGCTCGGGATGAACTGCCGCGGTACGGCGCCGCCGACGACCTTGTCGACGAACTCGAACCCCGCACCGTGGGGGAGGGGCTCGACAGTCACGTCACATACGGCGTACTGGCCGTGACCGCCGCTCTGCTTGACGTGGCGACCATGCCCGTTCGCCGTACCACTGAAGGTCTCGCGAAGTGGGACCCGGACGTCGACCTGGTCGACTGAGACGCCGTAACGGTTGCGCAGCCGGTCGAGCAGCACGTCCCCGTGCGCCTCGCCCATGCACCACAGCACGAGCTGACCGGTCTCCGGGTTGTGCTCGATCCGCACACTGGGGTCCTCGGCGGCAAGCCGCGACAACGCCTGGCCCAGCTTGTCCTCGTCGGCCTTCGCGTGGGCCACCAGCGCGAACGGCAGGAGCGGCTCGGGCATCGACCACGGCTCCATCACGAGCGGGTTGTCCTTGTCGCTGAGCGTGTCGCCGGTCTCCGCGCGGGACAGCTTGGCGATCGCGCAGATGTCGCCGGCGATACAGGAGGTGCTCAGCCGCTGGTTCTTGCCGAGGGGGGAGGAGAGCGTGCCGATGCGCTCGTCCTCGTCGTGGTCCTCGTGGCCGTGGTCGGCCTCTTCGAACTGGGAGAAGTGGCCGGACACGTGCACGGTGGCGTCGGGATGCACGGTGCCAGAGAAGACTCGGGTCAGGCTGATCCTGCCGACGTACGGGTCCGACGTCGTCTTGACGATCTCGGCGAGCAGCGGACCCGACGGGTCGCACGACAGGTCGGCGACGGCCTTGCCTGCGGGGGTGTAGACGCTGGGGAAGGTGTGCTCCGACGGAGCGGGGAACGCCGACGTGACCACCTCGAGCAGCTCGTCAAGGCCGACTCCTGTGGTCGCACACACCGGCACCACGGGGAAGAACGACGCTCGTGCGACCGCGGTCTCGAGGTCGCCGACCAGCAGCGCGGTCTCGATCTCGTCACCGTTCATGTAGCGGTCCATGAGGCCCTCGTCCTCGGACTCCTCGATGATGCCCTCGATCAGCGACGTGCGGTGCTCGTCGATCAGCAGCTGCTCATCGTCGTCGGCCCGTCGCACCACGCGGCCGGCCGCGCCGGAGTAGTCCGAGACGGTCTGGGAGAGCAAGGCGACCAGATCGTCGACCTCCGAACCCTTGTGCTCCACCGGCACGTAGAGCGGCAGCACCTTGTCGCCGAAGGCATCGTGCGCGGCCGCAAGAACAGCCGGGTAGTCGGCCCGTTGGTGGTCGAGCTTGCTGATCACCACGGTGCGCGGCATCTTGACCGCCTCGCACTCCTGCCACAGCGCCTTGGTGGCCCCATCGACACCCTCACTGGCAGACACCACGAACAGCGCGCAGTCCGCGGCCCGCAGCCCCGCCCGCAGATCGCCGACGAAATCGGCGTAGCCGGGTGCGTCCAACAGGTTGACCTTGATGTCCCCGACGCTGATCGGAGCCAACGACAAACCGACCGAGCGCTGCTGCCGCACCTCGGACTCGTCGTAGTCGCTCACCGTCGAGCCGTCCTCGACCGAGCCCATCCGGGTCAGCGCTCCGGTTCGGAAGAGCAGTGCCTCGACGAGAGTCGTCTTCCCCGACCCAGCCGGCCCCACCAACACCACGTTGCGGATGGCTGCTGGTGAGGCGGGTTGTACGGCGGAAGCATCACCTGCGCTCTGGGCGGCGTTCTTGGTCGACATCTTTCGTCTCCTCCTGCGAGTCGAGTACGTCGGGCGGCGCCACGGCCGCATGACGTCCACCTTTCACCCGCCGAAGCGCGGGCACAAGGGTCGCGCCGGGCCGGTACGATCGAGCCCCATGCTCGAGCGCTTCCGGATGTTCTGGACCGGCGTCTTCAAGCCGATCGCTCATCTGCTGATCCGGCTCGGCGTCTCGCCCGACGCGGTCACGTTCGTCGGGACCCTTGGTGTGGTCGCCGGGGCGCTGGTGTGCTTCCCGCAGGGCTGGCTGTGGCAGGGCTGTGTCGTCATCGCGGTCTTCGTCTTCTCCGACCTCGTCGACGGATACATGGCCCGCACAATCGGGGCGCCGTCGCGATGGGGAGCGTTTCTCGACTCCACGATGGACCGGCTCGGCGACGCCGCGGTCTTCGGCGGCCTCGCCGTCTGGCTGGTCGGGGGAGGCGACGACACGTTGCTTGCCTACGTGGCGCTCTGGGCGCTGGTGATGGGGTCGGTGACCTCGTACACGAGGGCGCGGGCGGAGAGCCTCGGCATGCACGCCAAAGTCGGCATCGCGGAGCGATCCGACCGGCTGGTGGCAGTGCTGGCGATGACGGGGCTCGACGGTATCTTCGGGCTGCCGATCCTGCTGACCATCGTGCTCTGGGTGCTCGCTGTCGCCAGCACGATCACCGTCGGTCAGCGGATGCTGTCGGTGCACCAGCAGGCGGTGGCCGAGCCCCGGCTCCCGTCGTGAGCAAGCCGTCGTCGCCGTACGCCGAGCTTACGGGCGAAACCGTCGGCGAAAGAGTTGCCGACGCGGCCTTCGCCCTAGGGTGGCAGGCCGCCAAACGCCTGCCGGAGCGTTCTTTGGACCGGGCGTTCCGCGCGGGTGCCGACCTGGTGTGGCGACGGCGGGGGAGCGGAGTGAAGCAGCTCGAGGCGAACCTCGCCAGAGTGCGCCCGGGGCTCTCGCCGGAGGCGCTGCGTCAACTGGCCCGGGATGGACTGCGCTCCTATTTCCGCTACTGGCACGAGGTCTTCGCGCTGCCGACCTGGACACCGCAGCGAGTGCTCAGCACTGTGGAGCCGGTCAACCTGGACCGGCTGGAGCAGGCGTTCCGGGGCGGGCGGGGAGTAATCCTGGCACTGCCGCACATGGCCAACTGGGACCTTGCCGGTGCCTACGTCGCGCTCTCGGGGATGCCGGTCACCTCGGTGGCGGAACGGCTGCGGCCGGACTCGCTCTTCGACAGGTTCGTCGCCTACCGGCGCTCGATCGGCGTCGAGGTGGTGTCGCTCACCCCGGACGCGCGACCGGTACACAGGCTGCTCGCCGCCCTCGGCGAGGGGCGGCTGGTGTGCCTGGTCGCCGACCGCGACCTGACGGGAGCGGGGCTCGACGTGGAGCTTCTCGGCCAGCGGGCACGGCTACCCGCGGGGCCGGCCACGCTGGCCCGGCGATCCGGTGCGGCGCTCTTCGCGGTGGCGCTCTCCTACCGCGGCCCGGTGATGCGCGGCGTGGTGAGTGAGCAGGTGGAGCCTGCCCTGGGAGTCCGTGGCATGACCCAGCGGCTGGCTGACCACTTCAGCGACGCGATCCGCGACGCACCGGGCGACTGGCACATGATGCAGCCGGTCTTCGCGGCCGACCGGGTCTCGGCCGAATCCCGGCCGGTCCCGAGCACCTGATGCGGCCACTGCGGATCGGCCTCGTCTGCCCCTACTCACTCGACGTCCCCGGCGGGGTGCAGAACCACGTGCGCGACCTGGCGGCCGTGCTCGCAGAGCGGGGGCACACCGTCGCCGTACTCGCTCCAGGAGACGCGACCGATGGCGAAGCGCCGTTCGTGACCACGGTGGGGAAGGCGGTGCCGGTCCGCTTCAACGGGTCGGTGGCGAGGTTGTCGTTCGGACCACGGGCAGCAGCGAGGGTGCGTCGGTGGCTGGCCGACCGCGACTTCGACCTGCTGCACGTGCACGAGCCGGAGAGCCCGAGCGTGTCGCTGCTGGCGCTGTGGGCGAGCGAGGTGCCGGTCGTGGCGACGTTCCACTCGTCGCTGCCGCGGTCGCGTGCTACCGCGTCCTCGGTGAGTCTGCTGCGGCCGTCGCTGGAGAAGATCAGTGCCCGCATCGCGGTGTCGCGCGCGGCCCGGGACACGCTGGTGCAACACCTCGGGGGAGAGCCCGTGATCATCCCGAACGGTGTCTTCTGTCAGCGGTTCGCGGCAGCGCCGGTGCGCGAGGCCTGGTCCGACCCGGGACCCACGATCGGCTTCCTCGGCCGGACCGACGAGCCGCGCAAGGGCCTGGGCGTGCTGCTCGCGGCCATGCCGCAGGTGGCGGCCCGCCACCCGTCGGCGAGGCTGCTGGTGGCCGGGCGGGGCGGCGCCCAGGCGGTGACGGAACTTCGCCGCGGTCTACGCGGCCCGGTCGAGGTGCTCGCCCAGGTGAGCGACGACGAGCGGGAAACGCTGCTCCGGTCGGTGGCGGTCTTCGTCGCTCCGCAGACCGGTGGGGAGAGCTTCGGCATCGTGCTCGTCGAGGCGATGGCGGCCGGTGCCGCCGTCGCCTCGAGCGATCTGCCCGCGTTTTGCGAGCTGCTCAGCCACGAGCGTTCGGGGCTGCTCTTCCCTGCCGGTGACGCCGCGGCGTGCGCCGAGGCGATCTGCCGACTGCTCGACGACGACGGACTTCGGCTGGCACTGGCGCGGGCCGGGCAGGAGGTGGCGGCCCGCTACGACTGGTCACGGCTCGTCGACGACATCGAGGCGGTCTACGCCACCGCGCTGGGAATGCCGGCGACCGCCAGGGCCATGCGGGTGCCCTGATGGGAACGGTCGGCTGGGCCTGGGTGGGCGTCGGTGTTGCCGTGCTGGTCGCGGTCGTCGCGTTGTGGCTGTCGTGGACGGCCACCCGGCTGGACCGGATGCACCTTCGGGCCGAGGCGGCGATGGCGGCGCTGCAAGCCCAGCTGCAGCGTCGCGCGGCGGTTGCCGCGGAGCTGGCCGTCGGCGGGTTGAGCAATCCGGCTTCGGCGCTGGCCCTGCTCGACGCCGCCCGGGCAGCCCGCGAGGCGGAGGACGGAGAACCCAGCGAGCGGTGGGCGGCCGAGTCCGAGCTGACCGGCGTGCTCCATGAGGCCGGCCTACCGCCGTACGACGTGGAGCCGCTGATGCCCGACCTGGTCGACGCCGGCCGTCGGGCCGCGCTCGGGCGGGGTATCTACAACGACCTGGTGGCGACCACGCTGGCGCTGCATCAACGACGGCGGGTGCGGTGGTTCCGACTGGCCGGCCACGCCGTGCCACCGCAGCCCGCGGAGTTCGACGACCGCTACGACTTCGCCGCCCCGGAGTGAACGCCTTCCGTTTCGGCGCCCGGCTGGCCCTTGCCAGCAGTCAGCGAGGCAAGTACCGACTCTCAGGAGCAAGCGCGAGAGGGAAGGGGTGCGCTGGCCGGGCGGGAGGATGTGCGGTGCCAGGGCTGTGTCGCCGTACGATGGGGGGTAGGAGACGGACTTTCTGACAGCATTTTTCCAAGGACGGCGTGTGGTGAGCGAAGCAACCGAAATCGAGGGCAGCAACGAGAGCCCGGCGGCGACCGGTACGGCGCGGGTGAAGCGCGGCATGGCCGAGATGCTCAAGGGCGGCGTGATCATGGACGTCGTCACGCCCGAGCAGGCCACGATCGCCGAGGACGCCGGGGCAGTCGCGGTGATGGCGCTCGAGCGGGTGCCGGCCGACATCCGGGCGCAAGGCGGCGTGTCGCGGATGAGCGACCCCGACATGATCGACGGCATCATCTCGGCGGTGTCGATCCCCGTCATGGCCAAGGCACGGATCGGCCACTTCGTCGAGGCGCAGGTGCTGCAGAGCCTCGGTGTCGACTACGTCGACGAGTCGGAGGTGCTGACTCCTGCTGACTACGCCAACCACATCGACAAGTGGCAGTTCACCGTGCCGTTCGTGTGCGGTGCGACCAACCTCGGCGAGGCGTTGCGGCGCATCACCGAGGGTGCGGCGATGATTCGGTCCAAAGGTGAGGCTGGAACCGGCGATGTGTCGAACGCGACGACCCACATGCGGTCGATCCGGGCAGAGCTGCGACGGCTGCAGTCGATGAGCGAGGACGAGTTGTTCGTCGCCGCCAAGGAGCTCCAGGCGCCGTACGAGCTGGTCCGCGAGGTGGCCGAAGCCGGCAAGCTGCCGGTCGTGCTCTTCACCGCCGGGGGCATCGCAACGCCCGCCGATGCAGCGATGATGATGCAGCTCGGGGCTGAGGGTGTCTTCGTGGGTTCCGGCATCTTCAAATCCGGCAACCCGGCTCAGCGGGCTGCCGCCATCGTCAAGGCGACGACGTTCTACGACGACCCCGACGTGATCGCGAAGGTGTCCCGCGGGCTCGGCGAGGCAATGGTTGGCATCAGCGTCGACGAGATCCCGCAGCCGCACCGGCTGGCCGAACGCGGCTGGTAACGGATAGAGCCCGACGTGGGGCGGCGGCCGATCCGGCAGGATTGAGACATGGCGATCGGGAGCCCGGACAAGGCCGCGAGGATGGAACAGCTCCGGACGTACGCGCGGTGCCAGGTCTGGTCGGGCTACCGGCCGGATGCGCAGATCCGCGCCGAGCTCCTGGAAGCGGTTGCCGATGAGGTGGTCGACCCGGACGAGGCGAAGGGTCTGGCCAACCAGTACGTCGATGCCGCCGAGGCCGACCTGATAGCCGCGGCGGCCGACTGGCCGGACCCAACGTCATTCGGGCGGCTGCAGCAGGTGTTCGCCGACCTCGAGCAGGCCGGAGTCGTCGTGCTGCAGGCAGTCGACGACCACTGGACCGCAGACGAGGAGCTGCGCCGGCGGCACGAGCAGGGACACCAGCCCGCCGGCCTGGCCTTCTTCACCCACACCGACGTCTGGCACGCGGTGCAGCACGGGATGCTCGAGCTCAACGTCTGGCACGGCAGCACTGCCAACGTCGCCCCGGGTGACGAGCTCTTGGAACTGGCGGTCGACCGGCTGGCGGCTCACGGCTTCGACTCCGCATTCGACGAGGGTCGCATCGAGGTGACGATCGATTGGCAGCGTCGACCGACCGAAGGCCCCTGACCGTGACCATCGACGAGCGACCAGGGATGGACGACCGCGACCGCGCTCGTCCGCTCGTCGGCGTCCTGGCGCTGCAGGGCGACGTCAGGGAGCATCTGGCGATGCTTCGCGCGGCCGGTGCCCAGGCAGTCGCCGTACGACGACCGGCAGAGCTGCACGACGTCGACGCGCTCGTGATCCCGGGCGGTGAGTCGACGACGATCGACAAGCTGTCGCACATCTTCGATCTCTTCGAGCCGATCAAGGAGCGGATCGCGGCGGGGATGCCGACGCTGGGCACCTGTGCAGGCATGATCATGCTCGCCGACCATCTGCACGGGGGCACCGCGGACCAGGAGACGTTCGGGGGGCTTGACATTGTCGTGCGCCGCAACGCCTTCGGCCGGCAGATCGACTCCTTCGAGCAGGAGCTGACGTTCGTCGGCCTGGAGGAGCCGCTGCATGCCGTCTTCATCCGGGCGCCGTGGGTGGAGAAGGTCGGGGCAGGCGTGGAGGTGCTGGCCGAGGTCGCTGTCGACGCGGCCCGAGAGGGGGCCGCAGGTAGGATCGTCGCGGTCCGGCAGCGCAACGTGATGGCGACGTCCTTCCACCCCGAGATCGCCGGCGACGACAGGGTGCACCGCTTCTTCGTCGACCTGGTGCGGGAGGCCGGACCGGCGACAGCCACCGAGACGGCTGCGCAAAGCCGCGAGCAAGGATAAGGAGCGAACAACGCATGTCCGGCCACTCCAAGTGGGCGACGACCAAGCACAAGAAGGCCGTCATCGACGCCCGGCGTGGCAAGCTCTTCGCCAAGCTCATCAAGAACATCGAGGTCGCCGCGCGCACCGGCGGAGGCGACCCGGCCGGCAATCCGACGCTCTACGACGCCATCCAGAAGGCGAAGAAGTCGTCGGTGCCCAATGACAACATCGACCGCGCGGTCAAGCGGGGGTCGGGTCTGGAAGCCGGTGCAGCCGACTACCAGACGATCATGTACGAGGGCTATGCGCCGGGCGGGGTCGCGCTGCTCATCGAGTGCCTGACCGACAACCGCAACCGCGCCGCCGGTGAGGTGCGCACCGCCATGACCCGCAACGGTGGCTCGATGGCCGATGCCGGGTCGGTGTCGTACATGTTCAACCGGAAGGGTGTCGTGATCGTCCCCAAGGCCCAAGACGGCCGACAGGTCGCCGAGGACGACGTGCTGCTGGCGGTCCTTGAGGCCGGTGCTGAGGAGGTCAACGACATCGGCGAGGCGTTCGAAGTGATCTCCGAGCCCACCGACCTGGTCGGCGTGCGCACGTCGCTGCAGGACAACGCTTTGGACTACGAGTCCGCCGAGGCCTCGTTCGTTCCCAGCATGACCGTCTTGGTCGACAAGCAAGTTGCCACCAAGGTCTTCCGGCTGATCGACGCGCTAGAGGACTCCGACGACGTGCAGAACGTCTTCGGCAACTTCGACGTCCCCGACGACGTCATGGCCGAACTGGACTGAGCCGAGTCAGTCCAGGACGACTACCCTGTCGCCGCGCCCGCCGTCTCCTCACCACCGATCTCGCGCTCGATGTCCTCCAGCGGCCGGTTCTTCGTCTCCGGCACCTTGAACCAGAAGAACACAATCGCGAGAATGGCTAGGCCCGCGTAGATCCAGAAGGTGGGGCCGCGGCCGATCGCAGCTGTCTCCTGCAGGAAGAAGTAAGAGACCAGGAAGTTGGCCGCCCAGTTGCAGACGGTGGCAACGGCCATCGCCTGGCTGCGGAAATGCAGCGGATAGATCTCGGAGATCATCAACCAGAAGACAGGCCCCAGGCCAATGGCAAAGCCCACGATGTAGACGATGACGCACACCAGACCGAGCCAGGAGACGTTCTGTTCCCACGACGGGAAGTAGAAGTAAAGGCCGAGCACGACGAGTGCGACGGTGAGGATTGCGGTGCCGGTCAGGAGCAGCCACCTCCGGCCGACCCAGTCCATTATCAGTACGGCGACGATGGTGACCACGAAGTTGGTGACCCCGACGTAGACAGCCAGCTGGACCGACTGGCTTGTCGATGAGCCGGTGTAATGCAGGATCGTCGACGCGAAGTAGATGACCGTATTGACGCCGACGAACTGCTGAAATATGGCAAGCCCGATCCCGACCACCATCAGCGGGCGGACGTGCCCGCCCATCAGGTCACGCAGGCGCCAGGACTTCTCCTTCTTGGTCACCTCCTCGATCTCCTCGATCTCCGCGTCGATGTCGGAGTCGGTGCGGGTGCGTTCGAGGACCTCACGGGCCTCGTCAGAGCGTCCGGCCTTGACCAGCCAGCGCGGGCTGTGGGGGACGAAGACCATGCTGATCGCCAGCACCGCACCGGGAACCAGGGCAAGGCCCAGCATCCAGCGCCAGTTGTGAGTCACGTCTTTGAGCAGGAAGCCAGCGATATAGGCGATCAGGATGCCCAGGGTCACCATGACCTGGTTGTAGGTGACCGTGCCGCCGCGGATCTTCGGCGGCGTCTGCTCCGCGATGTATTCCGGTGCCACGAACGAAGCGGTGCCGACTGATAGCCCCAGCACGAAACGGGCGATGATCAGCCAGGTGACATCCTGGGCGAACGCCGCCGCCAGGGCACCGATGACATAAACAATGCCGGACAGGCACTTTGTCCACTTCCGGCTGATCTTCTCAGACAAGTAGCCGGAACAGACAGCGCCGACAATGGCACCGATGAGGATCGACGCGACGATCCACGAAGCGGCGAACGTGCTGGGGTGGAACTCCTGCTGGATGTAAGGCAGCGCTTGCCCGATGATGCCGGTGTCATAACCGAACAAGAAGCCGCCCAAGGCGGCAAGCAGTGCAATGCCGGTCACGAAGCGGTTCTTGCCGGAAACGGCGAACTTGACGTATTCGAGCCCGGAAGTGCTTTCGGTGCTGTCGTCGGCCATCTCAGTCCTCGCTCACGTTGTTCTCAGACGACATACCCGGTCGAGCGGCCGGTGAAACCAGGCGGTGCTGGGACAGCGGACAGAGCGGGCCCGCATCACGGCGCGTCGTGGCGCGATTCCGTCGGATCACTCGACTACGTTGTCGAACAGACGTTCGCCACCGCCGGAAGGAGCGCTTGCGATGCGGGTCCTCGGAATTGACCCGGGACTGACCCGCTGCGGTCTGGGGGTCGTCGAGGGGATCTCGGGGCGTCCGCTGCACGCGGTTGCCGTCGATGTCGTCCGTACGCCGGCAGCTGCCCCGATTGGCGAGCGCCTGCTGGCGGTCGAAGCCACGATCGAGCACTGGATCGACATGTTCGGACCTGACGCAGTCGCCGTGGAGCAGGTCTTCGCCCAGCACAACGTGCGCACGGTCATGGCGACCGCACAGGTTTCCGGGGTGGCGATCGCCACCGCCAGCAGACGCGGCCTGCCGGTTGCGCTCCACACTCCGAGCGAGGTCAAGGCGGCGGTGACGGGAAGCGGTAGGGCCGACAAGGCGCAGGTCACAGCGATGGTGACCAGGCTGCTGCGGCTGCCCGATCGACCATCTCCTGCAGACGCCGCAGATGCCCTGGCGCTGGCGATGTGCCACATCTGGCGCGGCGTGGCGCAGGAGCGCCTGTCCGCTGCAGTGGCCGGCGTCCGGCTTGAGGCCGCCCCGTGATCGCCTCGGTCCGGGGCGAGGTCAGCGCCGTCAACGTCGACTCTGCCGTCCTCGAGGTGGGCGGTGTGGGGCTGCTCGTCCTCTGCACTCCGGCGACATTGGCCGGACTACACGTCGGTCAACAGGCGAGCGTCGCCACCTCACTGGTCGTCCGGGAGGACTCCCTGACGCTCTACGGCTTCGGCACCGCCGACGAGCGGTCATTGTTCGAGCTGCTGCTGACCGCCAGCGGAGTGGGTCCCAAGCTGGCGCAGGCGATGCTCGCCGTGCACGGGCCGACTGAGCTGCGCCGCGCCGTGGCAGGTGAGGACATCGTCGCGTTGACCCGGGTGCCCGGCATCGGCCGGAAGGGTGCGCAGCGGATCGTGCTCGAGCTCAAGGAGCGCATCGGTCCGGCGCCGACGCCGGTGGCGGGTCGGGTCGCCGTACGCCGGCCCGACGCTTGGAGCGACCAGGTGCGCTCGGGGCTGCTCAGCCTGGGCTGGTCGGCCAAGGAGGCTGACGCCGCGGTCGAGGAGGTCGCGCCACTGGCGGAGGAGGCGGCCGCCGCCGACGCACCACTGACCGTCGCGGACCTGCTCAAGTCGGCACTGCGCACGTTGGCCAAGGCGTGACCCCGATGCCGGGTCAGCGTGCGGAGTCGATCGAGGAGGGCCGGCTCGTGGTGCCCGAGGCGACTGCCGACGATCAGATCGTGGAAGCGGCGCTTCGGCCGCGGACGCTCGACGAGGTGATCGGCCAGGAGCGGGTGCGCGAGCAGCTGGGACTGCTGCTGGCGGCAGCGCGACAGCGTGGCCGGCCGCCCGACCACGTCCTGCTCGCTGGCCCACCGGGGCTGGGCAAGACGACGATGGCGATGATCATCGCCAACGAGATGGCCACTCCCATGCGCCTGACGAGCGGACCGGCGATCCAGCACGCCGGCGACATGGCCGCGATCCTGTCCGGTCTGGCCGAGGGGGATGTCTTGTTCCTCGACGAGATCCACCGGATGTCGCGGGCGGCCGAGGAGATGCTCTACATGGCGATGGAGGACTTCCGCGTCGACGTGGTGGTCGGCAAGGGGCCGGGGGCGACGGCCATCCCGCTGGAGATTCCGCCGTTCAGCCTCGTCGGCGCGACGACGCGCGCGGGGTTGCTCCCCGGGCCGCTGCGTGACCGGTTCGGCTTCACCGCGCATCTGGAGTTCTACGACACCGACGAGCTGACCACCATCGTGACCCGCTCGGCCCGGCTGCTCGCTGTCAGCATCGACGCCGAGGCCGCCACGGAGATCGCGTCCCGCTCTCGGGGAACGCCGCGAATCGCCAACCGGCTGCTGCGACGCGTTCGCGACTTCGCTCAGGTGCGCGCCGGCGGCGTGGTCACCTTGGCGGTGGCCGACCGCGCGCTGGAGCTGTTCGAGGTCGACAAGCAGGGGCTCGACCGCCTCGACCGCGCAGTCCTCGACGCCTTGTGCCGGCGTTTCGGGGGTGGTCCGGTCGGCGTCTCCAGCCTCGCCGTCGCCGTCGGCGAAGAGCGGGAGACCGTCGAGGAAGTGGCCGAGCCGTTCTTGGTGCGCAGCGGCTACCTCGCCAGGACCCCGCGAGGCCGGGTCGCGACTCCGTCGGCGTGGCAGCACGTCGGTCTCACCTCGCCGCCGAGGGCCCCTTTCGCCGACCAGCCTGACCTCTTCGACGACGCCTGACGGGCCCGCCGCCAGAGCGGCCAGCCGAGGGCAAGGAGCCCCGGCCGAATCGGGGATCTGATGTTTCGGCGGCTAGACTCCGTTCTGGCCGTCGACTGGGGGCGGTCGTCGTCGTGTCGTAGGCGGTCCTCGTGGCGCGCACTGGACCGAAGAGGAGCCGCTGGGGTGAATTGGGCACAGTTCCTGCCGTTGGTCCTGATTCTGGCCGTTGGCTACCTGCTGTTGATCCGCCCAGCACGTCGGCGGGCACGCGACGCATCGCACCTACAGTCGGCGCTGTCGATCGGCGATCGAGTGATGCTCACCAGCGGGATTTACGGGACGATCACCGGAGTTGTCGACGAAGAGGCGAGCATAGAGGTAGCCTCGGGCGTCGTCGTACGCGTGCATCGAGCCGCGGTCGCCAAGATCATCCACGACGAGCCGGCTGACGACGTCACGACAATCCAACAGCAGGAGGCCGGTCCTCCCGCCGCGCCCGCCGCCGATGGCGACGACAATGGAGAGGTGAGCTGACCTTGGCCAGCAAGGCGTCGAGGCCGATCCGGACGCTGCTCGTCTTCGTCTGTGTGATCGGCCTGATGTACGTGCTCGTCGCTGCACTGGGCAACTGGAAACCCAAGCTTGGTCTCGACCTCGAGGGCGGCACCCGGATCACGCTGCAGGCCAAGTCGTCGCAGGGCGGCGTCACCTCTGACAAGCTCAACCAGGCAGTCGACATCATCAGCTCCCGAGTCAACGGCGCCGGCGTCTCCGAGGCGCAGGTGAGCACGCAGGGCAGCGACATCATCATCGTCGAGATCCCGGGGAAGGTCGACCCGAACCTCAGCCGCACGATCGGGGAGACTGCGCAGCTCCGGTTCCGGATCGTGGCGACCTGCCCGCAACTCAACAACCAGCCGTGCATCCTGCCTCCGGCCAGCAAGCGGCCACCGACGACGCCGACTCCCACCGGTCCCACATCCACGAAAACTCAGTCGACGCCATCGACGCCGCCGACTACGTCCGTTCCGCCGACCGAGAGCTCGCCGTCGAACGGGCAGCACACCACAGGCTCCAAGAAGTCGACGACCCCGCCCACCCATCCGCCCACCACTGCCAAGACGACCAAGCCGACGGGACCTCAGCTGGGCAACTCCTCTCCGGGCAAGCGTCGAGTGGGCGCCGGGTGGCTGCGCAAGGGTGGTACGGCGACGCCACAGAGCGGTGGAGCGACGGCGACCCCTCTCACCGGCAAGAACCCGCCGGCTCCGCCAGTCACCCCGCCCCCGGCGCTCACCCCGCCGCAATTGGAGAAGATCCCCGACCCGTACGCCTGGAGCCAGAACCCGCCAGCCTCCGACGTGGCGAAGCTCGAGACCTACAAGTGCCCTGGCACTCCCGGTGCGGCCAAGCAGCCGCCACAGGCCGATCTGCCGAGCCAGCCGCTGCTGGCGTGTGACTCCGACGGCAACCGCTACCTGCTCGGCCCCGCGATGGTCGAGGGCACTGACGTCACGAACGCAAGCGCGGGCATCCCACAGGGCCAGGTGGCCTACGCGGTCGACCTGACCTTCAACAGCCACGGCGCCCGCGAGTTCGGCGACGTGACGTCGCGGATCGCCATCAACGGCGGCACCGGCCAGCAGTTGGCGATCGTCCTCGACGAGGAGGTGCTGTCCGCACCGACCAACGAGCAGCCGATCACTGGCGGCCAGGCGCAGATCACCGGCAGTTCGACAAACCCGTTCACGCAGGCGCAGGCGAGCTCGTTGGCGACGGCACTGAAGTACGGCGCGCTGCCGCTGACCTTCGTCGACCAGGGCCAGGAGCTCGAGGGGCCCGAGCTGGCCAGCAGCCAGCTCGACGCCGGCATCCTGGCCGGCATCATCGGCCTGTTGCTCGTCGTCGGCTACTGCCTGCTCTACTACCGCGCGCTCGGGATGGTGGTGATCGCCTCCCTCGTTATCGCGGGTCTGATCGCCTACGCCGCGGTTCTGCTCCTGGGACACGCCTATGGGTTCACTCTCACCCTGCCGGGCATCGCCGGCCTGATCGTCGCGGTCGGCATCACCGCGGACTCGTTCATCGTCTACTTCGAGCGTCTACGTGACGAGGTGAGAGACGGCAGGACGCTGCGAACATCGGTCGAGACCGGCTGGGTCAGGGCCAGGCAGACCATCCTGGCCGCCGACGCGGTCTCCATGTTGGCCGCGCTGATCCTCTACATCTTCGCGATCGACGTGGTGAAGGGCTTCGCCTTCGCGCTCGGTCTCACGACGTTCATCGACGTCTTCGTCGTGTTCTTCTTCACTAAACCCGTGGTGACGCTACTGGCGCGCACGCACTTCTTCGGCCAGGGCCACAAGTTCTCCGGCCTCGATCGGCAGCACCTCGGCTTGCCACCACTGAAGCGACAGCCCGCCACCGCCGGAGGGGAGGCCTGATGTCCCGGCTAGGCCGGATGGGCGCACAGCTCTACCAGGGCCACGTCTCCATCGACTTCGTCGGCCGCCGCCGCACCTGGTATGCGATGTCGGGGTTGATCATCCTCATCGCGGTGCTCGGCCTGGTCCTGCGGGGGATGAACTTCGGGATCGAGTTCAAGGGCGGCGTCGAGTTCAACGCCCAGTTCGCGAACCCCTCTGCCAGTGTCACCAAGGTGACCGACGCGGTCGTCGGCACGGGTATCCCGGCCGCCGAGAACCCTGTGGTGGTGACGTCCGGCACCAGTGCGATCCGGGTGGACACCAAGCCGTTGACCGAGAACCAGCTTCAGGTCGTCGAGAACGCGATCAAGCAGGCCGGCTCCAGCGAGGTGAACTCCTCGGCCATCGGGCCGACGTGGGGAGCCGCGGTGGCGAAGAAGGCGGTGACCGGCCTCCTCGTCTTCGTCTTCCTCGTCGTGCTGTTCATCTGGGCCTACTTCCGAGAATGGCGGATGTCGGTCGCCGCGATCGTGGCGTTGTTCCACGACCTCGTCATCACGGTCGGCGTGTACTCGCTCACCGGCTTCGAGGTCACCCCGGCCACGGTCACCGGTCTGCTGACGATCCTCGGCTATTCGCTCTACGACACCGTCGTCGTCTTCGACAAGGTCAGAGAGAACACCCGTGGGATCACGACCTCCACCCGCCGGACGTACGCCGACAGTGCCAACCTCGCGGTCAACCAAACCCTGGTCCGGTCGATCAACACATCCATCGCAGCGCTGCTGCCGGTCGGCGCGATCCTCTACGTCGGCACATTCCAGCTCGGCTCCGGGCCGTTGAAGGACCTGGCGCTCGCTTTGTTCGTCGGCATGGCCGCCGGCGCCTACTCCTCGATCTTCATCGCCACGCCGCTGCTGGCCCAGCTGAAGATGCGCGAGCCGGCGATGCGGATCCAGGCGAAGCGGGTCGCCAACCGTCGGGCCCAGATGGCGAAGGAGGCGGCCGCGGAATCCGCCAAGCCGGCCGCCGTACCGGCTGCCACGGCATCCACCCCTGCCGCGCGCACATCGAGCCGCCCGGCGCGGCCCGCGGCCTCGGCGGCGAAGCCGACCACTGGCGAAGCACGGCAACGTGCCGGTACCCCGCCACCGGGACCGGAGCCCGAGCCGGAGCCGGTCGAGCCCGGTGCTGAGGAGGAGCCGACCGGCCATGAGCCGATCGGTGTCTCGGCGACCAACCGGACCCAAGCCCAGCCCCGGCCGATGAACTCGTCGGCGGCCAAGCGTGCGCAGCCGCAACGGCAGGCGCGGGCAAAGCGCGGCAAACGGCGATGACCGGTCACTGGGGATGACCGCACAGCCGGTGGAGACGCTGGACGCGCTGCTGACGCGCCTGGTACGCGACATCCCCGACTTCCCGACTCCCGGCGTCGTCTTCAAGGACATCTCACCGCTCCTGGCAGACCACGCCGGCTTCAGTGCGGTGGTCGACGCACTGGCCGCCCCCGGTCGCGACCCCGATGGAGCATGCGTCGTCGACAAGGTTGCCGGGATCGAGGCCCGCGGCTTCATCCTGGCGGCTCCCGTCGCGCTGGCACTCGGCGCGGGTTTCGTGCCGATCCGCAAGGCAGGCAAGCTTCCTGCGGCCACCTACCAGGAGTCCTACGCCCTGGAGTACGGCGAGGCCACGATCGAAGTGCACCAGGACGCCATCAGCGCCGGTGACCGGGTCCTCATCGTCGACGATGTGCTCGCGACCGGCGGTACGGTCGCTGCCGCGACGGCTCTGGTAGAGCGCTGCGGGGGCACCGTGTGCGGCGTCTCGGTGTTGATCGAGCTGGACTTCCTCGCCGGCAGCGGCAAGCTCGGTGACCTGCCGCTGCTCTCGCTGCTGCACGTCTGAGGCGGCCCCCGACGTGGGTCTCCCGCGTAGACTAAAGACCTGACGAACGCTGGGAGCAGATGAGTGGCGGACGACGTTCTCTCCCCGCCTGACGAGAAGGCTGGCACCGAGAGTGTCGCCGCCCCGACTCGGATGCGGGTCCGATTGGCCCGGATCGGTCGCGCCCAGTCCGGCGATCCGATTCTCGAGCCACTGTTCCGCGTCGTCCGCAACACCCACCCCAAGGCCGACCTGGCGCTGATCGAGAAGGCCTACAAGACAGCCGAGCGCTACCACAGCGGCCAGTTCCGCAACAGCGGTGACCCCTACATCACCCATCCGCTCGCTGTCACGTCGATCCTGGCCGAGCTCGGGATGACACCGCCGACGCTGTGCGCGACCCTGCTGCACGACACCGTCGAAGACACCCCCTACACGCTCGACCAGCTCACCGCCGACTTCGGCGAGGAGGTCGCGCAGCTCGTCGACGGGGTCACCAAGCTCGACAAGGTCAAGTACGGCGAGTCGGCTCAGGCCGAGACCATCCGCAAGATGATCGTGGCGATGAGCAAGGACATCCGGGTCCTTGTCATCAAGCTCGCCGACCGGCTGCACAACATGCGGACGCTGCGCTTCCTTTCACACGACAAGCGCGCCCGGATCGCCAGCGAGACGCTCGAGATCTATGCTCCGCTGGCCCACCGGCTGGGCATGAACACGATCAAGTGGGAGCTGGAGGACCTCGCCTTCGCCACATTGCACCCCAAGGTCTACGACGAGATCGTCCGGCTCGTTGCCGATCGCGCACCCGCCCGCGACGACTTCCTCGCGACGGTGATCGACCAGGTCCAGGCCGACCTGCGCGGCGCGAAGATCAAAGCTACGGTCACCGGGCGGCCCAAGCACTACTACTCGATCTACCAGAAGATGATCGTCCGCGGTCGGGAGTTCACCGACATCTACGACCTGGTCGGCATCCGGGTGCTGACGGAATCGGTGCGTGACTGCTACGCCGCGCTCGGCGTCCTCCATGCCCGCTGGAACCCGGTCGCTGGGCGGTTCAAGGACTTCGTAGCGATGCCGAAGTTCAACATGTACCAGTCGCTGCACACGACGGTCATCGGTCCCGGTGGGAAGCCGGTCGAACTGCAGATCCGCACCTTCGGGATGCACCGTCGGGCCGAGTACGGCGTCGCAGCGCACTGGAAGTACAAGGAGGACACGCGCAACGGCGTCGACACCGACCGGCCACTGAAGAGTGGCAGCCGCACCACCGACCCGAGCGGCGACATGGCGTGGGTCCGCCAGCTGATGGACTGGCAGCGCGAGACGCAGGACCCCAGCGAGTTCCTGGACTCGCTGCGCTTCGAGATCAACTCCGCAGAGGTCTACGTCTTCACGCCGCGCGGGGAGGTGATCGCTCTCCCCACCGGCTCGACGCCTGTCGACTTCGCCTACGCCATCCATACCGAGGTCGGTCACCGCTGCATCGGAGCCAGGGTGAACGGGCGGCTGGTCCCGCTGGAGTCCGCCCTCGACAACGGCGACGTCGTGGAGATCTTCACCTCCAAGTCGCAGACCGCCGGCCCGAGCCGTGACTGGCTGGGCTTCGTCAAGAGCCCGCGGGCGCGCAACAAGATCCGGCAGTTCTTCACCAAGGAGCGTCGCGAGGAGGCGGTCGAGCGGGGCAGGGAGTCGCTGGCCCGGCAGATGCGGCGTGACGGTCTACCCCTGCAGCGGATGCTCACCCACGAGACGCTTTCTGCGGTTGCCGCCGACCTCAACCACCCCGACGTGACGTCGCTCTACGCCGCAATCGGCGAGAACAACACGTCGGTCCAGTCGGTGACCCGCCGGATCCTCGAGCACTTCGGCGGCGACCAGGCGGCCGCGGACGAGGCTGCAGAGACCGTCACGATCACGTCCGAACGGCTGGCCGGCAAGGCGGTGTCGCATGCCGACGCGGGGGTCGTCGTCCGCGGAGTGTCCGACGTCCTCACCAAGCTCGCCCGCTGTTGTACTCCCGTGCCGGGCGACGACATCGTCGGCTTCGTCACCAGCGGCCAGGGGGTCTCGGTGCACCGGACCGACTGCTCGAACATGAAGAGCCTGGCCTCGCAACCCGGCCGGCTCGTCGAAGTCGAGTGGGCGCCCACCGCCCAGTCGCTGTTCCTTGTCGCGATTCAGGTGGAGGGATTGGACCGGGCCGGCCTGCTCAGCGACATGACCCGGGTGCTGTCCGACATGCACGTCAACATCTTGTCGGCGGCGGTGTCGACCAACCGCGATCGCATCACCAAGGGCAAGTTCACCTTCGAGATGGGCGACCCGGCCCACCTCGGCCATGTCCTGAAGGCCGTCAGGAACGTCAACGGCGTCTTCGACGCCTACCGGCTCACCCACTGAGCGCCATGGGGCGTCGAGGCGCCCGACTTACGGCCGCGGAAGCGCGTAACCTGCGCGACGCTAGCCGCCGAACTCGACAAGGCTCTTGCGTGCCTCGGCAAGCCACGACTGGCGCGCCTCGATGTCGGCGCGCAGTTGACGCGCCGTCCGCTCGTCGTTCGCCGACTCGGCTGACGAGAGCTTGCTGCGCAGGCTTTCGAGAGTGGCCTCCAGCTGGCTGACCGCGGCACTGGCGCGGGCCAGGGCCTCGGGGTTGCTGCGCCGCCAGCGGTCGTCGTCGGCGCTGCGGATTGCCTGGTCGATCTTCTTGAACCGGTCTTCGAGGTCGCGCATGTCGGCGCGTGGCACCTTGCCCGCCGCGTCCCAGCGGTGGGCAAGCCGACGGAATGCCTCGCGGGCCGCCTTCGGGTCGGTGACGGGTAGCAGCTTCTCCGCCTCGGCCAGCAGCGTCCGCTTGATGTCGGCGTTCTCGGCGTACCGCTTGTCAATCTCGCTGTTGGCCGCGTCGCGGGCGGTGAAGAAGGTGTCCTGCGCCGCCCGGAACCGCTTCCAGAGGTTGTCCTCGACATCGCGGCGTGCGGAGCCTGCGTCCTTCCAACGCTGCATGAGCTCTCGGTAGGCCCGCGTCGTCGCGCCCCACTCGGTCGACGCCGACAGCGACTCGGCCTCTTCCACGATCCGTTCCTTCGCCTGCTGGGCGCC
>JAICMS010000067.1 GCA_025929075.1 Propionibacteriales bacterium
TCCGCTGGCCGGCGTACTCCACCGACATCTCCAGACACGCCTGGAGGCAGCCGACAGCGAGCGCGGCGATAGCGACCCGGCCGTCGTCGAGCGTCGCGAGGAACTGCGCGAAGCCGCGGCCGCGTTCGCCGAGCAGGCTGCCGGCGGGGACCCGGACGTCGGTCAGCGTCAGCGGATGGGTGTCGCTCGCGTGCCAGCCGAGCTTGTCGTACGCGGGCTCGGCGACGAAACCGGGTGTGTCGGTCGGCACGATGAACGTCGACACCTCGGCACGCCCGTCGTCCCGCTCACCGGTCCGCGCCGTCACGGTGACGCAGGAGGTGATCTCGGAGCCGGAGTTGGTGATGAACTGCTTGCTGCCGTTGATCACCCAGGTGTCGCCGTCGAGCCGCGCAGTCGTCTTGGTCGCGCCGGCGTCGGATCCGGCGCCCGGCTCGGTGAGGCCGAAGCCGGCGAGCCTGGTGCCCGACACCAGGTCCGGCAGCCACTGCTCCTTCTGCTCGGCGGTGCCGAACGACAGGATCGGGTTGATGCCGAGTCCGACCGCGGCCTCCAGCGTGATGCCCAAGGACTGGTCGACCCGGCCGATCTCCTCGATCGCGACACAGAGGCTGGTGAAGTCGCCGTCGTCGCCCGCACCGCCGTACTCCTCCGGAGCGGTGAGTCCGAAGAGCCCGAGCTTGCCCATCCGCTGGACCACGTCGACAGGGAAGTGGTGGTCGCGATCCCACTGGGCCGCATGCGGAGCGATCTCAGCCTCGGCGAAGTCGCGCACGCTGGCGCGGAAATCCTCGTGCTCACGGGAGAGTTCGAAGCTCATGTCACCTTCCGGCCGGTCGTGGGCGCGTCAGTGAGCGCTGCCAATCGCGTTGGGCGGCGGCTCGCTCACACCCTATTGTGCCGTTCGTGAGGGGTTTCGATGCGCGGCCGCTGACGGAGGAGACCTGGGCGGACCTGGAGGTGCTGTTCGACCTGCCCGGCGGGTCGATCGTCCGCGGCTGCTGGTGCATGTACTACCGCAAGAGCGGAGGTACGGCGAGCCGGGCGGTGGCCGGCGAGAACAAGGCTGCGTTGCGGGGACTCGTCTGCGACGGCGTCGTACCGGGACTCGTCGGCTACGTCGACGACTCGCCGGTCGGCTGGATCAGCCTCGGACCGCGCGAGGAATACGAGAAGCTGCGGCGATCACCGGTGATGAAGCCGGTCGACGACACGCCGGTCTGGTCAGTGGTATGCACGTACGTCGCCAAACGGCACCGCGGCCACGGGCTGCAGCACCGGCTGGTCGCCGCTGCCATCGACTACGCGCGGGAATGCGGCGCGACCACGCTGGAGGCCTATCCGGTCGACAAGCCCGAGCGCAGCCACGACGACTTCATGTTCTTCGGCTCGCGCGGCCTCTACGAGCAGGCCGGCTTCACCGAGGTCGTACGCCGATCGCCCACCCGCCTCGTGATGCGCCTCCCCCTCTAACCGCCGAGACGCTAACAATGCGCCGGTTTTGCCGGCGTGTCGGTGCGGTAGTGACCTCTCGGCGCGAAACAGCTCGGCCAGGCAGAACACAGTGCGGCCGGTCAACCCTGCAACCTTGGCCGGTCAACCCTGCAACCTTGGCCGGTCAACCCTGCAACCTTGGCCGGTCAACCCTGCAACCTTGGCCGGTCAACCGTGCAACCTTGGCCGGTCAACGTGGCGCGGCTTCGCCATAGACTCACGCTGTAAAGCGCAGTCGCGAAGGCGAGGAGAGTGCTCTGTGACGGGGCTGAGCAAGGTTCTGGTCGCGAACCGCGGCGAGATCGCCGTCCGCATCGTCCGCGGCTGCCGGGACGCCGGCATCGGCAGCGTCGCCGTCTACGCCGACCAGGACCGGGACGCGCTCTTCGTCCGGCTGGCAGACGAGGCCTACGCCCTCGGCGGAGCAACGCCGGCGGAGACCTACCTTTCGATCGAGAAGATCGTCGAGGCCGCCACCCGAGCCGGTGCCGACTCAGTCCACCCTGGCTACGGCTTCCTGGCCGAGAACGCCGCCTTCGCCCAAGCGGTGATCGACGCCGGCCTGATCTGGATCGGGCCACCGCCGTCAGCCATCGAGGCGCTGGGCGACAAGGTGCAGGCGCGCCACATTGCCGCCAAGGTCGGCGCCCCGCTGGTCGCCGGCACTTCTGATCCCGTCGAGGACGCCGACGAGGTGGTCGCGTTCGCGCGCGAGTACGGCCTGCCGATTGCGATCAAGGCGGCGTTCGGCGGCGGCGGTCGCGGCCTCAAGGTCGCCCGTACCGAGGAGGAGATCCCCGAGCTCTACGACTCGGCGGTTCGTGAGGCGGTCGGAGCCTTCGGTCGCGGCGAGTGCTTCGTCGAGCGCTACCTCGACAAGCCGCGGCACGTCGAGACGCAGTGCCTCGCCGACGAGCATGGTGGAGTCGTTGTCGTCAGCACCCGCGACTGCTCGCTCCAACGCCGGCACCAGAAGCTTGTCGAGGAGGCGCCTGCCCCGTACTTGAGCGACGAGCAGATGAAGACGCTCTACGACTCGTCCAAGGCGATCCTGCGCGAGGCCGGCTACGTGGGCGCCGGCACCTGCGAGTTCCTGGTCGGTCAGGACGGCACGATCTCGTTCCTCGAGGTGAACACCCGCCTGCAGGTGGAGCACCCGGTCAGCGAGCAGGTCACAGGCATCGACCTCGTCCGCGAGATGTTCCGCGTTGCCGCCGGCGAGCCGCTCGGCTACGACGATCCCGAGATCAGCGGGCACTCCATCGAGTTCCGCATCAACGCCGAGGACGCGGGTCGCAACTTCCTTCCCGCCCCCGGCCGGCTGGTCCGCTGGCAGCCGCCGGCGGGCCCCGGCGTCCGGCTCGACGGCGGCTACGACGAGGGCGAGACGGTCCCGGGCAGCTTCGACTCGCTGATCGCGAAGCTGATCGTCAGCGGCACCAGCCGCGAGCAGGCGCTCGAACGGTCCCGCCGGGCACTTGCCGAGTTCGAGGTCGAGGGCATGCCGACGGTCATCCCCTTCCATCGTGCGGTTGTCGACGACGAGGCGTTCATCGGCGATGGGGAGGGCTTCGAGGTCTACACGTCGTGGATCGAGACCGAGTTCGACAACACCATCGAGCCGTACGCCGACAGCTCAGACGCCAGCGAAGCGGTCGAGCGCCAGACCGTCACGGTCGAGGTCGGCGGTCGGCGGCTGGAGGTCTCGCTGCCGGCCGGCCTCGCCGCAAGCGCGGTCCCCTCGGCCAACGGCCGCAAGCCCGCCAAGCGCGCCGGCGCGAAGCGCTCCACCGCCCAGGCCGGCGGCGATGCGCTGCTGGCACCGATGCAGGGCACGATCGTCAAGCTCGCCGTGGAAGACGGCCAGCAGGTCGCCGCCGGCGATCTCGTCGTCGTCCTCGAGGCGATGAAAATGGAGCAACCGCTCAACGCCCACAAGGCCGGGACGATCTCCGGCCTGACCGCCGAGGTCGGTGCCACCGTGACCACCGGCTCGGTGATCTGCCAGATCTCCGAGACTGCCGACCCCGGCGCCGCAACCCCCTGACCGCCCCGCAATTGCGGGAAACTGGCTGAGTTCCGTCCGACTTGTCCAGCCATTCTCCCGCAATTCGCGGGGGCGGGCGGGGGGCTAGAGCTTCTTGATGACTGTCTTGCCTTGCTGGCTGTACCAGGTGATGATCGCGTGCTGGAAATCGACCTCGATCCCGCCTGAGACCGCATGGGTGTCGGAGGTTGGGAAGCCGATCCAGCCGTTGACGCCACCCTGCTGGTTCCACGCGGTCAGGATCGGCTGGTTGTCGACGACATGCGCTCCGGTCTGGTCCGACAAGAAGATGTAGCCGCCCTGGAAGTGGGCCTTCTGCCCAGTGCCGGCCTTGATCACCGCCGAACGTGGCCAGCCGAGAGAGGAGCTTGGCCCACCCCATGCCCGGTAGGCGGCGAGGATCGGGCCGGTGAGATCGTGCGCGCCCGGCGTTGCGGCCCAGTAGATCCGCCCGTGCTGGAAGATCTGCGCTGAGCCGTCGGCGACCGCGAACTCGCCGCTTCGTGGGTCACCAACATCTGACTGGTCGCCGCCGATCTTCTGCCAGCGGATGATGATCGGGGTCGGCGCGATGCTGAACCAATCGGACTTGAGCCCGTAAAGCGCGCGGAAGTCATCGCCAGTCATGTAGGCGTGTCCGAGGGTGCCGTCGAGGATGATCTGCTCCACCCGGCCGCCCCACTCGCCGTGTCCGTCGCGGCTGGTGACGCGGACGTCCTTGAGCCGGCCGATCTCGGGATGGTCCGCCTCCAGCGTCGTGGCGCTGACGTGCACCGACCAGCTGTGGACCGGGTTGCCCGACCAGCCGTCGTAAGGGTCGGCCTGGGCGGGAAGGTAGGGCTGGCCGCCGGCCGCCGTCCAGCCACCCGAGGAGGAGGAGAACTGGGCGAACGCAGGCCTTCCGCCGTAGGTCAGGATCCTGTGCGCGGTGGCGTCGACGGCGTTGTTGCTCGAGTCGGTCTCGGCCGAGTAGCCGCCGTACACCTGGCAGGCAGTGGTGTCGCAGGTCTGGTAGTAGCGCGTGGGATTCTGTGCTCGCAGGAACGCGCCGTACGTGCGAGCGGCGACGGCCTGGGTCTGCAGTGCCGCTGTCGCCCAGGACGCTGGCATCTCCTTGGCGACAACGCCACGCACATAGTTGTCCAGGCCCAGCACGTTGACCGTGTCGCGCACCGTCGCGCCGGTGTAGGGCCGGACGCAGCGCAGCGTGCCCCGGTACTGAACCTTGTCCCCTCCTGGCAGCACCAGCGTGATCGGGGAGCCCTTCGGTGTGTAGAACTCACCGTCATCGGCGAAGGTGCCACGACCGTCCGGGATCTGCCAGCGGTGCCAGCCGGTCGAGTCGTGGTACTGCACGGAGGTGGTGCCGTCGGTGGCTGGGGTCAACCTCCAAAGGTCCGGTCCGGACGGCAGCTGCCAGTGCGCACCGTCGGTGAGGTCGCGCACCGACAGGCCACTGCGCGGTACGACGATCACGTCGGACGTCCAGTCGGCGGTGATCAGCACCCGGATGTAGCCGCCGGTCGTGGTCGACGTCGTGTGCGGGTAGTAGAAGCTGAGGATCTGCGTCGCGCCGAGCCCCTGCTTGGCGGCTCCCTCGGCGCCGTACTGGCTCATCCCATGTCCATGGCCGAAGCCGTGGCCGTTGATCGTGAGGCCTTTGCTCACCGGCACGTAGTAGGTCTGGTCGGTGGAGACGGCCGAGGCCGACCCCGGCACGACCAGCGCGAGGGTGGTCGCGGTGGCAGCGACGATGCCGATCCGGATGCTGACGGTGCGTCGTCGGGAAGAAGAGAGCATGCCGGGGTCCTCAGAGATCAGTAGTAGGTGACGGTTGTCTGTCCCGTCGTGGAGTTGAAGGTGATTTGGCCATGCTGGAACCTGGCCAGGAGGCCGGTCTGGGTCGTGATGACACGGCTGGTCGGGAAGCCGAGTCGGCCACGCGCCGCCCCGAGGGAGATGTACTTGTCGAGGATCACGCCGTTGACGAGGATCTTGCTCTGCGTCCCCGGTGACCAGTACATCCGTCCGCCGGCGAAGCGGATGGCCGTGCCGTCGGTACCTTGAACGACCCACACGTTGGTCTTGGGGTAGCCGAGGCCGGAGTGGATGCCGCCGTTGGCGACGTAGTGGTGCAGGATCGCGCCGTTGTAGAGGACCTTCGGCCAGACGGTGCTGTAGTAGGCCCGGCCGCCGTCGAATGTCGTGTGGTAGCCGCCGAGCTCGTAGCGCTCACCGGTGCGGACGGGCCCGAGCCGTCCGGACGCACCGCCAAGAGAGAGCCAGCGCTTCTCGATCGCCGACTTCCAGCCACCGAGGCGCACGTCGACGAGATGGCGCAACGTCGGCAGCCAGTCGTAGACATGCTGCCCGGGACAGTCGGTCGACATCGCGTCGCGATGGCCGGAGATCCGCTGGAACGTCTTGCCGGCGACGACCGTCGTACCGTAGGCGCCGTGATAGGCGGTGCCCATCCGCCACGCGATCAGCGACACCAGCGCGTCCTTCATCGCCTGTGTCGGGTAGCCGGTGTCGAAGTTGCCCATCAGCGAGATGCCCGTGGTGTTGAGGTTGTAGTCGCCGGCGTGGGAGCCGCGCACCGGAGCCCGGATACCGCCTCGCCGGCCCTCGTAGATGTTGCCGTACTTGTCGATCAGGAAGTTGTAGCCGATGTCGCACCAGCCCTCGACCTGCGTGTGGTAGGCGAAGATGCCGCGGACGATGCCGGCGGACTGGGCCTCGGTGTAGGTGTTGGTGCCGGCGGTGTGGTGGACGAAGACCATCTTGAACTGGTTGCCGTACCGCGGCTGCCAGCACGGGCTGTCGAGACTGTCGTCGGCACCCCACTGGGCCCGGGTGATGATGTGCGGGATCGCCGGGAAGCTGCCTGGCGCTCCCGTGGCGTCGGCACCCGCCCCTTGGTCTTGCGTTGCCGATGCCGCGACGCTGTCGTACGCCGACGTACCGGGGTCGATCAGCGCGATCCGCAGGTCTGCCGGCGCGGCGCCACTGCGGGAGTACACGGCCAGCTGGACACCGACGGCAGGGCCGGTCCAGACCGGTTGGGAGCCGACCCGGCCGGTGCGGTCCTCGCTGGCGGCCGGGCCTTCACCCGGGTCGACGTCGAGAACGGTCCAGGCGCCCCAGCCGGTGGCCGACTGGGCGCGCGCCTCGAGCAACAGGCCGGGCGGCGCGCTGCCCCGCCGCCAGGTGACCCCGACCATCGAGAACCCGTCGGTGCCGGGTCGATCCAGGGTTGCGGCAAGCCGCACCGGCCCGGTCGAGGGGGTCGGGGTCACCATTGGCGCCGCCACAACTCGGCTACCGGCTGGCAGAGCCGGTACGGCGAGTTGACTGATCCGTGGCGACACGGGGTGGGGTGAAGGGACGACCCGGTGCTGCGGCGCCAGCTGCGAGAGAGTCCCGGACTGCGGTGCTCCGGTGGCGCCGGCGGGGGCGCTGAGCGTCGTGACGGCAGCCACGACAGCGGTCGTGGCGATAAGGGGAAGCAACAGGTGTCGCTTCCCAGCGCGGGCTCGGGGGCGCTCGCGGTCCATACGGACTCCTGGCGGTGCGGGAACCGGGTCGGCTGTCACACCAGCAGAGGCGAAATCAAAGTGGCGAATGTTGTTGGTGTGACAACAGGGACAGATTATTGTCAGGAATGTCCACCGCCCGCCACCAGATCTGGTAATTCTTATCTTTCCTCGGCGTAATTACGTTGCTGTTATTTTGGCGGTTCTTTTCCGGCCTACGTCAAAAGTCGCTTGCAATTCCTCGCCGCCGAAACGGCTCGACGGCCAAGCCCCGGGGCCGACGGCGACCAGACACCGACAGCTGCCCGCGACCTGCGAGTTGCCCGGACTCCGGCCAGCTCGTGGGGAGAAGTGATCAGCGGCCGCGCATGTGCAGCCGGCGGGCGGCCTCGGCAACGGAGCCGGAGATCGACGGATAGACCGCGAACGCACGCGAGAGCTGGTCGACAGTGAGCCGGCCCTCCACTGCCACAGATACCGGATGGATCAGCTCGCTGGCCCGGGGGGCCACCACGACGCCGCCGATGACAATGCCGGTGCCCGGCCGGCAGAAGAGTTTGACGAAACCCTCATGAACGCCTTGCATCTTCGCGCGCGCATTCCCGGCGAGCGGAAGGAGAACCGAGTTCGCCTGGATCTGGCCGTCGTCGACAGCGGCCTGCGACCAACCGACCGTAGCGATCTCCGGTGACGTGAACACCGTCGACGCGACGGACCGCAGGGCGAGCGGGCTCACGGCATCGCCGAGCGCATGCCACATCGCGATCCGGCCCTGCATGGCCGCGACCGAGGCGAGCATGAGTACGCCGGTACAGTCCCCGGCTGCGTACACCCCACGGGCGCTGGTGCGCGAGACGCCATCGACGGCGATGAACCCAGCCTCGTCGACCGCGACGCCGACCGTGCCCAGCCCCAGGTCGGCGGTATTCGGGACCGAGCCCACGGCCAGAAGGCAGTGCGAGCCCTCGACGACGCGTCCGTCGACGAGCCCGACGACCACTCCGTCGGCCTTGCGCTCCACCGAGGCCGCGCGGGAGCGGTTGAGCACGGTCATCCCCCGCCTCATCAGCACGTCTTCGAGGACACTCGCTGCGTCGGCGTCCTCACCGGGCAGGACACGGTCCCGACTGCTGATCAACACCACGTCGACGCCCAGGGCGTTGTAGGCGCTGGCGAACTCCGCTCCGGTCACGCCCGACCCCACAACCACAAGTCGCTGCGGCGGTTGGTCGAGCTCGTAGACCTGCTCCCAGGTGAGGATGCGCTCACCGTCGGGCTGCGCGGTCGGCAGCACCCGCGGGTGGGCTCCGGTCGCGAGGAGCACGACGTCGGCGGAGAGTCGCAGGCTGCCACCGGTCGTCTCGACGACGACTGCGTCCGGTCCGTCCAACCGAGCCATCCCCGCGACGACCGAGACCTGCTGTTCGGCCAGCTGTCGGGCTACGTCGGCGGACTGCGACGCCGCGAGGGTTCGGACCCTAGCGTTGACGACCGCGAACTCGACAGCCGCGGCCTCGGTCAGCACGCCGCGATGGTCGGCGCGGCCGACGCCGAGCTCGGCGGCTCCCTGCACGGCCGTCATCAGCTCAGCGGAGGCAACCAGCGTCTTGGACGGGACGCAGTCGGTCAGCACCGCAGAGCCCCCAAGCCCGTCGCGTTCGACAACTGTCACCTCGGCGCCGAGCTGGGCGCCGACGAGTGCCGCTTCGTAGCCCCCCGGACCGCCACCCACGATCACGACTCGGGTCACGGCGCCACGATAGCCTGCACGGGTGTCGCTCTACGCGGCCTACGGGCCCAATTTGGACCCCGCCAGGATGCTGCGGCAGTGCCCGCACTCGCCACTGCGGGGCACCGGCTGGGTTGTCGGCTGGCGGCTCACCTTCGGCGGGGAGCAGCACGGCTGGGACGGCGCTCTGGCAACGATCGTCGAGGACCCGCTGTCGCAAGTCTTCGTCGCCTTGTACGAGGTCACGCCGGACGACGAGCGGCTGCTCGACGAGTGGGAGAGCGACCTCTACCGCAAGATCCGCCTTCGCGTCCACAGCCTCGAAGGCGAACCACTCGCCTGGCTCTACGTACTCGACGCCTACGAAGGTGGCCGCCCCTCGGCGAGCTACCTCAGCGTGCTGAGCGAGGCCGCGGCCGCAGCCGGCGCGCCCGCCGACTACGTCTCGGAACTGCTGAGCCGGCCCTGTCGGGGGCTCGGCGAATCATGAGCGACGCTTCGGCCGGCGGCGAGCTGCGCCGGCGTGTGCAGGCCTGGGTCGACGACGATCCCGACGCCGACACCCGCGCGGAGCTGGCCGACCTGCTCCACCGGGCCCAGTCCGACCACGCCGCTCAGGACGAGCTCGCCGACAGGTTCGCCGGCCGGCTCGAGTTCGGCACGGCGGGGCTCCGCGGTGCCATCGGCGGCGGGCCCAACCGGATGAACCGCGCCATGGTGATTCGAGCGGCGGCCGGGCTGTCGACGTACCTCGTCGACCATGGAGACGTCGGCATGGTCGCCATCGGCTACGACGCCCGCACGAAGTCCGACAGGTTCGCCGCCGACACCGGCGAGGTGCTGACCGCAGCCGGCCTGACCGCCACGCTGCTGCCACGGCCGCTGCCCACGCCGGTCCTCGCCTACGCGGTCAGGCACCTCGGCTGCCTCGCCGGGGTCATGGTCACCGCGTCACACAACCCGCCGCAGGACAACGGCTACAAGGTCTACCTCGGGGACGGCAGCCAGATCGTGCCACCTGTCGACGCAGAGATCTCGGCTGCCATCGACGCGGTCGAGTCGGTGGCATCGGTCCCCCGGTCGGCCGGTACAGCCGTCGCTCCCGAGGGCCTGGTGGACGACTACATCGCCGACATAGCCGGCGTAGTCGCACCGGGGTCGTCGCGCGGGCTGCGGCTGGTCTACACGCCGCTGCACGGCGTGGGCGCGGAGACTGCGCTCGCGGCGCTCGCCAGGGCAGGCTTCTCTCCGCCCGATGTCGTGGCTGAGCAGCGCGATCCCGACCCGCGCTTCCCCACGGTGGCATTCCCCAACCCGGAGGAGCCCGGTGCGCTCGACCTGGCGCTGCAGCTGGCCGAGATCGAAAATGCCGATCTGGTGATCGCCAACGACCCGGACGCCGACAGGTGCGCCGTCGCCGTACCGACGCCGGCCGGCTGGCGTCGGCTCAGCGGCGACGAACTGGGAATACTGCTTGGCAACCACTTGCTGCGGCGCGGCGCCAGCGGAGTGTTCGCGACAACGATCGTCTCGTCGTCGCTGCTCGGCAAGATGGCGACGGCGCATGGTGTCCCGTACGTCGAGACGTTGACCGGGTTCAAGTGGCTCGGCCGCGTCGACGGGCTCGCCTACGGCTACGAGGAAGCGCTCGGCTACTGCGTGGCACCCGAGCTGGTCCGCGACAAGGACGGCATCTCAGCGATGCTGCTGGCTGCCGAACTGGCCGCCGAGCTCCGTTCGGCCGGCAGCAGCCTGCTCGACCGGCTCGACGACATCGCGGCGGAGTACGGGCTCCATGCCACCTCCCAGGTGTCGGTGCGGGTCGACGACCTCGGGCGGATCGACGCGGCAATGGCGGGGCTGCGTAAGAAGCCGCCCACCTCCCTCGGCGACGCCGCGGTGGAGCAGGTCGACGACTTGGCGGAGGGAGTGAGCGGCCTGCCGCCCACCGAGGGTCTGCGCTTCCGGCTCACCGAAGGTGGTCGAGTCGTCATCCGG
Organism: Propionibacteriales bacterium; assembly: GCA_025929075.1. Classification (GTDB taxonomy): domain Bacteria; phylum Actinomycetota; class Actinomycetes; order Propionibacteriales; family Nocardioidaceae; genus JAICMS01. Next base: position 10,805 of record JAICMS010000067.1, read on the forward strand.
CCGTCGGGCACCGAACCGAAGGTCAAGTGCTACCTCGAGGTGGTAACCGACGTACGCGGCGGCGACGTCCAACAGGCGCGAGACTGGGCGGCCGACCGGTTGGAGGCCATGCGCAAGGACGTCAGGGCCGCACTGTCCCTCTGACATGCGCCGACCGGGCCAAGCCGGGTCAGAGCGCAATCGCCAGCGCGATGCAGACCGCAGCGCCGACCAGAGCCAGCGCCGGAAGCAGCGCCCACGACACTCGGGCCGCCGTCTTGGTGGGAGCCGTCGTCGATGCCAGTGCTGAGTGGGCGAGCACCGAGATGCGCTGCTCGGTGTACTCGAAGTAGCTGCCGCCCTCCTGCTCCTGCTTCACCCGACTGATCGCGGCATCCTGAGCGCCACCGTCGTCCTCGGCTCCACGCCGAAACGGTGATGTCGTCGAAATCAGGTGTCCGACTCCGAAGAGCGTGGGACCGATCGGGACCTTGTCGGCGCCGGGCCTGCCTCGTCGAAACTCTCGACGCTGCTGCCGGGCGGACTTGGTCATGCCGAGCCCGTGGTAGGTCCGCTGCTCGGTGACGATCTGCAACGTCTGGGACACCCGGCAGGCCCGGATGATCTGCCACGGCACGAAGACGTCGCGCAGCATGTTGGTGAGCAGCACCCCGTTCTCGTGGGCGGCCGCACTGGGACGGATCAAGACCACCCACGTCAGCAGCGCGAAAGCGACGGCGAACAGCGTGACGGGCAGTGAACCGCGCGCGTCAGTTGTGACCCCGAAGAGGATCGTCGCCACTGCCGCGACAAGCACGATGAATCCGAGGTAGCGACCGGCGGGAGCGGCGAACTTCTCCCTCAAACGGCCGGCGTCGAGCGCTGCGGTGGTCCTCACGCGGTCAGTGTATGGGCGGTTGGTGACGGTCCGGAGAAATCGTTGTCGAGCCGCAACCTAGCTAAATGGAGCGCGGGTCAACCGCTCAGCGCGACCAGCCCGACCACCCCAATCACGTAGAGCACGAGGACGGCGATGCTGTCGATGCCGAGCCGGGCGTGCTCCTTAGCCGGCCGGAACAGCAGGCCAGCCATGTAGACGACGGTGAGCAGGGCACCAAGGCCGGTAAGGTAGATGTCTGACGTGTGCGCATTGGGTAGCACCGACTGGCCGGACACGAGGACCGCCAACAAGAACAGGACGGGCAGGAAGGCGTTGCCGCCGAAGATGTCACCGAACGCCAGCTTGTAGTCGCCCGCTCTGGTCGAGGTCAGCCCGGTGCTGAGCTCAGGAAGCGAGGTCGCCGCAGCGAGGAACGTGGCGCCGAACAGCACTCCGGAGAGACCGACATGGTCCGCAGCCGCCGTGCCGCTCTCCTCGGCGAGGGCGCCGGCGACCAGAGTGGCCAGCGCCGCGCCGGCGAAGATCAAGGCCGCCTTGGTGGTGCTCGTCCCTTGGCGCGTCGCCGCTGCCTCCGCCGCCCGCTGAGAGTGGCCGCGCGGGGTGGGCTGACTGTCGGGCGCCTCGCCGTTGTCGGCCCACGGTAGGCCCTTGCCGGCTCGTTGGGTCAGGACCAGGCCGGCGACCCACACGACCGCGATGAGCACGACGTCAGGCGAGAGCCGGACAAATACCAGGTCCTTGGGCAGTTGGGTACCCATCACCACAACGGCGAGGACGGCGAGAACCACCGCCCCTTCGATGACGAGGGTCAGGCTGCCGGCTTGGTAGGTGAGCGGCCGCCGCTCGCGAACGCCCAGTCCGTCCAATGCCACCAGAACCACCGTCTGGACGGCGATCCCGCCGAGGATGTTGCTCACCGCGACGTCGAGATGGCCGCTGGCGGCCGCACTGTAGGTGATCGCGATCTCGGGCAGGTTGGTCGCCACCGCCAGGAGAATGAGGCCGCCGAGCGCCTGGCCCAGGTGCAGTCGGGTGGACAGGACATCGGTGTAGCGCGACAACCAGATGCCGGCGACCCAGATGGTGGCGGCGCAGAGGAGGAAGATCAGCAGCTCGGCCCAGAACGGCAGGCTCGGCAACAAGTTCACCATTCCCCCTCGGGCCGGGGCGCTGATCGCTGCAGCCTGTGCTTCGCGGTGCCCCTCACTTCGATCTGCTCCTCCGAAGCCGGCGCATCGGCGGAGCTTTCGGAGGATCAGATGCCCCTCGTTCACCCTCGCAAACGCGGACCGCCTGACAAGCGCCCTCCGGCTGGTGATTTACGGTCGCAGGATCACCCCTGTGCCTGTGGCCTCGAGGCCGCTTTCGACGCAGATCCCAGCCCTGGCCGCCGTACTAGGATTTGGAGGTGACACCGACGACGACCGCGGACCGAACCGGACCGCTGACGCCGACGGTCGCCTCCCCCACCGAGCTGCGCCGGTTCCTACGCGGCCTCCCGCCGGTCGACCAGGTCGGCTGCGACGCCCGCGCCGCGACGCTTGCCTCGCGCTCGATCAAGACCGCCAGCAAA
>JAICMS010000209.1 GCA_025929075.1 Propionibacteriales bacterium
CGACAGCTCCGTCGACACCGACAGTGTCGTCGCGGGCGTGGCGTAGCTGGGTCGCCAGCGGGACGGCGTACCTACCGCTTCCGACGCCGACGCTGAGGATGCGCTGGCCAGGGCGAGGCTCGAGAGCTCGGCGCAATCGTCCGTGAGTAATGAACGGGTGGGGCGTGTCGACCCAGACCCGCTGCGCGAACGGCCGCGACGTCGGGTGCAGCCGCCACCACCACCACAGTCCGAGCCCGGCGGCGGTGGTAGCGGTCAACCCGGTGAGCAGGCGGTGCATACCTTCCGTTGTGCCCATCACCGCTCGGCGTACCCGCAACCCTCCGGGCCGGGGCCAAGCCGGTCGAGATGTGCCCTGGAGGCAGTGCGCTCAGGGGTAGTCGAGCTCGAGGTCGAGCCAGCCGGCCAGGTCGCGGATCTCGCGGTCGACGGCGCTGCGCAGTGTCCGGCTGAAGGTCACGTCTTCGTGGACGGCGTTTATTCGCAGTAGGCCGGCCCGCCGATCGGCGGCCGCGTCGAGTTTGCCGACCAGCCGGTCGCCGTACAGGATCGGCATCGCCCAGTACCCCCAGCGCCGGGCAGCGGCGGGCTTGTACATCTCGAGCTGGTAGTCGAACTCGAAGATCTCCGCCATCCGCTTGCGGTCGTACACCAGCCGGTCGATCGGCGACAGCAGCGCTGTCCGCCCGCGGAACGGGCCTTCTAGGTAGCTGGGATCGACGCGCCACTGGCCGCGCACGCCGTCCACCACGGCCGGCTCGCCGACCTCGCCAACATGGTTCGGCTCGCCGGGCATCTCCGTGCTGCGGCCGCGGGCGATGCCGAGGGCATGCAGCCGGCGGGTGGCGCGAATCTCGAGTGCCTCCGCCAGCGGGACGACGGCGTCGTCGGGATAGACCCGCTCGGCCAGATCCCACATCGGTTCGCGGCCGTCTCGTCCCGCCATGGCAACCTCGCCCCGCTGCACCAACAGTTCGACGAGCATGCGCACGTTGCGGTCGTCGTTCCAGCCACTCGAGCGCCAGGGGATGGCGGTCGTGTCGGGCAGCGCCCGCACGGGCAGCGGCCCGTCGTCGTCCAGCCGCTCGAGGATCTCGCGCCTGCAGTCGTCGTTGGCGTCGACCCAGTCGCGTTGCGCTTCTTGCCAGTCGCGGAGCTCGCCGACGCCCGGCCACGCAGCCATCTCGGCGCGGAAGAGCGCGATGTCCTCGGCTGGGCGCAGCAGGCTGCGGAGCTCGACCAGCGAACCGGCCGTCTCCGCCCGATCGAGGTCGCCGAGGCGGTAGCGCGAGCCGAGCCGGCTCCATGCGACCAAGTCGGCGCTGGGAGCGACGTGGTTGGCCGGGTCGCGCTGCAGCAAGGTCAGGTGCCGGATCATGTCGAGCAGCTCGGTGGGTCGGTCGGCGTCCAGGAGCTGAGCGCGCACGGCGACCCGTCGGGCATCGCGACGCGACAGCTGCAGCGGCACCCGTCAGACGATAGGTGCATCCGCCCACTGAGAAGATCGGAGCCAGCGGGCTGCTTGGCTGTTGGCCGTCGCTCGGGTCTGCGCCAAACCCCACCCAGCTTCCTGCATGGCACCAGCCCGGCGACGGACCCGATTTCGTTCAGGACCTGGTGATCTGGTTGCCGGCGCTGGGAATCACCGCGGGCCTCACTTGGTCAGCCGCGATGTTCCGCACCCTCGCGGCGGTCACAGCGCTGCCGCTGGCCCGTCTGGCTTCGTAGGGGGCGGTTCGACGCTGACCCTGGCGGCGCCAGCCACAAACGTGAGGTTGCCGTCACGATTGAGCGGCCCCCACCAGGCGTGAATGGTTTTGATCGACATGTGCTCCCGCCCGAGGAGATCACCAGACACCACGCCGAGGGTGAGGTGATCTACGTCCGAGCCCGCCCGACGGACTACACCCTGCGGATCGCGGAGCCAGATGCGACCTGGCCCCAGCGGTACGGCGAGTTGGAGGCCGAGGTCAGGGCCGCTCTCGGCGACCGCGTCCTCGACATCCAGCACATCGGGTCCACCGCGGTGCCACAGCTGCCCGCCAAGCCGGTCATCGACATCGACCTGAGCGTGGCGGACCCTGCCAACGAGGCGGCGTACATCCCCGAACTCGAAGTCCTCGGATATGTGCACTGGCTGACCGACCTCGACTGGCACCAGCATCGCCTGCTCAAGCGCCTTGACGAGCCGCGAGTGCACCTACATGTCTTCGGCGCCGACTGCCCGGAGGCGGTCCGGCACCGGATGTTCCGCGATTGGCTGATCGCCCATCCGGAGGATCGCGACCGTTACGCCGCCGCCAAGCGCAGCGCTGCCATGGAGATGGCGGCGACCGGAGATGACAACGGTGCACTGGGTTTCGGCATGCGGTACAACGCGATCAAGGCACCCGTCGTACACGACATCTACCAACGGA
>JAICMS010000106.1 GCA_025929075.1 Propionibacteriales bacterium
CACCCGGCCCGTGGGAAGGCCGAACCTGCGCATCGTGTACCGGACCGACGTGACGGGGAGGGACTGCAGGTTGGCGAAGAGCGTGCGCTGGCTAGCGACCAGCCGCGGGTCGGTCCGGTCGACGGTCGCGAGGAAGCCGCCGAGGTCGTCGCCGGTCACAGCCTTGGCGCGTTGCTTCAACAGCGCCTGGATCGCGGCCCAGTCGTGTTGTGTCGGCTGGAAGCCCTTGGCCCCAGTCGACCCGGGCGGCGGCGACTGGCTCGGCCGGTCGGTGCCTGACGACGGCGGGTGCTGGGTCGGCTGGTTCGGCTCTCCACCGGTGGCGATGCTGCCCGCGACGCTGCAGCCGGCGACCGAACCGGCCAGCAGCAGGCCGGCTAGCGCAATGATCAACGCCCGCGACCGGCCGCGGGCAAGGGACGAACGGGTGCTCAACGCCGGTCCGTTGCCGCCTCGTGAGCGCTGTGTGCGGGCCGGTCCAGCGCCGCCAGCGCCGCGGCCACGTCGCTGGCGAGGTGCGGCCCCGAGAGCCCCGCCCCGGTCAGCAACGCCGCACGCTTGGCCTGCGGCAGGAACTGCTGCGGGAGTCCGAAGGCGACAAGAGGTACGTCGATACCGGCGTCGCTCAGCGCGAGGTGCAGCGCCGCCCCGCACCCGCCGACCCGGCCGTTGTCCTCGACCGTGGCGACCAACCGATGACCCCTGGCGAGGTCGAGGAGGTCTGGGCTGACGGGCTTGACCCACCGCGGGTCGACCACGGTGACGCCGACCCCCTGCGCTTCCAGCAACCCGGCGGCGTCGAGGGCGGGTCCGGCCATCGGGCCGACCGCCACCATCAACACATCCGCCCTGCGGGAGCGGGCCAGCACGTCGAGGCGGTCAGCGCCGACCACGTCGACGGCTTCGAGGTCGGCAGTGACCATGCCCTTCGGGATGCGGACGACGGTCGGCGCATCGTCGACGTCCACGGCCTCACGCAGCAGATCGCGCAGCCGACTGGCGTCTCGAGGTGCCGCGATCCGGAGCCCCGGCACCACCTGGAGTATCGACATGTCCCACATGCCGTTGTGCGACGGCCCGTCGTCGCCCGTCGCGCCCGCGCGGTCGAGCACGAAGGTAACCCCACAGCGGTGCAGGGCGACGTCCATCAGCACCTGGTCGAAGGCACGGTTCAAGAAGGTGGAGTAGATCGCGACTACCGGATGCAACCCCGCCATCGCCATGCCGGCCGCCGAGGTGACCGCGTGCTGCTCGGCGATGCCGACGTCGAACGTGCGCTCCGGGTTGGCGGTCGCGAACCCGTCGAGTCCGGTGGGATACGTCATGGCGGCGGTGACGGCCACCACGTCGTCGCGGTCGGCACCGATCTTCACCAACTCGTCGCGGAAGACGTCGCGCCACTCCGCAACCGCGGGCGCCAGCAGCGCGCCGGTCTGCGGGTCGAATGCTCCCGGGGAGTGCAGCCGGTCTTCCTCGTGGTTCTCCGCCGGGGCGTAGCCACGACCCTTCTGGGTGATCACGTGCACGATGACGGGGCCGCCGAAGTTGCGCGCCTGCCCGAGGGCCACCTCGAGGGCCGGCCTGTCGTGCCCGTCGACGGGCCCGATGTACTTCAGGCCAAGGTCTTCGAAGAGCCCCTGTGGGGCGAGGGCGTCCTTCAGACCGCGCTTGATCGCGTGCAAGGTGTCGTAAAGAGGCGGGCCGACCAGCTTGGTGCGAACCAGGCGGGTCTTGACCCGCTCCAGCACCTCCTCGTAGCGAGGGTCGGTACGGAGGCTGGCCAGGTGCTGCGCCAGGCCGCCCACGGTCGGTGTGTAGGAGCGGCCGTTGTCGTTGACGACGATGACCAGCTTGCTGTCCTTGGCGGCGGCGATGTTGTTCAACGCTTCCCAGGCCATCCCGCCGGTCAGCGCACCGTCGCCCACCACGGCCACCACATGCCGGTTGTCGCGGCGGATGACGAAGGCCTTGGCCAGCCCGTCGGCGTACGACAACGCGGTGGACGCGTGCGAGTTCTCCACCACGTCGTGCTCGGACTCCGCCCGGGACGGGTAGCCGGACAGGCCGCCCTCCTGCCGAAGCGCATCGAAGCCGTCGGCCCGGCCGGTCACGATCTTGTGGACGTAGGCCTGGTGCCCGGTATCGAAGACGATCTTGTCGGTAGGTGAGTCGAAGACGCGGTGCAGGGCGAGCGTCAACTCCACGACCCCGAGGTTGGGACCGAGGTGACCACCGGTGCGCGACACCTTGGCGACCAGGAAACCCCGGATCTCGTCGGCGAGCCGGTCGAGCTGGTCGTCGTCGAGGCCGCGGAGGTCGCGTGGGCAGGCGATCTGGTCGAGCATGCCCATCCTTTGCCCTTCTGTCCGCAAATAGTCGGTTGGCCGGACGGAGCCGACTCATCGAGTCTAGGTGAGTCGCCCTGTGGTCGTTGTCATCACGCCGTCGAGGCGGGGGTGACCGGTACGGCCGTGGCTGCTCGGGGGAGGACCCGACGCAGCACCCCGGCGAGCACGACCCCGACCACCGAAGAGGCGATCATCACCGACCAGAGCGCCTCCGCGCCACGGTCCAGCAGCCACGTCAGCAGCACCGGCGCGACGGTCATCGCCAGCGTCCACGACATCTGGTAGAGCGAGATGTAGCGGCCGCGCAGGTGCGCTGCCGCCGCGTCGGTCGACAGCGCTGTGAGCACCGGACCGCTGACCATCTCCCCACCGGTGTAGAGGACGATCCCCAGCAGGACGACGACCACGCCCGCAACCACGCCGACCCAGCTGGCGCCCAGCAGCACCGCGAACGAGGTGCCGTACAGCAGTGAGCCGATGGCCACCATCCGGGCCCGCACCCCGCCGCCCATCGCGGTGACCACCAGCCCCTGGGCGAGCCCGATCAGCACCGTGTTGACGGTGAACGCGACCCCGGCCACCCAGCCAGGCAGGCCGAGCGTGTGGGTGAAGTAGACCGGCATCGCCACGTTGAGAGACAGCGCGGCCAGGGCGAAGGTGAAGTTGGTGACCACCAGCAGCAGGTAGCCGCGGTCGCGCAGCACCTGGCCCCATCCCTCCCCGGAGCCTGCCGACGCAGTGGTGCTCGGACCGGGCGGTCGGCGTACGGGCACCGCGAGCAGCAGCAAGAAGGCGCCGACGTAGGAGGAGGCGTTGACGACTACGACGGCGGTGTAGGCGGCGACGGTCCCGATGGTGATCGCCAGTGCGGCGACCAGCCCGCCCACGGCAAAGCTGACGTTGCGCGCCGCACCCAGGAAGCCGAACCATCGCTCCCGCTCGGACTCTGCGGAGATCGAGGCCACCATCGGGCTGTAGGACCCCCAGAACGCGGTCACACCGATCTGGACGAACGCCGCGGCGACCAGCACGCTGACGAAGGAGTTGGCGAAGACGTAGCCGACGAAGCCGACCGCCTCCAAGGCGTTTGCGGCCAGCAACATCCGCTTGGCACCGACGGTGTCGACCAGCCAGCCGAGCAGCGGTGCCATCGGCAGTTGCAGGGCAGAGGCGACCGACAGCGCCAGCCCGATCATCACCAAGGACAGCGGGGTGGCGGCAAGGAAGTACAGGATCGACACCGGCAGGAAGACCCCGCTGCCCACTGCGTCGACGAGCAGCGCCGTCACGAACCGACGGTTGTCACCGATCGCCGGGAAGCCGAGTCGCTGCAGCACCCTGTCATCTTCACCTGCCGGGTCGGCCGGCGACGACCGAGTTCAGAGCCGGGCGCGGAACTCGCGGCCGCGGAAGGCCTGCTCGATCAGACCCACTCCCCGCTGCACCTGGGCCAGTCGCGCGCGCTCGTGCTGCCACATCCGGATCGCGCCCTCGACCGACTCCGTGGGCAGTACCTCCCGAAGGCTGGTGCGGGCCTCGCCGATGCCGCGCTGGGCTGCTTCGAGGCACGCCTCGACGTGCAGGGCGGCAAACCGTGCCAGCACGACCGGGTGCCGACGCAACCCGGCGTACGTGCGGTACTCCGGGGGGCACTGGTCGAGCAGCCAGCCGACTGCGGTGTCCTCCCAGCGGGCGGCACCCGGCGGCCGCACCTGCGCCGGCCAGCCCGCTGGCCGCACCGCCTGAACCATTCGGCAACGCTACCATCGCATCCGAACACCTGTTCGACTCCTCCACTCCGCCGAGGCGTTAATAATGGCCCGGTTTTGCCGGCGTGTCGGTGCAGAGCTGACGTCTCGGCGGGGACAGGGCGGGACGTCAGGACAGCCGCTCGCGCCCCTTCCGCCGTCGCATAGCGACCTGGCATAGTCGCCCCGTGAACAGCACCCCCCTTCGCCGTCTGGCGGCTGTCGCCGTCGCCCTGGCCACCGCGGTCGCCGTACCGTCTCTGGTTGCCCAGCCGACCTCCGCCGCGACCCACCCGACCGGCTCGGCTGCCTCGACGGGCGCGACAGCGGTAGCCAAGCCGTACGTGCTGCGCCACGGCGTCACGGCGCCGGTCTACTCCTACCGGCACGCCATCCGGGAGTCGGTGTGGGTGCTCGCACCCGACAATGACGGCGACGGCCAACCCGACAAGGTGACCGTCGACATCATCCGGCCCCGCGAGCTCGACGGCGTGGCGAAGATCCCGGCGATCATGGACGCCAGCCCGTACTACCTCTGTTGTGGCCGCGGCAACGAGAGCGAGCGCAAGACCTACGACGCCAAGGGCAACCCACTGAAGTTCCCGCTCTACTACGACAACTACTTCGTTCCCCGCGGGTACGCCTACCTCGCCGTCGACATGGCCGGCACCGGCCGGTCGACAGGCTGCGTCGACGAAGGTGCCGACTCCGACATCCAGTCGGTCAAGGCAGTGATCGACTGGCTCAACGGCCGCGCCCAGGCCGTCGACGCCAAGGGCAACCCGGTCACGGCGTCGTGGTCGAACGGCAAGGTCGGCATGATCGGCAAGTCGTACGACGGCACGCTGACCGAGGGTGTCGCGGCCACCGGCGTCCGCGGGCTGAAGACGATCGTGCCGATCAGCGCGATCAGCTCCTGGTACGACTACGACCGCTATCAGGGCCTGCCCTTCTCTTACAACTACCCGGCGTGGTTGTCGGCGTACGTCGAGCAGGCCCGCACCCAGCACGTCGACTGCTCGGCGGTCAACAACGAGATGTCCCAAGACGACGCCGACGCCACCGGCGCCTACACCAAGTTCTGGTCCGCGCGCGACTACCGGGCCGCGCCGAGTCCGGAGGCGTCGAAGGTGCGAGCCAGCGTCTTCGTCGTGCACGGGCTGCAGGACACCAACGTCAAGACACCGAACTTCGCCCGCTGGTGGCGGGACCTCGGCCAGACCGGCGTCGTCCGCAAGATGTGGCTGCACCGGTTGGGCCATGTCGACCCGTTCGACACCAACCGACAGCGATGGGTCGCCACCCTCCACCGCTGGTTCGACAACCAGCTGATGGGCATCGACAACGGCATCCTCGACCAGCCACGGGTCGATGTGGAGGTCCGGCCGAACCACTGGGTCCAGTCCGACACCTGGCCGATCCGCTCGCGTACGACGACGTTGGACCCCCACGCCGACGGCACGCTGGTTGCGGGCACCCCAGACACCGGCACCGCGTCGTTCGTCAACGACCCCACCCAGTCCGAGGCGCGAGCCATCGCCCAGGGCAAGAACCCCAACCGGCTGCTGTTCCTCACCTCGCCGCTGGCGAGCCACGCCCGGATCAGCGGAACGAGCATCGCGACCATGTCGGTGAAGACCAGTGTGCCGACCGGGCAGATCGGAGTGGCGCTCGTCGACTACGGAAGCGCCCGCCGGGTGCTCGACACCGATGACGGCGCGCAGACGCTGAGCACGCAGTCCTGCTACGGCCGGTCGACGTCGTACGACGACGCCTGCTACTACGACGTCACCCGACGCCTCGGGACCACGCCCCTGCAGGTGCTGGCGCGCGGGTGGGCCCGCCTCGACATCGCCGGCACCCATACGGTGACCGTCAAGCTCACCGCCAACGACGTGATGGTGAAGAAGGGACACGAGCTCGGGCTCGTCATCGTGGGCGCGTCGCCGGACTGGCTGGAAACCGTCGACTCGTCGTCGTCGACGTACAAGGTGGATCTCGGTGCGACCTCGCTGCGCGTCCCGAGCGATCTGTCCTTCAGCACCAGCGCGCCGTCCACTGCACTGGTACCGAGCCTGCGCGACATCGTGCCCGGCACCCTGCCGCCGGTGCACCACGGCCCGCAGCTCCCCTACTGAGCGGCGTGTGCGTCTTCTGCTCGATCGTCCGCGGTGAGACGGCCGCGCAGTGGGTCCTCGACGAACCCGACGTCGTGGGGTTCCTCGACGCCCGACCGGTATTCAAGGGCCACCTGCTGGTCGTGCCACGCGAGCACGTCGTCACGCTGGCCGACGTACCGCCCCGACTGCTCGCACCTCTGATGACCGCGGTCCAGCGGGTGTCGGCGGTCATGCCGGAGGCGCTCGGCGCCCAAGGCACGTTCGTCGCCGCCAACAACGTGGTCAGCCAGTCGGTGCCGCACCTGCACTGGCATGTCGTCCCGCGCACCAAGGGCGACGGCCTGCGCGGCTTCTTCTGGCCGCGCACCAAGTACGCCGACGAAGCCGAGGCCGCGACCTACGCCGACCGCCTCCGCACCGCCCTCAGGACGAGTGGCTGAGTGGTCTCGAGGCCAGCGGCGAGCATCAGGAAACGGCGATCGATCTGGCCATGCCCTGAAACCCTTTGTGGATAAAGGGTTTCAGGGCCAGAAACTGTCGGCGGCGGGTCATAGCGTTGGGGTCATGGCGCAGATGCTGTTCGACCCCGAACCCGAACCCGACGAGCCCGAAGATGGGCAAGTCGACGGGTCGGAGGGCGGGACACGGTCGGCGGTCGACGGGCTGCTGGCAGCTCTGGCTAGTGCGGACGATCTCGACGCCGATGAGGTGCTGGGTGAGGCCGGGCAGTGTCAGCGGCTGGTGAACCTGGCCCAGGCCCGGCAGCTGAAGCTGGCGGCCCGCTGGGCCGACCTCCACGGTGAGCTCGATGGGGGCCAGTCGGCGGGGTTGCCGGGGATGGAGCGCCTCGTCGAGGTGGGTGGTGACGGGACGCCGGCGGTGGCGGAATTCGCCCCGGCCGAGCTCGCCGCCCAGCTGGGTCTGAGCCCGGTCGCGGGCAGCTTCTTGGTCGCCGACGCCTTGGACCTTCGACACCGCCTCCCCCGACTGTGGGCGCTGGTCTGCGCCGGCGAGGTTCGCTGTGGGCTGGCCCGCTGGGTGGCCGCGGAGACCCGCGACCTGTCGGTCGAGGCGGCAGCGAAGGTCGATGCCACCGTGGCGAGGTATGCAACCAAGGTCGGGTGGGGGCGGTTGCAGGCGATCACCACCGCCGCTGTCATCGCCGCCGATCCCGCCGCGGCCCGTCGCCGCGCCGACGCGGTGCGGGGCGGTCAGGGGGTGTGGGTCAGCCGCGACCATGACTGCGGCTTCAAGACCCTGTTCGCCCGCGGCGCCGCAGCCGATCTGGATGCGTTGAGTCGTCGGGTGGACCAGATCGCCGAAGAACTGGCCGGCTGGGGCGACACCGACCCGCTGGACCTGCGCCGCGCCAAAGCACTCGGCATCCTCGCCAACGACGACACCATTCCGTCGCTGAAGCTGGTCGACCAGCCCGAGGCCGACACCGGCCCTGGCAACGAGCCGACTGCCACCACGGGGAGGCAGCGGCGCCCGTCGGCCGGCAAAGCCGTGTTGTACATCCACCTGTCCGAAGCAGGGATCTGCGGCCGGTACGGCGTGGCGCGGGTCGAAGACCTCGGCCCGATCCTCGTCGACCAGGTCCGCGACTTCCTCCAGCACCGACAGGTGACACTCAAGCCCGTCATCGACCTGAACCGGCCGATGCGGGCGGCGGACTGCTACGAGGTGCCCGCCGACATTGCCGAAGTCGTGCACTTACGCTCCCCGGCGGACTGCTTCCCGCACGCCACCGCGACCAGTCGACGCCGTGGCGACCTCGACCACACGATCCCGTACGTCTCACCGGACGAGGGTGGGCCACCGGGCCAGACCCGACTCGACAACCTCGGTCGACTATCGAGGTTGCAGCATCGGATCAAGACCCACGGCAAGTGGAGGGTCAAACAGGTCAGGTCCGGGGTCTGGCTGTGGATCTCACCCCACCGCTACCACTACCTGGTCGACCACA
>JAICMS010000068.1 GCA_025929075.1 Propionibacteriales bacterium
CGTCCACCTGCTCGCCGTATCGCACCGTCGCCCAGGTGTCCTCGCCGATCACCAGGACCGGGGAGCGGACCGACGTGAGCACTCCGTGCGCTGTCACGCGTGCCACCAGCCCCCGCAGGACCACGTACGGCGCGAAGCTCCCCTGGTGGCGCACCGGGTCGCTGGTAACCGTGAGAGTCACTCGGACGTGAGCACCGGCGACCGCGAGCTCAGGCAGTGGCCCGCTCTGGGCTGCTGCCACGCGAAGTCCTGCGACCGCGACCGAGGCTCCGGTCACCACCAGCACCAGCGCGAGGCCGGTCGCCGGTTGACTCCACGCACCGAGGCGGGGACCGGCCCGTCGCGGGAGCGAGTGCTTTGTCGCCAGCGACAGTGCCACGAAGCCACCGGCGAGCAGTCCGAGCGCGGTACCGATCGCCACAGTCGGCGACCAACCCAGCGCCCAGGCGACCGCGAGCCACGCCGCGACGGTCGCCGGTGCCAGGCGGAGATCGAGCGGCTCGCGCTCGGCCGAACCGATAGCCGAACCGGAGTCTCGAGGCTCCCCCGATGCAGCCTCGGCTGGCTCCGGCTCTACGGATTGCCGGCTCATACATAGACGTAGGGCCTCAGGTCGGCAAGAGTTGCCTCGCCGATCCCGGACACATCGAGCAGCTGGTCGACTGTCGCGAACCCGCCGGTCTGAGTGCGGTAGTCGATGATCGACTGGGCGGTGACCGGGCCGACATCGGGCAGTGTTTCGAGCTGTTCCTGCGTCGCGGTGTTGATGTCGACGGGAGCGATCGTCGCGACGGCCGAAGCCGTCGGGCCCGCAGAGGCTGCTGGTGGCATCGGTGCGCCCGGCCCCCGGGCGCCGACGAGGATCTGCTCGCCGTCGACCAGCACGCGGGCGAGGTTGAGGTTGCTGGTGTCGACTCCGGGTCGCGCACCACCTGCCGCCTCGAGGGCATCGACCACGCGCGAGCCGTTCGGGAGCTCGACGATCCCGGGACGGCGGACCTTGCCGGCCACGTCGACGACCACGGTGTCGGCGGTCGTGACTGCGGCGCCGATCGGTGCGGCAGCGGGAGAGCCCGGACTGCCCTCAGACGGGGTGCTGGAGACGCTCGGTGGCATGGACCGTGAGGTCACCAGCCGCACTGGCTCGCTGTGCGGCTCGGCGCGAAGCAGCCACCAGGCACCGAGCAGGATCAGAAGGCCGGCGGCGATGGCAGCCACCAGGACGTGGTTGCGGGTGACGGACCACTGCCCCAGCTCCGAGGCGCGCGGATGGCCGCGGTGCCGTCCGGGACCAGCGGCACCGGCGACGGGCTGAGGAGTCTCGTCGGGCACCTCTCCCTCGAGCACCCGGGCGGGGGCGAGGTGCTCGGCCAACGCAGCGAGCCGCCGCTGGGCCAACGTTGCCGCATCGCTGCCGAGAGAGGTGCGCCGACGAAACATGCCGCCGACGCTAGGCCGCCCGCCGCTCACGGCAGAGGGCCGAAATGACAGCTGTGGACAAGGCTCGGCGCTTGCCTTTGCTGTGGAAGGGTCAGCCGGTCAGCGCGGCGCCAGCACGACCCCGAGCACGCCAGGGCCGACGTGCGCGGCGATCACTGCACCCACCTGGCTCACGACAAGCTCATGCAGACCGGGCACCTTCTCGGCCAACGCCGCACCCAAGGTCTGCGCCCGATCGTTGTTGTCCAGATGCGAGACGGCGATGTCGACCGCCCGGTCGCCGGCGGCAGCGAGCGCGAGATCCTCGAGCCGGGCCAGGGCCTTGCTGGCCGTGCGCACCTTCTCCAGCGGCACGATGCGCCCGTCCTTCACCTGGAGCAGCGGCTTCACCGCAAGCGCCGAGCCCACCAGGGCAGCGGTCGTGCCGACCCGTCCTCCCCGTCGGAGGAACTCCAGCGTGTCGACGTAGAACAGCACGGTCGTCTCCGCCGCGCGGACCCGAGCCACCTCTGCGGCCTCGGCAGCCGTCGCGCCCTTGTCGAGAGCCTCCACCGCCGATTGGACGGCGAACCCGGCACCCATGCCGAACTGCCTGGAGTCGACGACCTCGACCGGGATCGCAACCCGCCGCGCAGCGATCTGCGCCGCTTCGAAGGTGCCCGACGCATCGCCGGACAGGTGGATGGACACGACCGATTCCGACCCTGCGGCGGCGGCCTGCTCGTAGGCGGTCACGAAGGCCTCCGGTGCCGGTCGGCTCGTGCTCACCGGCGTGTGCTCGCGCAGTGCGGCTGCCACCCGCTCGGGGGTGGCGTCGGAGCCCTCGTCGTACGACCGAGTCCGAATCACGACGTGCAGGGGCACCGTCGAGACGTCGAGCCGCTGAGCCAGGTCGGCGCCCACCGAGGAGGTGTCGGAGACCACCGCGACGGCACGCGCCATGCCTGGGACACTACAGCGTCCGGCGGCTTCTGACACCGGGCGAGAATCGCCTGCCCCGACCGCGTCAGGTGTTGAAACGCCTGGCCCAGACGACGCCATCGGCGCGCTCGTAGCCAAGCCCTTCATGAAGTCGACTACAGCGGAGTTGCCGCTGCCTACCGTCAGTTGGATCTTCGGGATCCCCGCTGGCGACCCACTGCTTCGCAGGCTGCCTGCGACGAGACGTCGGCGACGCACCGACACACCGACATAACCGGTGCGTTGGCGCCGTATCCGCGGCAGGGAGGCGGTGTGGCGCCAGACCGCACGGGTACGTCGGGATGGTGAGTGAAGCCCCAAGCCGCGCCGACACCGTCGTCTTCGACGTCGATGGCACCCTGGTCGACAGCAACTACCACCACGCGATCGCCTGGTTCAGGGCGTTCCGCCGGTTCGGGCTGACACCGGTCCTGTGGCACATCCACCGAGCCATCGGCATGGGCGGCGACAAGCTTGTGGCTGCTGTCGCCGGCGACGTGGTCGAGCAGGAGTACGGCGACAAGGTGCGGGCCGCATGGGAGGAGGAGTTCGCCGAGCTCCTCCCCGAAGTGCAGCCGTTGCCGGGTGCGCGGGAGCTGCTGGTGGCTGTGCACATCCGCGATGTGCGGTTGGTGCTCGCCAGCTCAGGACAGCAAGACCACGTGGACCACTACCTCGACCTTCTCGATGCTCGCTCGGTGGCGGACACGTGGACCACTTCCGAAGACGCCGAGCAGAGCAAACCGGCCCCGGACCTGGTTGAAGTGGCGATGGCCAAGGTCGACGCCGAGCGCGCAGTCATGATCGGCGACTCGACGTGGGACGCGAAGGCAGCGGCCCGCGCTGGCATCCCGGCGTACGCCGTCCGCACCGGCGGGTTCTCCGTCGATGAGCTCACCGAGGCAGGCGCCGTCGCGGTCTACCACTCGCTCGAGGACCTCAGGTCGGCTCTCGACCGCGTCCTGTCGGCGTAGCTGACGTCAGCCGAGCACCAGGTTGACGACCCGCGGCGGGCGGACGATGACCTTGCGGACGGGCCGGTCGCCGATGTGCCGGACGACCTGCGGGTCGGCCAGCGCCAGGCTCTGCAGCTCCGCCTCGCCGATCGAGACCGGCACGGTCAGTTTCGCCCGCACCTTGCCCTGCACTTGCACGACGCAGGTCACGGTGTCCTCCACGACCAGCGCCGGGTCGACGTGCGGCCAACCGGCCTTCGCGACGGTGGGCTCATGACCCAGCCGCGACCACATCTCTTCGGCCGTGTAGGGCGCGACCAGACTCAAGGTCACCGCAACGGCCTCGACCGCCTCGCGGACCGCAGGGTCGGCCGGGCCGCAGCCGCTGTCGATCGCCTTGCGACTGGCGTTGACCAGCTCCATCACCTTGGCGATCATGACGTTGAACCGTTGCCGCTCGACCAGCTCGGTGCAGTCGCGGATGGTCCGATGCGTCATCCGGCGCAGCTCGACGTCACCATCGGCAGGATCGGTGCCGATCGGCGCAGCCACGTCGCCACTCAGTCGCCACGCGCGCTGCAGGAACTTCACGGAGCCGCCCGGTGACATGTCGGCCCAGTCGATGTCGTCCTCCGGCGGTCCGGCGAATACCATCGTCAGCCGCACCGCGTCGACGCCGTACGCCTTCAGCTGCTCCCCCAGGTCGACACCGTTGCCCAGCGACTTGCTCATGCCCCGGCCCTCGTTGATCACCTCACCCTGGTTCAACAGCGCCGTGAACGGCTCGACGAACTCCAGGTAGCCCATGTCGTGCAGGGCCTTGGTGACGAATCGCGAGTACAGCAGGTGCAGGATCGCGTGCTCGACGCCGCCGACGTACTGGTCGACCGGCGCCCATCGCCGGACCGCCTCCACGTCGAAGGCCTTGCTAGCGTCGTCCGGCGTCGGGTAGCGCAGGAAGTACCACGACGAGTCGACGAACGTGTCCATCGTGTCGGTGTCCCGCTTGGCCGGTCCACCACACCGCGGGCACTCGACCTCGACCCAGTCGGTGGCCGCGGCCAGCGGCGAGACACCCTTCGGCGCCAGGTCCTCACCCTTCAGATCGGGCAGTACGACGGGCAGCTGGTCTTCTGGCACCGGCACCTCGCCGCATCCGGGGCAATGGACGATCGGAATCGGCGGCCCCCAGAAGCGCTGCCGCGACACCAGCCAGTCGCGCAGCCGGTAGTTCACCGTGCCGCGACCCAAACCGCTCTGCTCCAGCCAGTCGATCATCAGTGACTTGGCGGCACCGACCGGCAGGCCGTTCAGGTCCACCTCGTCATTGGCCGAGTTCGTCGCCGGACCGTCGCCGGTGTAGGCCTCACCGTCGAAGCCGTCCGGCGGTTGCACGGTGCGGACGATCGGCAAGTCGAACTTCTTGGCGAAGTCCCAGTCGCGCTGGTCCTGTCCCGGGACGGCCATGATCGCGCCGGTGCCGTAGTCGGCCAACACGTAGTCGGCCGCGTAGACAGGGATCCGCCCCCCCGTGGCCGGGTTAACTGCTTGCACGCCCAACGGGACGCCGGTCTTCTCGCGACCCTCGGTCAACCGCTCGATCTCGGTGCTGCGGCGCACCTGCTCCAGGTAGTCCTCGAAGGCCCGCCGTTGCTCGGTCGCGCAGACCTCCGCCGCCAACGGAGCGTCGGCCGCGATGACGAAGAACGTCGCGCCGAACAGCGTGTCCGGCCGGGTCGTGAAGACCGTGACCGTGCGCTTCACGCCGTCCTCGCCGGCGATGACGAAGTCGACGTGCGCGCCCTCCGAACGGCCGATCCAGTTACGCTGCATGGTCAGCACCCGGTCGGGCCAGTTGCCTTCCAGGGCAGACATGTCATCCAACAGCCGCTGGACGAAGTCGGTGACCTTGAAGAACCACTGTGTCAGCACGCGCTTGGTAACCTCGGCCCCGCAGCGCTCGCAGCGGCCGCCGGTGACCTGCTCGTTGGCCAGCACGGTCTGGTCGCGGGGGCACCAGTTGACGGCTGCTCCCCGCCGATAGGCCAGCCCGGCGTCGTACAGCTTCAGGAACAGCCACTGGGTCCACTTGTAGTACTCGGGGTCGGAGGTGTGCAGGCGCTTCGACCAGTCGAAGGAGATGGCATAGCGCCGGAACGACTCGGCTTGGGTCGCGATGTTCTGGTAGGTCCAGGTGGCCGGGTGCTCGTTGCGCTTGATCGCGGCGTTCTCGGCGTTCAGCCCGAAGGAGTCCCAGCCGACCGGGTGCAGCACGTCGTAGCCCTGCTGGAACCAGTACCGCGCGATGACGTCGGCCAGCGCAAACACCTCGGCGTGCCCCATGTGCAGGTCGCCGGACGGGTAGGGGAACATGTCCAGCAGGTAGCGCCGCTCCCGCGAGCCGTCGTCCAGCACCCGGAACGGATCTAAGTCCTCCCAGACCTTCAGCCACTTCTCCTGGGTGGCATGGATGTCGTACGTCGACTCCTCGGGCTCCACCGTGGTGTCGGTCTCCTCGCTCATCGCCTTGTCTCCTCGTTGGTCGCCGCTGCTCCTGGGTGGCGGTCACTGCCGCGCAGGCCGCCTCGGCGACGCACTGCGGGCACAAAAAAGCCCCTCGATACAGAGGGGCTGCCGCGAGTCCGGTGACCGGAGGACTCGCGGCTAAGTAAGGAGCAGGGCCATGCGCATGTCCCTCAGGATAGCGCAGGCCGGCCCAGTCCTTGCATGAGTTGACCGGCTACTCGGCGGTGTGGGCTCCAGATGCTCCGCCCGTGGGCGGAGTCGTCGGGGGGGTCGGTGACGTCGGAGGGGTCGGCGACGTCGGTGGGGTCGACTGTGTGGGCTGGGTCGGCTCGGTCGGGGTCGGCGTTGTCGGGACCGTCGTAGCCGGACCGGTCGGTGCCGGCTGGGTCGGTCGCTGCGACGGCTGCTGCTTGGTCGGCGACTGCTGATCGCCATCAGAGTGCTGCACGCCGAGCAGTCGACCGACCGTCGTGCCACCGCCGCCGGAGCCGGTCAGCGACTGCGCGGATCGGCCGACCGCGAGCTCGAAGGCGGTCAGCAGACCGAAGCCGACCGCGAGGGTGACGACGGCCGAAACGACCACGGCTCCCCATCGGATTCGCCGAGCTGGAGGGGTCGACAGGACCAGCTGGACGACAGCCCGGACGTGGCTTGTGGTCGAGCCGGCCCGCTGAGCCGGGATGCCGGCCATCGGATGCTTGTCTTGGCGGGCGTTGGTCGCGACGAGTCGAGAGCGCGCCGCCCGGACGGGCACTTCCCGCAGCACGAGCCGGCTGCGCTCGAGGGAGTGCGCGTAGACAGCAGTCCCGACGGTAGCGACCACACTCACCACCACCGCTCCCAGCACGGTGCCCGCGACGCCGAGCCAGGACGACGCGATCGCCGCTGAGGCGGCCGCCAGTGCCCCGCCGAGGATGCGGGGCACGCTCAGTTCGAGTCGGGGCCG
Organism: Propionibacteriales bacterium; assembly: GCA_025929075.1. Lineage (GTDB taxonomy): Bacteria > Actinomycetota > Actinomycetes > Propionibacteriales > Nocardioidaceae > JAICMS01. The sequence goes on from JAICMS010000068.1 coordinate 6,829, forward strand.
CTGGTGGTCGGGCGGCAGCGGCTCACGCACAACCGCCGTCTCGGTCGGAGCTTGGTCCTCGACGTAACGCCCGGCCATGCTTCCTCTCCTCGACGCAGGCGAGCCACATCGATTGCTGTGGTGGTGGGTGCGCCACAGAACCGCGGCGCGGTTATCCACGTTAGGAGGGTTGAGCAGTCGGCTCAAACGAGAGCCCGGTGCGTCGACCGTGAGCCTGCGCACATCCGGTCAACCGGGAGTCAACCCGCAGCACCGGCTCGCTGGGCGAGGCCGCGGACGTAGGCCGCCTGGCCGAGATGTTGCAAGCAGTCCCCGATGACGCTGACCAGCCGCACGGAGACCGTGACCGGTGGGATCCACCGGGTGTCGACCACACGCTGCAGTTCGCCGGGCGTCAAGGAGTCGACGTACGACATCGTCTGCGCGTGCACCTCCGCGTGGTAGCCCGCCAGGAGCTCGGCCCCCACGACGACTGCGGCAGCCTCGTCAGCGGACTGGCCATAGCCGGTCGCGTCGGTGGCGAACGGCAGGCCGAAGCGCTCCTGCCAGCCGCGCGTGGTCCACACCTGCTCCATCCCGGCCGCATCGGCGACGTGGTCGTCCTGCACGCGGGACAGATGCCAGAGCAGCCAGGCGATCGAGTTCGCCTGGGCGTCCGGGCGGTAGGTCGCGATCGCCGCTGGAAGATCCTCAGTCAGCGAACCGAACTGGTCGTGGATGCGGCGGAAGCCGTCGGCGAGCACGTCGTGCGTCAGCGCAGCCGCATGGGCGTCGGACATCACACCTCCTCACCCGTCTCGGCCGGTGCCGTCAATCAGCGTAGCGACGGGCAACCTGTCCTGCCGCCGTCGCGTCCTTTGGTCTGCGGTCGCACAGCTCGACCGCCGGGAGCCGGCCAACCCCTGGCCCGCTCCCGCGAGTAGCTCCCCGGTTTGGGGACCACAAGAGAAGGGTTGCGCGTCATGGGCAACTCCATCCGTCGTACGACGACAGCCGCGGCGCTGGCGCTGGGCTGCCTCACCATCACCGGGCCCGCACTCGGCCTCACCACCACTCACTCCACTCCACCCACCCACGGCGCCGTGTCGCCCGACCGGGTGCCGAACGGGTTCAAGGCGAACTCCCTCAGCTGGCTGTCTCCGCAGCGCGGCTTCGTGCTCGGCACCGGCCGGTGCAGCGGCTCGCCGTGTGCGCGAGTCATCGGCACCACCGACGCAGGATCGACCTGGAAGGTCATCGGCAACGTCCCCACTCCGGTGGTCAAGGCCAACCGAATGAGACACGGCGTCGGCGAAGTGCGGTTCGGCACCCGACAGATCGGCTGGGCGTTCGCGCCGCAGCTCTGGATGACGACCGACGGCGGCGCCACTTGGACGCAGCAAGCCCTTCCCGGCGGCGCCCGCCAGGTGCTCAGCCTCGCCGCGGGGCCCTCCGCGACCTATGCGGTCGTGTCGCCATGCGGCTACATGAAGGGTGTCTGCGGCAAGCCGCTCTCTGTGTGGCGAAGCCCCAATCGTGAGCCGGGGACTTGGTTGCAGGTCAACGTCGACATGCCGCCGAACTTCACCGCCGACGTGTCGGTGTACGGAACGAGCGTGTATGTGATCGACGATCAGTTGCTCTTCGGCAACCCGACGAAGTTCTACGTCAGCACCGACGGGCGCACCTTCACCTCCATCACGTCGCCGTGTGACCAGACTCAGGACCTGGCCCTGTTCCAAGCGGTGCCTACGTCGCCAAGCGATGTGGCCGTCCTCTGCGATGGCAACCCCGGCATGAGCGACGCCGTCAAGAAGGTCTACCTCTCGGCTGACAACGGCGCCACCTTCACCTCCGCCGGCACGATGGGCTACAACGGGATCCAGGCCCAGCTGGCCGCGTCACCGTCGGGCAACCTGGCGGTGGCGTCATGGTCGGACGGGTCGTTCATCTACATCAATGACGCCGGCGGCACGCACTGGGACATGCCTGTCGGTCTCGGCGATGGCGGTGCCGGTTGGAACGACATCACCTACGTCAACAACAAGACCGCCTGGGTCGTCTACTCCCCCGTGACCGGCTTCCCCGGCAACGGACTGCTCTACGTCACCCACGACGCGGGCGAGTCCTGGTCCCCCGTCACTCTCTGACCTCTCAAAGGTCTCTCGTACGGCGTCTCGCCGGTCTCTTTGGCCGACGAGGCGCCGTACGTGTTGGCGGCGCTCGGCATGGCGGCCCTCAGACCTGGCCGGGGTAGAACCCGTGGCGTGCCAGCGGGCCGAGCAGCTCTCGCTCTTCGTAAGAGAGGTGCGAGAGCAATGTGTCGCTCAGCAGGTCGACGGCCTCCTCCAACGGGCCCAAGTCACGGTTGTCTTCAGCGAGTCGGACGAGCGCCTTGTCGACGGCGTCGATGACGCCGTGGATCGTCACGTGCTCCTCCTGCAGCCTGTCGATCACCGGTGACAGCGATGACTCGCTCGATCGCAGGTGCGGGAAGATCTGATGATCCTCCAGCGAGTGATGACCGGTGACGAACCGGCAGTAGGACTGACAGTAGGCGCCGAGCGTCCAGTCGTTCTGCCGCAGCGCGAGATCGTGCAGGACCGAGCGGGCAGCACCCGGAGCGAGCCCGGAACGCACCTGCTCGACCAGCGTCCGAACCTGGGCCAGCTCACTGCGCAACGCGTCATGGACGTCGACGAGGTGCCTCGCGACGGCGCGGCCAGTGTCGGTGTAGGCGGGCTGCAAGCCGCCGGGCGCCGATGCGGTCGGGCGGCTCGACTCGTCCCACGGCATGTCAGCTCCGTGTCGCGCTGAGGGCTCCGGCGTGGGCGCGACATCGAGCCCAGTCAAACGTTGGTCTGGCATGGAAGTCGTGTCCCGGCCCACTTCCAGAGCCGTCGTCTCCGGCGCCGTCGCTCCTCGACGGGAGGCGTCGACGAGCTCTCTGACCGCGGGCGCGATCTCCTCGCCGTACCGCTGCAGTTGCTCCTCGTCGTCGCTGGCGAGGAGCAGGCCGCTGATGCCGTAGTCGACGACGAGCTCGACCAGCGAGTCGACGGTCGCGTCGGCCGGGCCGAGGTTGAGCAGTCTGCGGATGGCGGCGGGTTCCCGCCCCGCGGCCGCGGCGGCAGTGTCGATCGCGGCATTGAGGTCAGTGAGCGTGGCGCGGTCGGGGAGGTAGGACAGCGTTGGCAGCCAGCCGTCGGCGAGCCGGCCGGTGAGCCGCAACATGCGGGGCTTGTAGGCGCCCACCCAGATCGGGACCCGGCCGACCGGAGCCGGGCCGCGCTTGGCACCGACGACGCGGTAGTAGTCGCCGTCCACCCGGACGCCGCCACGGGTGTCGGTATCCCAGATCTCCCTGATGACGGTCAAAGCTTCCTCGAGCGCGGCAACGGCCTGCCCACCGGAGAGTCGGTGGCCGCCCATCGCCTCGATCGCATCCCAGAATGAGCCGGCGCCGATCCCCAGCGCCGCGCGTCCACCCGACAGCAGGTCGAGGCTCGCGGTGGCGCGCGCGAGCACGGCCGGTGGGCGCAGAGGGAGGTTGGTCACGTTGGCGGCCAGCGTCACCCGAGACGTGCGCGCGGCGACGTACGACAGCAACGTCCACGTGTCGACGAACGCCGGCTGGTAGGGGTGGTCCTGGAAGGTGACGAGGTCGAGGCCCGAGGCCTCGGCGATCCCGGCCAGCATCGCGGCGCGCTCGGGCGGCTCTGCGACCGGTGTGATGAAGGCACCGAACAGCAGATCGTGCCCGTAGTCCGTCACGCCGACCCAACGTACCGGGAGGCTTCGGTCAGTCCGTACGGATGGCGGTGACACCGGCCAGCGTCGGGACGAGCACCAGGTCGTCATGGAGTGCCGGTGTGGCGAAGTGGCCGTTCGCCCCGACAGCGATGGACGTCACGGTCGCCCCTGACTGCGGGTCGATCTGGTGGAGCGTGCCGTCGTTGACCGCCCAGACCGCGCCACCGCCCATCACCGGATCGGAGCCGTAGCCGGTGTCGTGGTTGCGCCAGACCCGCTTGATGGTGGGACCGGGCTCGATCGTGTACGCCGTCAGGCCGGGGTCGCACGGAACGTAGATCACCCCGGCGTGGAAGGCCATCCCACCGAATGCCTTGCAGTGCTCGGCCTGCGCCGCCTGACCGCCAATGCCTCCGAGGTTGCCCTGGTGCAGCAGGTAGACATGACCCGCCTTTCCGATCGAGAAACCCCAGCGCTGGCCGAGGGCGTTGAAGAGCAGCGGCGCAGCCGGCCCCTGCCCCTGGTCGTCCGCGTTCTCCTGAGCCCAGTCGCCGGGCGCCCACAACGAGATCTTCTTGTTGCCGTCGAGCTTGATGATGCTGTCGCTGTCGTCGTACGGCGGCGCGAACGCCGCACCATTGGCCGGCGCGACGAAAAGGTGCCCGGCCGCGTCGACCGAGGGTCCGGTCGGAGCCCAGATGCCGGCGCCGCGCTGGCTGGGCGTGCGGTAGACGCTCAGCTTGCCGCTGCCATCGAACTTCGCCCCCATCACGTAGCCGTGGTAGTCACCGCAATCGCCAGCCAGGGCACCGAAGGACACCCAGACCCGTCCCTGTGAGACCGCCATCGCGCCGCGCTGCTGCTCCACGACCGGGTCCATCCCGGCGACATCGAGGCTGCGCGACCACACCACATGTCCGTCGCTGGCGTCGACGGCGTAGAGCCGGTGGCGGATGGGCTTGTCGAGCTCGGCGGCGAAGTAGATGTCGCCGGTCGAGGCGTCGTACATCGGCGTGCCGGTGATGCCGATCGGGTCGATGTTGCCGCAGGGCAACTCCGACAGCGGCACCGGCGGACCCAGGTGGGTGCGCCACTGGATGGAGCCGTCGAGAGACAGGCCGTAGACGGAATTGTGCTCGGTGGCCGCGATCACGCTGCCGTTGACGACGAGCGGCTCAGCGTGGACCTCGCCGTCGAGGTCGACCTGCCAAGCCCGGCTGAGCGGTCCGGTGGCCGCTGCGGCATCCGGGTCGTAGCCGTGGCGGCGCTGGTCGTAGTGGTACGTGACCCAGTCGTCGGTGGTCGCCATCGCCTGCTGCCGCCCCTCCGTCGCCGTACCTCCACTTGGCGAGGAGGAACAGGCAGCGAGAAGGGCAGATGCGGCGATGCCGCAGATCACCGCGGATCGGCCAGCACTGCGCATTGTCGTCATGGCAGCCTCCCTGCAGGCGGATACCCCAGTGTGCACATGGGTCGCGGCTGCGGCCGGAAAAATCGGCTGCTCGAAGGCGAGTGCACGCGTAGCGTCGGCCGCCAGAGCAACCGTCGGTGCACCTCCGCGCCGACCTTTACCCAGGAGGACCGCATGCGCGCAGCCACCACGTCCATCGACAAGGCCAAGCTGTCCTCTTCGAAGGGTGTGGCGGTTGCTGCAACGATCTCTGAACCTGGGAATCCTGGCGCATGTAGACGCCGGTAAGACAACGCTCACCGAGCGACTGCTGCACGTCGCCGGGGTCATCGCCGAGGTTGGCAGCGTCGACGCAGGCACGACGCAGACCGACACGCTCGCGCTGGAACGCCAGCGTGGCATCACGATCAAGTCGGCCGTCGTGTCGTTCACCGTGGACGGGACCGTCGTCAACCTGATCGACACGCCGGGCCACCCCGACTTCATCGCCGAGGTGGAGCGGGTGCTCAACGTGCTGGACGGCGCGGTGCTCGTCGTGTCGGCTGTCGAGGGTGTCCAGCCGCAGACCCGGATCCTGATGCGGGCGCTGCAGCGGCTGGCTGTGCCGACTGTCTTGTTCGTCAACAAGATCGATCGGTCGGGCGCCGACATAGACCGCGTGCTGCCACAAGTGTCGTCACGCCTGTCGCCTGCTGCTGTGCCGATGGCTACGGCGGCCGGCGTCGGCGGGCCGGCCGCTTCGGTGCGGATGCTGGACGGCGGCGATGCCGGTTATCGCGACCGGCTCGTCGACGTACTGGCGGGACATGACGACTCCTTGCTTGCCGCGTACGTGGACGGCGACGGGGCCTTGACTCAGCGGCGACTGGTGAAGGCGCTGAGAGCGCAGACTCGACGCTGCCTCGCCCACCCGGTCTATGTGGGCTCCGCTTTGACCGGCGTCGGCGTCGAGCAGCTCGTGCAGGGCACGGTCGGCCTGCTGGGCCGAGGCCGACCCAGGAGCGCGTCGGACGACGGCATCTCCGGTCTGGTGTTCAAGATCGGCCGCGAGCCGTCGGGCGAGCGGGTGGCCTACGTTCGGATGTTCGGCGGCCAGTTGGGGGTGCGGCAGCGGGTGCCCGTGGGCTCGGGGCACACCGGGCACGACGGCCGTGCGACGGCGATCGCGGTCTTCGAGGACGGTCGCACCGTGAGACGGTCCAGCGTTGCAGCCGGCCGGATCGCCAAGGTCTGGGGCCTGGACCGAGCCACCGTGGGCGACAGGATCGGGAC
>JAICMS010000059.1 GCA_025929075.1 Propionibacteriales bacterium
GCGACCTGCTCCCCCAGCTCAGCGATCTCCCGGCGCATGGTGTCGAGGTCGAGCACGCTCTCCACGTTTGCCAGGGTCGCGTCGAGCTGTTTGATCCGCTCGGCGAAGTCGGTCGCTGCCACCCGGCCAAGGCTACGCGTTGGGCGGTTGCCCGCCGAATCGGCGAAGCGTGCCGAGAGCGGCCGCCGACCTCAGTCCTCGTACTGCTCGTCCTCGACCAGATCCTCCCGCGGCCGCTCGGAGCGCCACGGTTCCACATCGGGGTCCTGGTCGTCGTCGGCTGCCTCGTCAGGCATCTCGTGCGGGTCCCGGTTGGGCGCGTTGTCGACCTTGTCGGGGTCCGTGTCGAGCTGCTCCTTGGCCTTGGCCATGGAGAGGTGCTCCTCGTCGGGCGCTCCCTGTGCCTCCAGCGGCGTGTCGCTCATGGCGCTGCTGTACCCGGGCGGACTGCCGCCAATCGCGGCTGCAACCAGACGGCACCGGCCGCGCGGGCTCGGTGCCCCAGGTCACGGGGCGGTGAGCATGGTCCGGACGACACGCAGACCTACCGAAAGCCTTGCCAGATCGGCATTGTCGTCGTCGGTTATCTCCGCGAGCGTCTCAACGGCCCGACCGACCACCGGCTGCTCGGCCTGCTCCCAGGTGGCGACGCGTTGCTCGGCGCTGGCCGCTTCATCGGTCGAGGCGAGCACCCGGGCGGTCAGCGCGGCATGCACAGCGTGCATATCGTCGCGCAGCGTCGCCCGCGCCATCGTCTGCCAGCGGTCGTCGCGCGGCAGCGCCACGATCCTGGCCAGCAGCGCGGTGAGACCGAGCCGCTCGGCGAGCACGGCGTGCACCCGTGCCACGTCGAGCGGGTCGATGTCGTCACGCTTGGCGATCTCGACGATCTCCAACGCAGCGTAGGCCGGCGGCAGGGCCGCGACGGCGGTCGCGATCCGCTCCGGCACCCCGGCACCAGTAAGCCGGTCACGACGGCTTACGAAGAGCTCCGCCTCGGCACCCACCAACAAACGCGGGATCTCCTGTATGACTCGCTGTAAAGCGGTCCCGAAGTGCTCGACCGTGGCCTCGGAGTCCAATGGCGAGCGGCGGTTGTTCACCATCCAGCGGGTGGCGCGCTCGACGAGGGTGCGGACCGACAGCCGCATATCGGTCTGCACGGATGCCGGAACAGAGTTGTCGAGGCCGTGGATCTGGTCCATCAGCACGTTGACGCCGAAGATCTCTCGACAGACGAGGTGGCCGCGGGCCAGGTCCGCGGCGCTGGCGCTGGTCTCCTGGCTGAGCCGGTGGAAGAACGTGATGCCGGCGAAGTTCACCAGACTGTTGACGACCTGGGTGACTACGATCTCCCGACGCAGCGGGTGGGCGAGCATCTGCGTCCGGTAGTCGTTGCGCATCTTGCTGGGGAAGTAGCTGAAGAGGTCGCCCCGCAGGAACGGGTCGTCCGGCAGGTCACTGTGCACGAGCTCTGCCTCGAGCACGATCTTCGTGTAGGCGAGCAGGACAGACAGCTCGGGAGTCGTCAGCCCCTTGCCGGTGGCGGCGCGGGCAGCGAACTCCTTGGTCGACGGCAGAAACTCGATCTCCCGGTCGAGGAGGCCACGCTTCTCGAGTCTTCTCACCCACGACTCGTGCACGTGCAGCAAAGGTACGGCGACCGCCTCGGCGTTGGCCAGCGCGATGTTCTGGTGGTAGTTGTGCCCCAGGACGAGGTTGGCCACCTCTTCGGTCATCGACTCCAGCAGCTCGTTGCGCTGCTCGCGCGTCATGTCGCCGCTGGCGGTGATCTTGTCGAGCAGGATCTTGATGTTCACCTCGTGGTCGGAGGTGTCCACGCCGGCGGAGTTGTCGATAAAGTCGGTGCAGATGCGACCGCCCGCGAGGGCGTACTCGACGCGGCCGCGCTGGGTGAAGCCGAGGTTGCCGCCCTCACCGACGACGGTACAGCGCAACTGGCCGCCGTTGACGCGCACGGCGTCATTGGCCTTGTCGCCGGCGTCGGCGTTCGTCTCACTGTCGGCCTTCACATAGGTGCCGATTCCGCCGTTCCAGAGCAGGTCGACCGGCGCCAGCAGGATCGCCCGCATGAGCTCGGCCGGCGTCATCGAATGGACCATCGGGTCGATGCCGAGCGCCTTGGCGGTCTGCTCAGAGACCGGGATCGACTTCATGCTCCGGGAGAAGATGCCGCCGCCCTCAGAGAGCAGGCTCTTGTCGTAGTCCTGCCAACTCGAGCGTGGGAGGTCGTAGAGCCGGCGCCGCTCGGCGTACGACGACGTCGCGTCGGGGTTGGGGTCGACGAAGATGTCACGATGGTCGAAGGCGGCGACCAGCCGGATGTGCTCCGACAGCAACATGCCGTTGCCGAAGACGTCGCCGCTCATGTCGCCGATGCCGACGCAGGTGAAGTCCTGCGTCTGGGTGTCCACTCCCTCGTCGCGGAAGTGTCGACGTACCGACTCCCAGGCGCCGCGTGCGGTGATCCCCATCGCCTTGTGGTCGTAACCGACCGAGCCCCCGGAGGCGAAGGCGTCGCCCAGCCAGTAGCCGTAGTCGCCGGCCACGCCGTTGGCGATGTCGGAGAACGTCGCGGTGCCCTTGTCAGCGGCGACCACCAGATAGGTGTCGTCACCGTCGTGGCGGACCACCGACCTCGGCGGCACGACCTGGTCGTCCACCAGATTGTCGGTGAGGTCGAGCAGCCCGCAGATGAAGAGCTTGTAGCACGCGATGCCCTCGGCGAGCCACGCCTCGCGATCCACCCCCGGGTCAGGCAGCTTCTTGCAGTAGAAGCCCCCCTTGGAGCCGACCGGCACGATGACGGCGTTCTTGACCATCTGGGCCTTGACCAGCCCCAGGACCTCGGTGCGGAAGTCCTCCCGACGGTCCGACCAGCGAAGGCCCCCACGCGCGACAGGCCCGAAGCGCAGGTGGACGCCCTCCACCCGTGGTGAGTGGACGAAGATCTCGTACGCCGGCCGCGGCTCCGGCAGGTCGCGGATGGCCTTTGGATCCAGCTTGAGCGACAGGTAGGGCTTCGGCCGGTCGTCGGAGTCGTGCTGGTAGAAGTTCGTGCGCAGCGTGGCCTTGATGACGGCGAGGTAGCTGCGCAGGATGCGGTCCTGGTCGAGGCTGGCGACGTCGTCCAGCGCCGTCCGGATCTTCTGCTCGATCGCCTCGGCCCGCTCCGCGCGCCCTGGGTCGTCGGCGGCTCCGTCGGCCGGGTCGAACCGGGTTTCGAAGAGCTCGACGAGCAGCCTCGCGATCGGCAGGTTGGCCAGCAGCGACGACTCGATGTACTCCTGGCTGAACGTCGTGCCGGCCTGCCGGAAGTACTTGGCGTAGGCGCGGAGCACCGCGGCCTTCCGCCAGGGCAGCTCGGCATCGAGCACCAGCGCCGAGAAGCGGTCGCTCTCCGCGCGGCCATCCCACATCGCCCGGAAGGCGTCCTCGAACAGCTCACGGCACTCTGCAGGGAGCGGCCGCGAATGCCGCAGTCCGAAGTCGTAGATCCAGGACGAGTGGTCGGCCTGCTCCAGCCGGTACGGCCGCTCGTCAACGACCTCGACGCCAAGAGAGGACAGCAGCGGCAGCACCGCCGACAGGCTCAGCGGCGAGTGCTTCCTGAACACCTTCAACCTCGCCTCACCGACGCCGCTGCCCTTAGGCGAGTACAGCCGAAGCCCGACCTCGGCGTCTCCGACTTCCTCCATCTGGCGGACGTCGGCGGCCGCGATCTGCGGGGTGAAGTCCTCCTTGTACGCCTCGGGGAACGCCGCACCGTAGCTGCTGGCGAGGCCGGCGGCCGACTCCGCGTCGTACTGCCGACTGATCTCGTCGACGAAATCGTCACTCCACGACCGGATGGAGTCGGCCAGCTGCTGTTGCACGGCCGCCTGGTCGAAGTCGCCGATCGTCTCTCCGGGCTCGGCCCGGACGACGAAGTGCAGCCGAGCCAGGACCGACTCGCTCACCCGCGCGGTGTAGTCGACCGACGCGCCGCCGATCGCCGTGCGCAGGATGCGCGTCATCCGTTCGCGGACCACCGTCGTGTAGCGATCCCGGGGCAGATAGACGAGGCAGGAGACGTAGCGGTCGTAGATGTCGCGGCGGATGAAGAGCCGCAGCTGCCGGCGCTCGCGCAGGTGCAGCACCGCGTCGGCGACCGGGAGGAGCTCTGAGACCGAGGTCTGGAAGAGCTCGTCACGCGGGTAGTTCTCGAGGATGTCGAGCATCGCCTTGCCGCTGTGGCTCATCGGCGAGAAGCCTGCTTGTGCGAGAACCTGTTGCGCCTTGTCGCGCAGCACAGGGATGCGGGTCAGGCTCTCGGTGTAGGCGGCGGAGCTGAACAGGCCGAGGAAGCGCCGTTCTCCTGTCACCTCACCGGTGTCGTCGAACGTCTTGACGCCGACGTAGTCGAGGTAGACGGCCCGGTGGACCGTGGCGCGGGAGTTCGCCTTGGTGATGATCAGCAGCTGCTTCTCGCGGGCCCGGGCCATCACCGCAGGGGGCAGCTTGCCCGACGACTTCGACATGTCCTGGTCTGATCGCAGGATGCCGAGCCCGGTACCCGGCACTGCCGTCACCGCATCCTCGCCGTCGACCGAGGTCAGCTTGTACTCCCGATAGCCCAGGAACGTGAAGTGGTCGTCGGACAGCCACTCCAGCAGCGCACTGACCTCGGCCACCTCCGACTCCGGCAGCGGCGGTGGGTGCTCGGCCAGGTCGCGGACGACGACAAGCGCCTGTTCGTGCATCTTCTGCCAGTCCTCGACCACCTCTCTGACGTCGCGCAAGATCCGAGTGAGCGCGGCCTCGATGGCGTCGGCTTGAGCCTGATCCGCGATGTGGTCGATCTCGACGTGCATCCACGACTCGCGCGTCAGATCGTTGCTCTCTTCGACCTCTGTGGACTCGATGTCGCAGACCTCGAGCAGCGCGCCGCCGACGTCACGGCGCACGACCACCTGCGGGTGGACGACGACGCCCACGTCGTGGTTGCGAGAGGACAGCTCCATCGTGAGCGAGTCAACGAGGAAGGGCATGTCGTCGGTGACGATCTCCACGACCGTACGACCGCCGGCCGACCAACCATCGCGCTCAGCCGACGGGGTGAACACACGTACGTTGCCTGTGCCCTGCGGTCGCTGCCGGGCCAGCGCCAGGTGACTGGTAGCTGCGCCGAACAGGTCCTCCGGAGCCCGGCTGACCAGATCCTCTATGGCGACATGGCGGTAGTAGACGTGCAGCAGGGTCGCCACCTCATTGGACTCGAGGTCGGTGCCCCCATGCTTGTCAGCGACGGCAGCGGCCTCTTGCAAGACGGCGACCCTGTCCTCTTCCAACCTGCTGTCCATCACTGCAGCCCCGTCTGTGGCAATGCTTCTGCGACCTCTCCGACTGTATCGGTCTGCCGGCCCAACCTTCGACCGCTGCCCCGGCGGGCGGCCCGCCGGTCAGGCGCCGATCTCGGTCCGGACCGCCCACAGCTCCGGGAAGAAGGTGAGCGACAGCGCCTGGCGGAGGAACGCCACACCCGACGACCCTCCCGTTCCCCGCTTGTACCCGATGATCCGCTCGACGGTCTTCAAGTGTCGGAAGCGCCACGTCTGGAAGGTGTCCTCGACGTCGACGAGCTCCTCGCAGGTCTCATAGACCGCCCAGTTGTGCTCGGGGTCGGCATAGATCTGCGCGAAAACCTTCACCAGGTCCTCGTCCAGGGTGTGCGGCACGGTCCAGTCGCGTTCGACGAGGCGCGGTGGGATCGGATAGCCGCGCCGGTGCAAGAAGAGCAGGAACTCGTCGTACAGGCTTGGAGACTCCAGCGCCTCGCGGAGCACCTCCTGGGCAGCCGGGTCATGGCGGAAGACCGAGAGCATGCCCGAGTTCTTGTTGCCGAGCAGGAACTCAAGGTGTCGGTACTGCACGGACTGGAAGCCTGACGCCTTGCCGAGGTAGCCGCGGAACTGCACATACTCGCTCGGCGTCAGCGTGGCGAGCACCGACCACTGGTCGGTCATCTGCTTCTGGACGTGCTTGATCCGGGCGAGCCGCTTCAACGCCGGCGAGAGCTCGTCTGCCGCGATGAGTCGGATCGCGGAGCGGAGCTCGTGGATCACCAGTTTGATCCAGAGCTCCGTCGTGTGGTGCTGGATGATGAACAGCATCTCGTCGTGGTGGTCCGAGAGCGGTACCTGGGCCGACAGCAGCTCGTCGAGATGCAGGTAGCTGCCGTAGTTGAGTCCGGCGATGTCGCGCTCGATGCCTTCCTCGAGCTCGCGCAGGTTTCGGCTCGGCTGCTCGCTCACGCTCACCCAGTCAGGCTATCGGCCGGTACGACGACCGCTCGGCGCGACCGGTGAGAGCGACCGGGACCGACCGCTCTGAGATGATCGCTCGATGGACCTCCACGCGGAGATGAGCTACCCCGGCGCCTCGCCAGACGAGGTCTTCGCAATGGTCGCGGATCCCGCCTTCCGGACCGAGGTTTGTCGTCAGACGCGGGCGAGCGAGCAGCAGGTGCAGGTCGACAAGACCGCCGACGGCGGCGCCGTTGTCAGCCTGCGTCGAGTGATGAGCGCGGACGTCCCGGCGATAGTGAGATCTTTCGTCGGCGAGCAGATCATCCTCGAGCAGACCGAGGACTGGGGCGGGCGGGCGGAGGACGGCAGTCGTCAGGCTCGGCTCAGCGTGCGGTTCACCGGGCAACCGGCGACCATCGACGGGTCGATCCGGCTCGAGCCGCAAGGTGAGGGCAGCCGGGAGGTGATCGCCGGCAAGGCCACTGTCTCGATTCCCTTCGTCGGCCGGATGGTCGAGCCGGAGCTCGTCAAAGGCATCGTCGCCGCCGCCGAGGTGGAGGAGCGCCTCGGCCGCCAGTGGCTCGCCACACCACATTGACCGGCAAGCCTGGCCGATCATCCGAGTAAGCGTGGCCGGTCAACGGGCGCTGCTCCTCAGCGTTTGGGCGTGGGAGTCGGAAACTGTCTGCGGCCTCTGGCACCGTTTGCGCCATGGACAACTCGATGGACTTGCTGCTGATGAACGGCATCGAGCGCGTCTGCCTCGACTGCGGCGACCGGCGCATCCTGGTGCCCGTCGACGACGACCCCTGCGCCTACTGCTGCACCTCTTGCGGTGCCGCGATGCTCGTCGACCCGGCGTTCGACGACGACGCCCGAATCAGCGCGAACGTCGCCTGACCTCCAAGGTCAGCCCATGTGCGGGTAGCGGTAGTCCGTGGGCGGCACGAACGTCTCCTTGATCGACCGCGGCGACGTCCAACGCATCAGGTTCGCCGCCGACCCCGCCTTGTCGTTGGTGCCCGAGGCGCGAGCTCCACCGAACGGCTGCTGACCGACGACGGCGCCCGTGGGCTTGTCGTTGATGTAGAAGTTTCCGGCCGCGAACCGCAGCTCCTCCATGGCCCACGCGATCGCCGACCGATCAGAAGCGATCACAGCGCCGGTCAGGGCGTACGGCGACGCCGACTCGAGCTGACGGACGGCAGCCTCGAAGTCCCCATCGTCATAGACATGCAGCGACAGGATCGGGCCGAAGTACTCGGTGGAGAAGATCGCATCGCCGGGATCGCTCGACTCGATCACAGTTGGACGCACGAAGTAGCCGACCGAGTCATCGACCTCGCCGCCGACGATCACCGACAGCTTGGCCGACCGCTTGGCCCGGGCGATCGCCTTCTTGTGCTTGTCGAACGCGCGAGCGTCGATGACGGCACCCATGAAGTTCGAGAAATCGGTCACGTCGCCCATGGCGATGCCCTGGACCTCAGCGAGGAACTGCTTGCGGATCCGCCGCCACACCGAGCGCGCGACGTACGCCCTCGACGCCGCGGAGCACTTTTGGCCCTGGTACTCGAAAGCGCCGCGCAGGAGGGCCGTCCGCACCACGTCGGGGTCGGCCGACGGATGAGCCACGATGAAGTCCTTGCCGCCGGTCTCTCCGACGATCCGCGGATACGACTTGTACTTAGCGATGTTGGCGCCGACGGTCGACCACAAATGCTGGAAGGTGGCGGTGGACCCGGTGAAGTGGATGCCGCCGAGGTCGGGGTGCTCCAGCGCCACGTCGGAGACGGCAGCTCCGTGGCCGGGCAGCATGTTGATGACGCCCGGCGGCAGCCCGGCCTCCTCGAGCAGCCGCATGATGAAGTGGGCCGAGAACTGCTGGGTAACTGACGGCTTCCACAGGACCGTGTTGCCCATCAACGCCGGCGCGGTCGGCAGGTTGCCGGCGATCGAGGTGAAGTTGAACGGAGTGATCGCGTAGACGAAGCCTTCTAGCGGCCGGTGGTCGGTGCGGTTCCAGACGCCACGGGAGTTCGCGACCGGCTGCTCCCGGAGGATCTCAGCGGCGAAGTTGACGTTGAAGCGCCAGAAGTCGATCAGCTCGCACGCAGAGTCGATCTCCGCCTGGAAGGCGGTCTTGGACTGCCCCAGCATCGTCGACGCATTGAGGGTCTGCCGCCATGGTCCGGCCAAGAGGTCGGCCGCCTTGAGGAAGATGGCGGCGCGGTCATCGAACGAGAGTGCCCGCCAGGCCGGCGCAGCGTCCATCGCGGCCCGGATGGCCGCCTTCGCGTCGGTTGCCGTCGCCCCGCGGGTGACGCCGAGAACGTGGTGGTGGTCGTGGGGCGCAACCACGTCGATCTCGTCGCCGCGGCCGAACCGCTGATCGCCACCGATCGTCGCCGTCAGGTCGACCTGCTCCTTGCCCAGCATGAGCAACCGCTGTTCGAGCTCCGCCCGCTCAGGACTGCCGGGGGCGTAGGTGAGGTTGGGCTCGTTCACGGGACTCGGGACGGTCGTGATCGCATCCATACCGAAATCTTGCCACGCCCAGCAGCCCCGCCCGAACGCGCCGAAAGCGCCCAGGCCAGTCTCAGCCAGTAAGCCTCAGGCAGACTTGCGGGCGCTCTTCGCCCGGCTGCTGCCGGTCGTCTTCTTGGCCGCAGACTTCTTCGTGGCCGACGTCTTCGTCGCGGTGGTCCGGCTGCTCGCCTTCTTCGCCGGCGCCTTCTTCGCGCTGGACTTCTTCGCCGTCGACCGCTTGCTCGCCGTACGCGAGCCGGCCTTCCCGCTGCCCCCGTCCGCGGCGGACCGATCCGAGCCGCTGCGACGCTTCTTGGCGGCATCGACGCTCGCTCGCAGCGCGGCTACGAGGTCCAGGACCTGGGCCGACTCCCCCTGGTCCTCGGGCTGCTCGGGCAGCGGCAGTCCGGAGACCTTGGCTTCGATCAGCTCCTCGAGCGCCTCGCGGTACTCGCTGTGGTAGCGCTCCGGCTCGAAGTCACCCTTGAGGGTCGCGATGTAAGACTCCGCCATCGCGACTTCCTGCGACCGCACGCTGATGTCGTCGGCAGGTACGGCGAAGTCGCTGGACCGCACCTCCTCCGGCCACAGCATCGTCTGCAATACCAGCGCGCCGTCCCGCTCTCGGAGCAGCGCCAGCGACTCCCGGGTGCGGATGGCGACTTTGACCAGTGCACATTGCCCGGTCTTGGTCAGCGCATCGCGCAGCAGCACGTACGGCTTGGCACCTGGTCCGTCGGCCGCGAGGTAGTAGGCCTTGGAGAAGTACAGCGGGTCGACCTGGTCCGCCGGGACGAACTCCAGTACCTCGATGGACTTCGCGCTCGGGAGCGGCAACTGCGAGAGGTCCTCATTGGTGAGCACGACGATCCGACCGTCGGGCAGTTCGTAGCCCTTGGCGATATCGGAGTAGGGCACTTCCTGGCCATCGACCTCGCAGACCCGCTTGTAGCGGATCCGCCCGGTGTCCTTCTCGTGGACCTGACGGAAGGAGACGTCACGCTCCTCGGTCGCCGAGTACACCTTGATCGGGATCGACACGAGACCGAAAGAGATCGCGCCCTTCCAGATCGCTTGCATGGCTTGCCTCCTCTCCGCAGATGAGGCAAGCGTACGCGAGAGACGCTGCTACGTCGGGTCGTCGATGACTGACGGCCGAAGCTTGGCGATCTCCTCCAGCTCCGCCTTCGGGATGCGCTGGTGGACTGCCGGGACCCCCGCCAAGGGCTTCTGGCCGAAGTCGAAGGAGTTCGCGTAGTCGTAGGAGGTGTCGACCTCCTTGCTCAATGGCGCCAGGCCGAACACGTGCTCGGTGAAGGCCAGCATGGAGTACGGCTGAATGGCCGGCGTGGAGTCCGTGCCCTGTGGCTTCGCCCACGGGCTGATGATCACCATCGGGTTGCGCATCCCCATCCGGTGGGACGGCGGGGTCACATGGTCGTAGAAGCAGCCGCAGTCGTCGTAGGTGATGAAGATCGCCGTGCTGTCCCAGTCTGGCCCGTTCATCACAGCCGACACCATGTCGCCGATGTAGTTGTCGCCCTTGCCCATGCTCGTCGTGTTGTGCTGGGACACGTTGAAGTCGGGGATGAGGATCGACAAGTTCGGCAGGCTGCCGTTGCCCGCCCGGTGGACGAACTCCTGGTCGGAGGAGTCGTACTGCAGCTTGTAGCGCTTGTTGTAGCACCAGTAGAAGTAAGGGCAGATGGAGAAGTTGCTCAGTTCGGGTTGGTCGAGCTTCTTGCGGCCCTCGTAGATGTGCCAGCTGAGGCCGGCTTCCTCCATCCGTTGCATGATCGTCGGGACGTAGGCAACCTTGCTCTCGCGGTAGGGCCCGCGGCCTTGCTGGTCGGGGACGCAGCTCGGCTGGAGCGTCAGGTGCTTGCGCCGCCCCCACAACGCGTCGTCGTGCGCTTCACAACCCCAGAGTCCGGGAGCCGGGTTCCAGCCGGCGAACCGGTCGAACGTCCCGGCGCCGAGCGACACGTGGGCGACGAACGAGGCCGCCTGGCCGGCAGCGAACGTCGCATCCGATACCGAGTACGTGTCGGCGTACGTGGCGAGGTTCGGGATGTTGGCCGGATCGACGTGGGAGACGCAGTAGTACGGCGCGTCGTGACAGCCGAGGATCTTGTTCCACTTGCCGGCAAGGCCCAGCCGCTGCGAGTGCGGGTCGTGGGCGGAGTTGGGCACGAGGTCCGGCTCCACGACGTTCTGCGCGACCGTTCCGTTGTGGAGCGTGACCGGATCGGTGTAGCCGTTGCACGGGTTGGTCCGCGCCTGGCAGACCGCGCCGAGCACGTCGTCGAACGTGTGGTTCTCCTGGTACATGATCACGACGTGCGTGATCGGACCCCCGGGCGCGATGACGGCGGATACGTACGACTGGGCAGCTACGGCGGCACCCTGCTCGGTGCCCGGAGTGAGACCAGCGGTCACGGCAGCGAGGCCGCCCGCCAAAGCCAACGCCGCCAAAGCGGAGGGCTTCCCCCGCCTCATCGTCTGCTCGGCTCAACACATGTCCCGTGCACGCACAGCCACCCCTCAGCAGCAGTCGACGGTGTCCCCAACCGAGCAACCAGCCAGCTGCACATGAGGCGCGGGGCCCGAGCGCTGGGCGGCCACCGCAACGATAGGACATCGGGGCACTGCGCGTCAGCGGACGGCCAACACCGAGCCAGTCACCTCGCGCAGTCGGGCGGCGACGGCGTCAGACAGTCCACGCAGACTCTTGCGGAGCTTGGAGTCGCGAGCGCACTCGGCCAAGGTCTTGCCGAGCACGACGCAGCGATCGGCGGCGGACTGGTCATCGGGAAGGACCGCCGCTGTCTGCGCCGACATGCTCCGCTGCAGCATTCCGGTCACATCCGCCGCTGACCAGCCGAGACTCGACCGCATCCTGTTCACGACGACTTCCGTGGCCGCCCCCGGCACCAGCGACTCAAGCTCCGACATGGCCCGCACCAGCCTGCCAAGCCCTACCGGGTCGGCACGACCCACCACCACGATGACATCTGCGACCTCGAGGGCGGTGACGGTCGCTCCATTGCGGCGTGGAGCGGTGGTGTCGTAGGAGACCTCTTCGTCGAGCTCGATGCTGAACCCGCAGTCGACGACCGTGATGTCGCACAGCCCGCGGGCTGCGTCGATGACCGTACGGAGCAGTGCCGGCCGCAGTTCGGTCCAGCGATCGGCCCGAGGCAGACCGGTCAGCACGCGGAAGTTCGGCGAGACGGTGCGCGCGAGACCGGCCAGCGTCTCGGTCGTCATCCTGCCGGTGTTGGCCGCCCGAGCGGCCGCCAGCAGGCCAGAGGCCTCGTCGAGGAGGCCGAGCATCTGGCCGACCGAGCCGCCGTACACGTCGGCATCGACGAGCAAGACGTCGCTTCCCGCCTCTGCAAGCTCGCTCGCGAGCCCCAGGGCGACCGTCGTCCGACCCGGCGCGCCGGCAGGTCCCCATACGGAGAGCACATCACCCGGAGCGACGTCGAGATCAGGAAGCTGGGCGGTGTCGACCGGCGGTTCGCCAGCGAGGTCAGCGGGGTCAGCGGGGCGTCCGCCGCGGTCCACCTGCACTCGCGTCGCCGCTTCGAGCGACTCGATGTCGTCGACCGCCACGACGAAGTCCACGCCGATCCCGGTCAGCCAGGCGCCGTCGCTACCGGCCAGGTCGACGGCCACGCCGATCACGAGCAGTTGCTCGGCCCGCAGCCGCGCAACGATGTCGGCGTCGAGCCCGGGCAACGTCGTCGCCACGACCGCCACCTGCGCCTGTCGGCTCCCCGCGGTGGCGAGGAGGTCGGCGACGTCGAGACATCGCCTGGCGACGTGCAAGCCGGGTGAGTCCGCAGCCGACAGCAACCGGCCCTCGAAGTCCGCCGTGCCAACCGCCAGCAGGACGCCGAGGGACATCTCAGCCACCCAACCTGACCAGGACGACGTGGTTGCCGTTCAGGCCGGCGAGGACGGGCGACACTCGGACCGCACGGGGCAGTCCGACAAGCACCTGCCGGCTCGCTGCCATCCCCGCCTCGCTGCTGCCGATCGACAGTACGGCGACCTCGTGCAGCAGCAGACGTGGACGCGCGGCAGCGGCGTCGGCACCGCCGAGGACACCGTCGCCACTGGCGTCGGTGCCAGGCACCGCCCAGACGTCTACCCGGTCGCCCACCGAGAGACCTACCGGTTGGCCGGCAGACGGCACATCCAGCGGTAGCTGTCGCGCGCCGGCCGCGGCTCGGGTCGTCAGGGCAGAGCGCCCGAGCATCTCCCCGGCGTGCAGGTCATGGGTCGCGTAGCCCTCGGGCTCAGCATCACCGACGGCCGGGTACTGCGCACTCAACGCCGGATCGTCGAAGTGGATGGCAGCGGGCTCAAGATCTGCGCGCGTAACCAGCACTCCGGCCGGCACGTCGTGGGAGAGCCGCCAGACCTGGGCCACGTCATCGGAACCGCCGAGGATGCGCGCCCCTGCCACCATGGCGACGAGGACGAGCGCCACGCCCAGCCACAGCCGGGGGTCTCGCCATCTGGTCGACCGGGAACGCTCAGCGGCTGGGGACGGCGGGCTACGACGAACGGCCGGCGTCGGTGCGGCCGAACGGGTGGCCTCACGGTGCGATGCGGTCACCGCGACATTGTGCCCACAGAGTGGCGGCAAAGCGAAAGTCCTCCACAGGCACCGGCCGCAGACGGCGGTCCGTCAGGTCCCTGGCGTGCAAGACTGTCGCGCATGCCAACCGGGGCGCAGCCGAGGTTCCTCTCGCTGGCAGACGTGGCGGAGGTGCTGAACATCTCCGCGGCGCAGGTCTATGCGCTGGTTCGGCGCGGCGATCTCAAGGCGATCAAGATCGGTGGCCGGGGACAGTGGCGGGTGGAGGCGGCAGCACTCGAGCGTTACATCCAGCAGGCCTACCAGGACGCCGCGTCCTTCATCGAGTCCCACCCGTTCGCCGCCGACGAGGTCGACGCCTCCGCTGACTAGGAAGAACTAGGCCCAGCCGCTCGTCTCGCGGGACACGACGGCGATTGCCGCCGTACGGATCGTCGTCCGCGACCGGACGGACGCTCGCCGCGGCGCTTCGCCAACGTCATGAACCGCGACGTCGACGAAGTCGGCACCGACCCGATCAGGAGTGCCCGCGACGGCTCGGCCGTCGACGAGCTCGAACCGCACGGCTGCTCTGTCGACCGCGAGCGCCCGCAGCGCGACCACCAAAGGCAGCTGCTCGGCGACTGCTGGTACGGCGTCGGGGGAGACCGCTCCGCTAGGAAGGCCCTCGATCGAGCAGATGGCAGCGAGCGGGACCAGTCGCTCGGCCGGTGAGGCCACCAGGAGCCAGTCGGCGCCCAGCCGCTCGATCCGGCCACCGACGCTGTGACCTCCGACCAGCAGGAGCCTGACCTCGACCTCCATGGCGGCCCGCAACCGACCCATCAGCGTCAGCCTCGCCACCTCGGCACGGGTGCGGTCGGCGACCTCTGCGTCGAGATCCTCCCGATCGAGCGACCAAGCCTGCTGTTCGAGGTCGGCGAAGAGCTCCTGCCACCGCATGCCCAGACGGTACCGGCCTGCCCCTCGGGAGGCCGCGCTCTCCACAACCCTCTGGGCGTTGCTGTTGCGCGGAGTGGACGTGGAGGCTATAAAAGGCAAACGAAAGCAAACGATGGGAAACACATGAACACAGGGGCTCTCGGTCTGCTCCGACCGGTGCTGGCGCTTACCGCGCTCGACGCGGCCGGCGGGTGGCTCTGCTTGCCGACTGCCGAACGCTCGGCGGAGGCATTCCGGGTCGACCCCGCCGCGATCGCCGGCTGGCC